>CAZXHZ010000143.1:0-3632 GCA_964639755.1 uncultured Luteolibacter sp. | reverse complement strand
CATTCGCGGCCGATGGGGTCGCAGACTTCGCCGGGCATGTAATACTTTTTGCCTTCGATCTCGCGCCATTTGACATGGCCGGTGTGGCTGTTGGGCAGGAAGCGTTCGATGGCGATGATGTCGGCAGGCCAGGCCTTGTCGGCCGGGTAGCTGGAGCCATCGCTGATGCCGTTGTTC
Organism: uncultured Luteolibacter sp.; assembly: GCA_964639755.1. Classification (GTDB taxonomy): domain Bacteria; phylum Verrucomicrobiota; class Verrucomicrobiia; order Verrucomicrobiales; family Akkermansiaceae; genus Luteolibacter. Next base: position 3,455 of record CAZXHZ010000143.1, on the reverse strand, counting down.
ATCATGATGACGGCATCCGGCTGGAGCCCGGCGATCTGATTGTAGAGTTCCTGACGGTAGAAGCGCGGCAGAACATTCGGAATATCAATCCAAACTTCACCGATCCGACCGTATTGGGTGAGGAGCTCCTGGATCTGAGCAGTTTGGAAATCCATGTAGGCGCGGGTTGTAAAAGCCTGATCGTAGGCGATCTCAGATGGGGTGCCTGATTCAAACCGGTTGTGGTTATCCCACGAGCAGTAATAGAAGCCGGGCAGCACGCCGCGTTTTTCGCAGGCATTCACGAAGGCTTCGACGACATCGGTTTTGTTGCCGCTGGTGCCGACATGATAGTCGTTGAGCTTGGTCGGCCAGAGGCAGTGACCGGCGACATGCTTGGTAGTGAGCACGGCATACTTCATCCCAGCGTCGCGGGCGACCGAGATCCATTGATCCACATCAAGCTTGTCGGGTGCGTAGAGCGTGGAGGGATGGCTGCCGTCGTCGAGTTCAGCTCCGGTGTAGGTGCTCATGCCGTAGTGGATGAACATGCCGTACTTCAAGGCTTCCCATTTCTGCAGTTGCTCGAGGCTCAGGCGTTGCGCGCCGCGTTCGTGAGTGGTTTCGGTGGACATGAAAAAAACCTAAACTGAAGAGCCTCACCGGGCTATGCCAATGAGTGCCCAAGATGTGTCGATTCGTGCCAAAAGTTTTTTTCACCGCGCGGGGCTTGCGCGGCGGAATGCAGCGGGCCCCATGCTGGTGATGGCCTTGAAGGCGCGCGTGAAGTGGTGGCGGTCGGCAAAGCCGGTGGCTTCGGCGATCTCATCGACCGATTGGTCGCCGAAGCGCAACAGGCGGCAGGCTTCGCGGATCCGGATGCGCCGCTGGAAGGCCACGGGTGTTTCGCCGGTTTCGGCTAAAAACCAGCGCAAAAAAGATCGGCGCGACATCCCGGCATGGACCGCCATTTCGTCCAGTGACGGCGGTATGCGCATGCAGTTTTTCATCCATGCATGGATGCGTCGAAGTTCTTCCGAGCGAGTCGGCGGGATCGCTTGTTCCTTTTTTCCGAGCTCCTGCATCAGCGCCGCGGCACAGGCATAGCGCAGGCGATGGGGCGAAGATTTTCTATTCGCAAGATCATACAAAGAGTGCCAAAGCTCCCGTTCGGGTTCCTGCAATTTTCCCGTCCACGCCGATGGTGGATCGCCCGCAAGCGGATACGAAAAGTGAATCCACAAATGACGCACGGATCCGCGGCATCGGCAGTCGAAAAGTGTGTCCTCGGGAACAATCACCACGCTCGAAGGGGCAAGAGAAATCCACTTTCCTGCGACGCGCACGGCAGCGCCCTCATCGGGATTGAAATATGCCCTCCAGTACGGACTGCGAACGCGTTGATGACTCCAGTGCCGGTCGATCACTTTGGCTCCGCATTCATGGACCCGAAGCGAGGGGACTTCCTCGTCATCAAGGAGCACACCGGCGCCGGTATGGGGGTCAAAATATGGGGAGCTCGCGCTGGATTTTTTCGATGTCCCATGAGCCATGCTCGAAGCTTAGCGAGTCTCAGAGATGGTCGTCAAATACCGGGCTCGCTTCACGAATCGAAGGCTGCGGAGTTTTTGTTGGGAAAAGTGGTTGGCGTGACGGTGAAACATTGAAAATACTGCCGCTGGCATCGCGACCCGGCGCGTTCGCAGTTCAAAAATTTGAGGGGCGACGCCTCAGCGGATCAGGAGTTGCCAGATTGCATCGTCCTGGCGGTCGCGCCATTCGGGGCGTTTGGTTTGATCCTCGAGATTGCGGATGGTTTTGCGTCCACCGGTGGCGATGAAACTGTCGCAGGCGATGGTCACCACGAGCAGGCCCATGTAGTAGGTGCCTTTGAGGTTGGCGACGGCTTCCTTGCCGAAGGCGCTGGCGAGGTGATCGTGGAGAAGTGAGGCTTCCCTGCGGCCGAGATAAAGAAAGGCTGGTCGTGAGCCGTTCGCGTTTTTGGCTTGGATGAGTTCAGCGACAGCAGCGCTGTTCCAGTCGTCTTGAAGTGACAACTCGGATGGCACGAGTCTGTGGTCGGGGTAGTTGTGGTTTGGCGGTTGTGTCATGTGTGTGGCGTGTTGAGTCGGATTCTGTTTTCCGTGAGAGCCATGTCTGTAGTTGCGAGTGCCGGTTCCGGCAATTCACGCATTCGCGTGTATGCGATGAGCGTGTGAAAAAAACAACGACGTGAAGCTAAAGCGGGAATGACTCCCCGCACCTCGAAGGCGGTGACGATTTTGTCAGAGAAATTTCAGACAAAATAGCCGACTCCGAAGTGGTCAAGCAGCTCGTACGGGAGTGATCCACTCGCGGGCTTGTGTGGTGGGTTGATGCGGTTTATCCAGTGGGCGTGTTGATGCTGCGTCACCTTGAAGAGCTTGCCGGGCTGGATGAGCCTTTGCATTTGGCGTTGGGGGTTTTTGATGGGGTGCATTTGGGGCATCGGGCAGTGATTGGTGCGGCGGTGGAGGCGGCTAGGCGCGAGGGGGGGATGGCGGGATTGCTGACCTTTCATCCGCATCCGATCCGGGTGATTGCTCCGGGCAAGGCGCCGGCGATGTTGTTGACGACGCTGGGGCAGAAGATGGATTTGGCGGGCAGCTTGGGGGTCGACTTGTTTGCGGCGTTGAATTTCGACGCCGAGATGGCGGCGATGGAGGCGGCGGATTTCATTGGGCGATTGTGTCGGGCGGAGGTGCGGACGATCGCGGTGGGGGAGGACTGGCGCTTTGGTCGGGGTCGCTCGGGAGATGTGGCATTTTTGCAATCCGAGTCGCATCGGCATGGGTTTCGCTTGGTGGCGGTGCCGCCGGTGATGGCCGAGGGCGATCGGATCAGCAGCACGCGGATTCGCCAGGCGATTCGCGATGGCAATCTTGCGGCAGCCGAGCGGATGTTGGGTCGTGCGCACGCAGTGCGGGGCGAGGTGCTCAAGGGCGCGCGACTTGGTCGCCAACTCGGATTTCCGACGGCAAATCTTTCGGTCGCTGAGTTGCAGGTGCCGCCCGATGGTGTGTGGGTCGTGCGGGCGAGGGTGAATCACGGCGACTGGATGCCGGCGGTGGCGAATCTTGGTCTGCGTCCGACGATCGAGGGCGAGCAGCAACGCTTGCTCGAGGTGCATGTGCTGGATTTTTCCGGCGACCTTTACGGCTGCGATATTGAGGTCGAATTTGTGCGTCACCTGCGCGGGGAGCGGAAATTTTCCGGGCTGGATGAACTCAAGGCGGCCATCGCGGTGGATGCGGCGGCGGCGAGGGAGCATTTTGCGGGACGGGCGGCGTCGTGATTTTTTTGGGTTGACGGCGAATAAGTTCTTTTGAACACTCTTCGCATGAACACCATTCATTCGTTGATTGATCGCGTCTTGCCCTTGCTGGTCGACAAACTCGGAATGCCCATGCCGCGCAAGCCGGTGAGGGCGCGTCGGG
>CAZXHZ010000142.1:0-1815 GCA_964639755.1 uncultured Luteolibacter sp. | reverse complement strand
GGACGCGTGTGGCAACTCAATCTGAAAATTTGCCGCAACCTTTTATGCGTAATGGGGTTTTACTGATGAGGCTGAAATCGGAATTCCGTTTTTAACCGCAACCACAAGAACAATCATGAAAACAAAACTGATGATGACTATGGGTGCGTTATTGGGCACCATGCTGATGGCTGGCGCGCAAGGCACCGAAGAAAAACCCAAGGGTGAAGGACGGCCATCGGGCGCGCGTCCACCACATGGGCCGCCGCCTCATTTGATTGAAAAATTCGATAAGGACAAAGACGGCAAGCTGTCGCCTGAAGAGCGTGATGCGATGAAGGCCGAGCGACAAAAAGTTTCGGAAGATAGACATGGTTCCATGCTTGAGAAGTATGACGCCGACAAGGATGGCAAGTTGAGTTCCGAAGAGCGGGCGAAAATGAAGGAAGGTCGCAAAGCGGACATGCTTAAGCAATTTGATGCCGACGGTGATGGCAAGCTCAGCAAGGAAGAGCGTGCGAAAATGCCGCCCCCACCTCCACATCGGAAGCCAGGACATGGCAAAGGTGCAGGGGATGGTGCCGATTCCGAGGGAGCGCCTCCAGCTGCTGAGCCACCTCCGACTGAATAAGAAAGTTCGAATTTTCTCAAACCGCGGTCAGGGATTTCCTGTCCGCGGTTTTTTTGTGTGCCGAGGTCGGGCTTGCGCCCCTGCGGCTTGGTCGGTATGCATCTGCGCACGATGACCCTTGATCCGGACCAGCATGCATCTCTCGGCGGGATGTATTCCGACTACTTTCTTGATTACGCCAGCTATGTGATTCTTGAGCGGGCGGTGCCGCATTTGAATGACGGACTCAAGCCCGTGCAGCGCCGGATCCTTCACGCGATGGAGGAGCTCGATGACGGCCGCTACAACAAGGTTGCGGGGATTGTGGGCAACACGATGAATTATCACCCGCACGGTGATCAGTCGATTGGCGCGGCCATCGTGCAGCTGGGGCAAAAGGATCTGCTCATCGATACCCAGGGAAACTGGGGTAACACCCTCACCGGTGACGGCGCGGCAGCCCCGCGATACATCGAGGCGCGTCTGACGAAATTTGCGCTCGATGTCGTCTTCAACCCCAAGACCACGCGTTGGCTGTCGAGTTACGATGGTCGGCGCAAGGAGCCGGACACCCTGCCGGTGAAATTTCCGCTGCTGCTTGCACAAGGAGTCGAGGGCATTGCCGTCGGGCTCGCCTGCAAAGTGCTGCCGCACAATTTCAACGAGCTCATCGAGGCTTCGATCGCTGTGTTGCGCAATGAGCCGGTGAGCCTGCTGCCGGATTTCCCGACGGGTGGCATCATGGACGCCTCGGATTACCGCGACGGATTGCGTGGCGGCAAGGTGCGTGTGCGCGCGCGGATCGCCACCGACAAAAAAGGCATTTTGCGGATCACTGAAATTCCCTTTGGCACGACCACTGGCGCGTTGATGGATTCGATCGTTGCGGCGGCGGACAAGGGCAAGATCAAGATCGCAAGGATCGAGGACAACACCGCGGCCGATGCCGACATCCTCGTGCATTTACCAGCCGGCGCGGATCCTGAGACCACGCGCGATGCCTTGTTTGCATTCAGCGACTGTGAGCTCACGATTTCGCCCAACTCCTGCGTGATTGTCGACGGCAAGCCACAGTTCATGGCGGTGAGCGACATCCTGCGCCGGGCGACCCACAACACGCGCGAACTGCTCAAGTTGGAGCTTGAGATCAAGCTCGGTGAGCTCGGAGAAAAATGGCATTTCAGCTCGCTGGAGAAAATTTTCATCGAGAACCGCATCTATCGCGA
>CAZXHZ010000141.1:0-11799 GCA_964639755.1 uncultured Luteolibacter sp. | reverse complement strand
CGCTTCTCAAACACGCCCCGCTCAAGCCCATCCTCAGCCTCATTCGATAAAATGTATCTCCGCTCCCTCGCCACCGCCACCCCGCCACACAGCTTCACCCAAGCGGATACCTGGCGGGCCCTCCAATCCCATCCGGACTTCGGCACACTCAAGCCCCGCTCGATTTCCTTGTTGGAAAAAATTCTCACGAATAGCAGTTCAGGCATCGCCACCCGCCAATTCACCACCGCCGATCTCGGCTCCGTGTTTGACCAAGGCGCGGAGGAGCTCAACCGATCCTTCGAAGCCCACTCGCCGACCCTTGCCACCGAGGCTCTCACCAAGGCCCTTGCCAAGGCCGACCTTAACGCGGAAAAAATCGACGCCCTCTTTGTTTGTACCTGCACTGGCTATCTCTGCCCCGGCCCTTCCAGCCACATCGCGGAATTCCTCGGCCTGCGCCCCGACGCCTATCTCTGCGATCTCATCGGCCTCGGCTGCGGTGCCGCCATCCCCACCCTTCGCGCCGCCCACGGATACCTCGCCGCAAACCCCTTACACACCGTCGCAGTCGTCGCCGTGGAAGTCTCCTCCGCCGCCTTTTACATCAACGACGAACCCGGCGTGCTCATTTCGCTCTGCCTCTTCGGCGATGGTGCCGCAGCTACCATTCTCACCGGCGATCCCAACTACGATGATTGCCGTAGTTTCCATGGATTCGACACTCATCATGTCCCTGTCGAGCGCGAAAAAATCCGCTTCGTAAACTCCGCCGGTAAACTCAAAAACCAACTCCACCGCAGCGTGCCCGAGCTCGCTGCCAAAGCGGTCTCCACGCTTTACTCAAGACTCGAAAAAAAGCCCGACCAAATCATCGCCCACTCCGGTGGCCGCGATGTGATCGAAGCAATCGAATCCGCGCTGCCACCCTTTCAGCTCACCGAAACCCGCGAAGTCCTGCGCCGCCACGGCAACATGTCCAGCCCCTCGGTCCTCTTCGCGCTGGAGCAAAGAATGCAAAACTCCCCCCAAAACGAATCACTGTGGCTCACCGCCTTCGGCGCCGGCTTCGCCGCCCATTCCTGCCAATTTTCGTTGCCATAGCATACAGCCTCACCTCAGGCCCTGGGCGATGCCGTGAATTGGAGATGAAATTTTACATGATCAAAAACGCTTTGCGTGTCGGGTGATCCGATTTACACCATGGGCATGGTGTTGGGCGTACTTGGTTCCGGGTCGGGTTCGAACATGCAAGCGATCCTTGATGCGATTGATGCGGGGGAGCTTGATGCGCGGATTGCGTTGGTGCTTTCCGACAAGCCGGATGCTTTCATTCTTGAGAGGGCGAAGCAGCGGGGAATTGAGACCGGGGTGATTGATTGTCGTGGTTATGCCACGCGATTTCCCGATGAGGCGCAGCATGAAACGGCCGAGAGGCTCAAGGCGGCGGGTGTCGAGTTGGTATGTCTTGCGGGATTTTTGCGTTTGGTTAAGCGGCCTTTGCTCGATGCGTTTCCGCAGAGGATTCTCAATATTCACCCATCGCTGTTACCGGCATTTCCCGGGCTTGAATCATGGAAGCAAGCGCTTGATGCGGGCGTGAGCGAAACCGGATGCACCGTGCACTTTGTCGATGAAGGCATGGATACCGGACCGATCATTTTGCAGGAGCGTGTGCCGGTGTTGCCGGGAGACAGCGCCGAGTCGTTGCACGCGCGGATCCAGGTGGTCGAGCACCGCTTGTACCCCGAGGCGATTCGGATCGCTGGGCGCTGAGCCTTTTCAATCGAGCCCGCGTTCGGCGACTTCGTCTTCGTCCCAGCCGAGGTAGTGACCGAGTTCGTGAAGAAAGGTAGTGCCGACTTCGTCGCGGAAGTCCTGCTCATCGCGATCGGCCCATTCCCAAAGGTTGCCAAGAAAGAGGCGGATGCGTGGAAGGTCGGAGGGATCAGCTTCTTCGTAGACCGGCGGACCTTCAAAAAGCCCGAGTTCGTCGCCGACAAGTTCGTGATCGAGGGGGCCTTGGCCGGGTTTTTCTTCCATCGAAACAGGCAGTGAAGTGGCCGCCTCGCGGACATCATCGGGTAAAGCCATCAGCAGGCCTTCGATTTCTTCCTCGGCCCATTGCTGGAGGGTTTGGGGGGTCATGGGAGAATGATTAGAGGTTCAAGTTTCAAGTGGCAAGTTTTCAGAAACGAGAAGCGCGCCTTCCAACAGAGAAGGCTTGGAATCTTTTTCTGTGGTGGCGATGATTTGTTCATGACGCACCGCAAAACACCTTCCGATCTCGAAGGCATGCCACCGGGCATTGCACACATTGTTGGCAATGAGGCGGCTGAGCGATTTTCGTTTTATGGCATGAAGGCGGTGCTTGCTGTTTTCATGGTTCAGTACCTGCACCTGATGGCCGGGGGTGAGGGGGCGCGGATTGGCGAAGCTGAAGCAACCGAGAAAGTTCATTTGTTCAATGGAGCGGTGTATCTCATGCCTTTGCTGGGTGCTCTTATCGCCGATGCATTTGTTGGAAAATACCGAACGATCGTGTCTTTATCGCTGGTGTATTGCGCAGGGCATGCGGCGCTTGCAGCGATGGGTTTGACGGGAGATCCGCGCTTCTGGCTGATGCTGGGTCTCTGTTTGATCGCGCTTGGTTCGGGTGGAATCAAGCCCTGCGTTTCCGCACATGTCGGCGATCAGTTTGGTCCACGCAACGCGCATCTTTTGCCGCGGATTTTCAACTGGTTTTATTTTTCCATCAACATCGGAGCGTTTCTTTCGATGTTGCTGACGCCATGGTTGCTTGAGTGGCATGGTCCGCATTGGGCCTTCGGTGTTCCCGGTGTGTTGATGGCATTGGCGACCTGGGTATTTTGGTTGGGTAGAAGCCGATATGCGCATGTGCCGGCGGCAGGCATGGGATTTGTTCGCGAATTGTTCATGGGTGGCGGTATCAAGATCATGGTCAAGCTGTTGCCTCTTTACATCTTTGTGGCGATGTTTTGGGCGTTGTTCGACCAGACCGGATCAACCTGGATTTTTCAGTCACAGGAAATGGATCGCAATTTTCTCGGGTTCCAATGGCTGCCCTCGCAAGTGCAGGCGCTCAATTCGGTGTTCGTGCTGATATGCATTCCGGTTTTTTCTTACTGGCTCTATCCATTGATTGATCGCGTCTGGCGGCTTACGCCGCTGCGCAAGATAGGCCTTGGTTTATTCTTCATGACCACATCGTTTGTTCTGGTGGCGGAGATTCAGCGTTGGATCGATACCGGTGGCAGGCCCAACATCTCGTGGCAGATTCTTGCCTTCGCCCTGCTGACCGTTGCCGAGGTGATGGTCTCCATCGTGGCTTTGGAATTTGCATACACGCAGGCCCCGAGGACGATGAAGTCGCTGGTCATGTGCTTTTATCTGGGTTCGGTCGCAGTGGGGAACTTCTTCGTGGCGGGAGTGAATCATTTCATCCAGATCCCTGATGCGTCGATTGAGCAACTCGAGAAAGTACTTGGCGAGTCGGGTGGTGGGAAAAAATCCGGACATGTCGCGCTTGTGGGTTATGATGGCGTGAGCGGCACCATGGATGACATGAGTGTCGAGCTGATCGATGGTTCGGTGGCATCGCTGAAGATTCCAGGAGGGGAAATTTACCATCAGGCCGCCGATGTGATCAGCGGGCTTGTCTCGTTGCATGGCGGAAATTTCCCGGCGGAAGGATTGATGAATCAAAGTATTTCACAGATGGAGGATCCATGGGGCAATCCATTGCGGGTTGAATTGCTGAACTCGATGCGTTTGCGGTTAATCAGCAACGGGCCAGATCGCAAGGGTGGCACCAAATGGGATTCCGGTTTGATTGTTGAGCTGCCTGAGAAGCCGCACATCAAGAGCGAGAGTTGGGCAGATTGGCTGCGTCCTGCGGAGACATGGCTTGAGCGTCGAAAAAGGGAACTGGGAATTGATGACATGGCGATGCATGGCAAATCGGGCGAGGAGCTTTCTCGCCGCGAGTTTTGTGGTGGCCAAACTCGCTTGCGCGGAGCCGCTTACTTTTGGTTTTTCGTCTGGCTGATGCTCGGCACTTCGATTGCTTTTATCCCCTATGCCTTGTGGTATCGGCCCAAGACGCAATTGCAAGGTGAGTGAAACCACCTTTAGAGCATTTTGCTCAAATCTGTAGCCGGTGGTTGGGGGGGGATTTGCGGCTTCGCCGGGTCTTGGTTTATTACCGGAATCCTTGTCTATGGCTGCGTTCTTGCTAAATCGTGGCTATCTTTCCACTTTGCCCGCGTCCCCGGCGCGCGGAATGGGCGCGGTGCTACGCATCACGGTCTTGTGAAGCTGCCTAAACAAGGTTATCGGGGGGCGTGCTGATGTTGCGTCATTTGGAGGAACTGGCGGGGCTGGATGAACCCTTGCATTTGGCGTTGGGGGTTTTTGATGGCGTGCATCTGGGGCATCAGGCAGTGATTGGCGCGGCGGTGGATGCGGCACGGCGCGAGGGGGGGATGGTGGGATTGCTCACTTTTGATCCGCATCCGATTCGGGTGATTGCGCCGGGCAAGGCACCGGCGATGCAACTGACAACGCTTGCACAAAAGATGGATTTGGCTGCTGGCTTGGGTGTCGAATTGTTTGTGGCATTGAACTTTGATGCCGAGATGGCGGCCATGGAGGCTGCGGATTTTCTTGGTCGATTGTGTCGGTCGGAGGTGCGGACGTTCGCGGTGGGTGAGGATTGGCGCTTTGGTCGAGGTCGCTCGGGCGATGTCGGATTTTTGCGAGCCGAATCGCACAAGCATGGGTTTCGGCTTATCGCTGTGCCGCCGGTGATGGCGGATGGCGATCGGATCAGCAGCACTAGGATTCGTCAGGCCATTCGCGATGGTAATTTGGAGGCGGCCAAAAAGATGTTGGGGCGGTCACATGCCATAAGAGGAGGGGTGCTGGAGGGCGAGAAGTTGGGGCGCAAACTTGGTTTTCCCACAGCCAACATCGCGGTGGAGGGGCTGCAGGCGCCGCCGGATGGAGTATGGGCGGTGCGGGCACGCGTTGATCATGGTGACTGGCGGTCGGCGGTGGCAAACCTTGGCGTGCGGCCGACCTTGGGGGGGCAGCGGCGCCTGTTGGAGGTCCATCTGCTGGATTTTACCAAAAATCTGTATGGCCACGAAATGGAGGTTGAATTTATCTTTCGCGTGCGTGACGAGCGGAAATTTTCGGGGCTGGATGAGCTCAAGGCCGCCATCGGGCAGGATGTGCAGGCGGTGACCAAGTATTTTGCGGATCTGGCGAATCCCTGATTTTTTTTTTGGATTGACGGTGAATTTGTTCTATTGAACACTTTTCACATGAACGCAATTCATTCGTTGATTGATCGTGTGTTGCCCTTGCTGGTCGACAAACTCGGGATGCCTCTGCCGCGCAAGCCGTTGAAGGCGCGTCGGGTTGAGGTGCAGCTGGAATTTGCCTGGGGGCGCAAAAGATGAAATTTCCGGATTTTGCGCTTACCCTTGGCGAGTCGGTTCACTAGGGTTTGGTCAGAATTCGAATGTTGATTTTCAAACCTATCGATTTGATCCGGCGCTCCGCGGTGTATGGCTTAGCAACCTTGCTTTCTACCATGCTTCATGCTGGTGGGGTGGGTGGCCCGGGTGATGCGGCAGCGCGCGAGCAGGCACGGCGTGCAGTGGCGGTACAGGAGGCGCAGGAATTGCTGTTGAAAGGTGATGAGGCCTACGCAGCCGGAAAGTTTGCTGAAGCAATTGAAGCCTTTGGGGGAGCGCGGGTTTTGATTCCCGACGCGCCCCAGACTAGGGAATTGCGTTCAGCGGCGACCGAGCGATATGCCCAGGCGGCGGTCGAGCAGGGACGGATTTTGTCGAGAAAGGGCGACATGGATGGTGCCAAGGCGCTGCTGGACAAAGTGCTTTCGGAAGATGTCGCGCCTCGGCATACGGGAGCTTTGGCGTTTCGCGCACAGTTGGATGATCCGATTCGCAGCAATCCGGCCTTGGATGCCGCACACACACGAGATGTCGATGAGGTAAGGCGATTGCTTTACACTGCCCAAGGGGCTTTCGATCTTGGGAAATTTGATGAGGCTATCCAGCGTTATGAGGATGTCCTGAGGATTGATCCCACTAACAGCGCCGCGCGTCGTGGCATGGAAAAAACCGCAGCGGCCAAGCGCGAATACTCAAAAGCGGCCTACGACGACACGCGTTCGGAAATGCTCAGTCAGGTCGACTCTTCATGGGAAAAAGAGGTGCCAGCTTCGGAGCAGGGTCTCAATTTGCCCAAGCTTCAATCATCCGATTCCGCTTCAACCGCCATTAGCCTCAAGGCAAAGCTGGATCAGATCATCATTCCGAACATCGCTTTGGATCAATCGTCATTGGACGAAGCGCTGGATTTACTGCGGCTCAAGGCGACTGAGAATGACAATGTTGAATTGGATCCGGCGCGCAGGGGGGTCAATTTTGCCGTTGATCTCGGGCCTCCGGATTCGGACACGGCAAAGCGCATTCGCGAATTGCGCTTTGATTTGCGTCTTTCGCAGGTGCCCCTCTCCAAGGTTCTCAAATATTTGACCGATGTCACCCACACCGATTTCAGGACTGATGAGTTTTCGGTGCTCATCACGCCAGCCGGTCTTTCCCTCAGCGATCTTGTTTCTCGCAGTTATCGTGTGCCGCCAGATTTTCTTACCACTTTGAACAGCGGTGCCGGTGGCGCGGAAAAGGGTGCCACCGATCCATTTGCCGAAGCGCCCGAAAAGACCGGGTTGCTCACTGCACGACTCAGTGCCCAAGAGGCCTTGATCAAGCAGGGCGTTCCCTTCCTCAACGGCGCGAGTGCTCATTACAGCGCGGCGACCAACACGCTCAGAGTCGTCAACACCGAGGTCAATCAGGACACGATTGCGCAGATCATAGAAACCATGACGCAAAGCGAGCCGGTGGCCGTTTCTGTGCAGGTCACGATGATTCGTACCCAACAGAGCAACTTGGAAGAGCTAGGTTTTGATTGGCTGCTGAGTGGCGCTGGAAAAATTTTCAATGATGGCATTTCTGCGGGTGGCGGCACCATCGGAAACGGCACCCCTCGCACGGCGTCGGATTTCACCGGAAATCCAACTCTCAATGCTCCCGAAGGGATCATGACGGCTGGAAACCGCAGCGGTGACACTGCGATTGGTCGCAACAGCATTGATTCGCTCATTAAGAATCCGGACCGCACTTCCCAGGTTGTCAATGTAGCACCGGGAGTCCTGTCTCTGACTGGAGTTTTTGGTGATGCCGAATTCAAAACAATCATGCGCGGGTTGGATCAGAAGAAGGGCGTCGACATCATGGCGCGTCCTTCCGTGGTGACGCGCAGCGGACAGGCATCGAATGTGGCGATTGTCCGCGAATTCATTTATCCCACCGAGTATGAACCCCCGGAAGTGCCACAGTCTGTGGATGCGGTGGGAGGTTTTGTTCCGGTGACTCCTGCCATGCCCACTGCTTTTGACAAGCGTGACGTGGGTATCACTCTTGAGGTTCTGCCAGTGGCAGATGCCGAGAAACGCTACATTGATTTGACCCTTAATCCGTCATTTGTTGATTTTGATGGATTTGTGGATTACGGAAGTCCGATCAGGTCATCCTCACAGGGAATACTTGGCATTGAAACGGTCGAACTCACAAAGAATTCCATTTTGATGCCTGTGTTCAGCGCCCAAAAACTTGCGACGCAGCTGACGGTGGCGGACGGTGCGACGATCGCCATCGGTGGCTTGATGACCCAGAGTACACAAAATGTTGATGATAAGGTTCCCGTGCTTGGGCAGCTTCCAGTTGTGGGCAGAATGTTTTCGTCCAAGGGCCGTGAGTCAATATCCACCGCTTTGATTTTTCTTGTTCGTGTCAATCTGATTGATCCGACAGGGCACCCTTACAGAAACCGCTGATTTCATTCCAATCAAACCACCCGAACAACCGTGCAAAACGATCCGGATCAATACACCATCGGTCAGATCATGCAGCGGCTGAAGCATGGCGATTCAAACCCGGAATCAGAGGATGGTGAGTTGGTGATAAGGGCGGATGGCACACAAGCAATCAGGGTCCGCAAACGAAAACGCCGCACTCACCAGCCACACAAAGAAGAGGCACTCAAAAAGCAGCGAATTCACATGCTGCAGATATCGGCAGTCCTGATTTTGCTTTTGCTTTTGGTGTTGGGTTTTGCTTTCGCTGTGATATTTGCAAACAGCGGATTTTTTCGGAAGGGCTTGATAGAAAAAATCACCACCGCGACCGGTGCGGAGGTGAAACTCGAGCAGTTTCGCATGAGTCCGCGAAGCGCCAACTCGTCTGTGTTGGAGTTGGCATGGCCGCACGGAGTAGGCATCCAGAGACTGATTGCCAGAGGTCTTTGTGCAACGGTTTACCCACGAAGCTTTCTTGGTGGCCGCATGACGGGTGAGGAGGCGATCGCGCAACAGGCGATTGTTTGGCTGAGTGCGCCGGGCCAAGGAGTTCGACCGCAAATCAGAGCCAAAGATACCACATTGTCACCCGTCCATTTTGCGCGATTGGCGGCGAACAAGTGTGATGTGTTTTTTGGAGACCCTCAGGCGCCGACCATTAGTCTCAAGGATTCTGAGATATCGTATTTTCCACGCGTGGAGGAACCCGCGATCTCGGATGCTCTGTTGGATAACGATTCAGGTTTTTTTCCGAGCGAAGAGGAGTCTCTTCCGAGTATGCTCGCCAAGCGCAACGATCTCAGAGAACGTTCCGATTATTTTCCCTCCATGGGAAAATCCGTTCCGAGGCTACTTGCCAACCGTGGCGAACTCACGATTAAGGGATGGCCGAAGCTTCAGGTGGATCGCGCACAACTTGAGTTTGTTGACGGCATGGTGAAGGTGCTTGGTTTGCGTTTGTATTCGGAAAAAGACCCGCGCGGCATGTTGGAATTTTTCGGAAAAGTTTATCCTTATGTGGCGGATCAAGAGTCACGATTGTCTGTGGTCGCCAACAATTTTCCGCTCGAGGGGATCGCCGGTGCCGAGCTTGGAAAAATTTTTTCCGGGCGTATCGAATCCGATCCTGTGGCGGCCAGCGAGTTGTTGCTTGATGGCGGGAGCGACGGTTTGGCATCGATGGCGCTTTCATTCCGTAGTGCGCCGAATTCCTCGCTTGCGTTGCATGGCTTGCCGTTTCTCAAGCTCCTTTCAAATGTATTGAACGACGATTGGTTCGAATATCCTGTTTTCACTGGTGATACCGTTGGCATGCTGAGGTGTGATGGAGCGGGTATTTCGATTGCTGATATGGATTTGCTGAGCAGGGAGCGCATGGCGGTGCGGGGGAGCATCCGTTATGGTCGCGAGCGCGTTTATCAGGGCGTGCTTGAGATTGGAGTGGCATCCACGGTCATTATGGCATCGGGTAATCGTCGCTTGGATTTGATGTTTGGGCCGCCCAAAGGGAATTTCCGCTGGGTCTCGCTCAATGTGAGCGGTAACGCGTCGTCCCCATCGGATGATTTCGAGAGGCTTTACGATGCGGCGGGACGTGGTGCTGAAGCCGAAGCACCCGCAAAAAAAGCCCCGTCTTTTCAAGAGCTCACCCGCCCGGAGTGATGCCTGTACGGAAGACGGCATTCCAAAAGACATGCTTCGGCCATGAATTTGCAATTTGCGGTTGGAATTTCTGCCAATCCGCGATTAATGTGGAGGGTGGAATACAGGCCCTGTTTTCAATCCTGTATTCCCTGACATTGAAAGGAAAAATGACATGCAAACTGCAAATGTGAATCTGCCTATTACCGTGACTGTCCGCCATGACCAAGTGACCGATGCCCTGCGTGATCACGCGCGAAAGAAAATCGAGGGGCTGCATCTCGACTACCCGCGCATCATCGAAGCCAAGGCAATTCTCGACGCGCATAAAAACCGTCGCAACGAGCACACGGCAGAGATCATCCTTTTTTGCGCCAATCACATCACCATCGAGGCCCACACCGACAGCAAGGACATGTATGCGGCCATCGATGAAACCATCGAGAAAATCGCGCGCCGCATGCGCAAGCACAAGACGCGCTTGCTCAAGAAGAATCGGCCGCATCGCAACGAATCGATCCGCCATCTTGAAGAACGCTTCTTCAATGAAGAGGCGCTCGATCATCCCGAGGACTCGAAGTTTGATCCCGTGCCCTACATCGTGCATCCCGACAATTACGGCATCCGTACGATGTTCAAGGAGGACGCGATCATGCAACTCGAGCTCTCGGATCGGCCCTTCGTGCTGTATAAAAGTGCGCGCCGCGGCTGCCTGACGATTGTCTACCGCCGCAAGGATGGGGATTACGCGTCGCTCGACATCAAGGAGGGCGATCTCTGAATTTCACCAAGCGGCGTGCGAGCTTGCCCGCAACTTCAATGGCAGGGACCTTTGTGACTAAGGTCCCTGCCATTATTGAGACTCGCATAATAAAGTGACTATTCGGGCCAAAGCTCAGCTTGAGAAAAACATGCGCGGATAATCCTCGGTCTGCGCCGCATTTTCCTCAATGCGGCAGTCGCATGGTGGGATAGTTGCCATGCCTCTCGCACCAGTAGGTTGCCAATCTCGTGTTCCTTCAAGTGCGCCCAGATGTATTCCGCAGGATTGAGTTCCGGAGCGTATGCGGGCAATCGTTCGATGGCAATGTCACCTTCGGTGGATGCCACGTATTGCATAACCAGCTTGGAGCGATGAATCGGCGCGCCATCCCAGATGATCATCATTGGCTGGCGAGTGTGGCGCTGTAGCACTTTGAGAAAATCCACCACTTGAGGGGCTTTGATGGCTCCCGCGTGAATGCGGAAAAGAATCCGCCACAGGCTGATGGCACCGATTACCGACAAGCTTTTCCAACCGAACGTTTCCCTGATGATCGGAGTCTGACCACGAGGTGCCCATGTCCGCACCCGGTGGGGCTTGGTGCTTACTCCCGTCTCGTCGATAAAGACGATCAAACGCCCTTCGCGACGGGCTTTTTTTTAATGGCCGGCCACTTGTGTCGCTTCCAATGACGGATCTTCTCCTCATCCCGTTCGATAGCCCGGCGCGACGGGCGCTGGCAACTGAAGCCCATGGCGGAAAGCACCTTGCTGACATGGCCCGGATGGTAGCCCACACCAAACTCGTTGCGAATGACCTTGGCCACACGTGGCAATGTCCACACTTCGGTTGGCATGCCAGCCGCGACCGCGCCTGCCTTGAGAATTGTGGCAAGCCGGTCTGTCTGCTCAGGGCTGATTGCGCTCTTGCGACCGATCCTGCCCTTGCTCTTGAGTGCTTGGTCTCCACCCGCCAGCCACTCCATGCGCCAACGACCGGCAGACTGGCGGTGAACCCCCAGACGGCGGGCAACTTCGGATGGAGAAATTCCTTTCTCAAACAAGTGCACAGCTTTCAAGCGACGCTTCTGGAGAGCGGACTGATCAACGGGTCCCTGCAAGGCCATGCATGAACCTTACATTCGGAATGCATTCTGTCACTCTAATTCGCGAGGCTCAATAAAGTAAAAGGGTGATGGCCTTTCAGCCACCACCCCTTGGGATTATCAAGAATCTTGCTCAAGCTGCCATCGATCATGGAGCAGTCACTTCAAGACGGACGAAGCGCTTGCCTTGGCCGCTTGGCAGGGTGTAGCTCACCGATGTTGGATTGGAAACATCGGCCGAAGCGGTGACATCCTCCCATGTGTCGAGATCCGTCGAGCTGAGCACCTTGAAGGTCACTCCATTGGCGTCCGCGCCACGCGGCCAGGTGATCGTGC
>CAZXHZ010000140.1:0-2414 GCA_964639755.1 uncultured Luteolibacter sp. | reverse complement strand
TTGCGTGAGAATTTTTTTCAGCGACTTGATCGCTGGTCCGATGCGATTGCCAATTTTAGCAAGGCGCGCGGCATCGGCCGCAGAGGAAGCCTCCCATATCAACGCGTTGTGAAATTTTTTCGCTGAAAGATCTGCGGCGATTGATTTTGGCTTCGCATTGGACGCGTGAGTCATCACCTCGAGCCCCGGAATGCTTCGCCAAAATTCACACACCTCCTCGGCGCAAAGAACCAACGGATCAAGCCCGGCAGCGATCAAGGCCCTCACTGAGGGTGCCGAAAAACACGCCTCATCCCAACGCGCGGGAGAGATGACGAGCATTGGGCCATGGTTGTCTGGTGCGGCGGAGATCACGGCGGTTCAGGTCCAACTTTCGGCATTAAGGCGAGAAGTCCTCACGCTTTTTGAACTGTAAAGCATCGTCTGAAGGGCCGCGTCATTTGAGGATTTCTCATTGCATCGATGAGAGATGGGGCGAGGCCGATCACTCCGCTGATTTCTGATGAAAGGAGGCGATGGCCTCTTCGTCCTGTTCGAATCCCGGTGGGCGAAACGATTTCGCGCCGCCCATTTTTTCCCATGTGGCGTATAGCCGTCTCAAGAAATAGAGGGAACCCAACATGCTCAGAATGGCCCAGATCGGAATGAAGCGGTAGCAATAGTCTTTGGTGTCAAAAACAAGCGCTAGGCGGTCGAGCAAGAAGCCAAGGATCAGGCCTCCAAAAATAACAGCCAGCGAACGCACCATCGCATTGGCCGAGGAAAACTGACCGTAGCGGGATTTGGGCAGGATCCGCATGTACATCGGAAGCTCCGCTGCCGCGTAAAGGCTGACCACTGCCGTGGAAATCACAGTGATGCCGATGAAGATCGCGTGGGTGACCGCCGGTGAGAAATCATAGAACAGGAAAACCAACCATACTGGCTGTACGCAAATCACGGCGATGGTGGCCCAGATGAGGACCCTCAAGGGATGCTGACGGTCGGCAATGATGGCTGAGGGATACATCAGTACCGCACCTGCAATCCCTGCCACGGCGACCGTTTTCCCTACAAATTCAAGACTGACGCCGATCGATCGGGCCTGCAGGATGTTAAAGGTGCCCGCAACGCAGAAGAGTGCGTAACAGGTGTTCGTGAGAAAAAACAACCAGTAGAAACGGCTGGTGAATGACTCTTTCATGAAGGTCTTGATGCCGATCAAGAGGCTGTTGCGTCCTTCCTCAACGGCAGGCGGTGGGGGGTATTTTCCCTCCTTGACCTTCCAGCACATCATCAGGAAAAACGTGCCATAGAGCCCGGCCGCGATGAGGAAAACCTCGGTCATGTGGCTGACGGCATACTTGAGGAAAAACCAGTTGAACACGGCGCCCGCAAGGACACCCACAATACGGAAAAGTGACATGAAGCGCGCTAACACCTCGGCGGGCACCACGTCGTTGAAAAGGTAATAGTAAACCGAAGCCACCACCATGTTGAAGAGTTGGAAAAAGAACACCAGCACGCACATCACGGCGATGATGACCGCAGTCTTGGAAAATCCGCCATTGATGGCTCCGTGCAACCACTCGCCAATCTGGTTGGAGAATCCGAGCATCACGAGAAAGATCGTGAGCGGAATCGTGGCGATGAAGAGAAATGGAATGCGTCGGCCCCAACGGCTACGAAAACGGTCGCTGTAGAAACTCGATGCCGGGCAAACGGTCATGTTGAGAACGCCAGGTATCGAAGACAACGCCAGACCCAAGACCCAGTTGGGTGCGCCTAGCGCATTGAGATTCACCTGCAACACTGCAGGCGCTGCGGTCTCCATGAGCATGAAGCAAAAATCGCCCCACAGCAGCCAGGTGCACAGCGAGAACAGAGCGGCCTTCGTATAGGTCAGGGTGCCAACTCGAAAAATCTTA
Source organism: uncultured Luteolibacter sp. (assembly GCA_964639755.1). GTDB lineage: Bacteria > Verrucomicrobiota > Verrucomicrobiia > Verrucomicrobiales > Akkermansiaceae > Luteolibacter. The sequence continues at coordinate 507 of CAZXHZ010000140.1, read as the reverse complement.
CCCTCACTCGTGGGTGAGCCATTTGGTGAGTCATTGAGTGGGGGAACCGATGCATTTGGCATGCAGTTGATTAGCCACTAAGCCCGTCCTTGGCAAAGTCTTTCGTTTGACTTTGTTAGCCGCAAATGACGATGGTTTTTTCTTATGGGTGGGATGAAAGTACCAATCGCATTTTTTCATGGCGCGGAAACAAAATTCACGGGTCGCATTGGCAATTGGGATGCGGCCTGCCTGCTTCACTTTCGCCAAATTGGCAAAGCGTACGTCGCTGGCGATTCGTTCTTCTATGCGGTAAAACTAGCGAAAATCCGCCTCATTGCGAGAATTTTGCATCCGGGACCGTATATCGCGGGAGCTTGCGGCGCGGTGGATGATGCCGCTGCGGCCCGGATTTTTCGTGCCATGTCGGCGGATTCCTGCATTCTCTCGCCGCGCGCCGCCGCATCCATTTTCCCGCCATGTCCACCGAGTTGACCCGTAATTTTTCGATCATCGCCCACATCGATC
>CAZXHZ010000139.1:0-15328 GCA_964639755.1 uncultured Luteolibacter sp. | reverse complement strand
CAAGAGACGACACAAGCAAAAGCCTTGATGCCCGATTGCATTCTCGAAGAACACTTCGCCGCGTCGGAGTTTCATTTTCTCAAATCTCCCGACCTTCCACGCATTCAACCCATCGACACCTCGCCATTTCGCGCTGTAATTTTCGATGTCTATGGCACCATGCTCGATGCCCCGGCAGGCGGCGTTAAACCCGATCCCGATGCCGATCCCAAGTTGAGCGAAATCATCAAATCCTTCGGCTACAAGCCGCCCGAATCGCCCAGCAACGCCTTACATGCGGCCGTTTGCCATTATCATGAATGCTCACCAGAAGAATTTCCGGAGGTCGATCTCTGTGAATTGTGGCGAGAAATCCTCAAGGCTCCCGATGCTTGCGACATGAAGGATCTGGTCGTCGCCATCGAAACATCATGGCATCCATCCCCCATCATGCCCGGCTTGGAGCATTTTCTCACCGAGCTTCACGACTCGGGCATTGCCCTCGGCATTCTATCCAACGCGCAAATCAACTCACTGCCATCGCTAGGCCATCTCGCAAACCTCTTCGAGCCTGATCTCACCATCCTCTCCTACCATCATCGCATCGCCAAACCTTCACCCGTACTCTTCTCCCTTCTTTCCTCACGCCTCAAAGCTCGCGGCATCGCGCCCGAAAAAACCCTCTACATCGGCAATGATCCGATGCATGACATGGTCCCCGCCAAACATCAAGGATTCAAGACCGCGTTCTTTGATCAATCGAAGAATACACGACATTCAACCCACGAATTTTCTGATTTCAAAATCAGCGGTTGGAGTCAGATCACACAGCCCCGTATTGATGCCCCATCAGCTTCAGATCCTTTGCTGTTTTAATGCAAACGATCCTTTGGCGATTCTACCAATCATCCGTACGAAACGGCGCGGCAGGCAGGCCGGCTTTGTTGGCCAAGCTCACCGCAGGAGCATTCAACCACGCATAGCGAACCGCAACAGGCTGTGAGACCTCGGCCGAGGAAACAACCACATTGCCACCTTCAATTTTGGCATCGGCCGCTACATACTTTTTATCCGCACCTGCGATCTGAAATCCAGTCAGCTTGTCGCCACTGGTCGAGACCAATCCGTTTCCATCCTGCTTAAAGCCAATCACGGCGTTGGAACCGTCGATCTTCATCGAATCGAAGACGGGGCCGCTGGCAGCCACATTGGTCAAACCGTAAACTTGGCGCAGGGCTACACGAGCAATGCGATCGCCGACCGCTGGTTTGTTCTTAGGGTGGAGTTCTTTCGGATCATTGTTGTCGATTACAACAGCATAACCACAGCCTGGCGTATTACGCGCCACTCTTTCCTGAACTTCGCGCATCGCCGCCCATGATGTTCCTTCCGGCTTTCCGTCCGCATTGTATGCCGGCAGCTGTACGATCAGAAATGGAAATTGCTTGTTCCAGAGAGCACGCATATCCGCAATCATTGTCGGCAAAAGTTTCTCGTACTCCTGATATTCTCGCGCGTTGTCTTCGCCTTGATACCAAATGACGCCACGAATGGGAAAGCGGGCCAGTGGAGCGATCATGCCGTTGTAACGGCCACCCAGTCGAGCCGCAGCCCACTCTTGAGTTCCGACTACATGCACTGCCGGCTTGTTTTCCGGGTTGCTCGTCGGGTTTGTCTTGGCAGCCTCAACTGCCTGAAGCATTTTATCGCGGTATTCACAAACAGGCAGCGTCTTGTCGAGCGCCTCACGACGCAGCCATGCTTCGATACGGCTGCCGCCCACCGCGCTGACGATGACACCGATCGGAATTTTCAGTTCCGCCTGAAGACCGCGGGCGAAGTAAAGCGCTGAACCGGAACACCCGGGCGCATCCTTACTCGATCCGTTTTTCCAACGGCAACGGAGACGAAGTTCCTTCAATGCTTCCGATGAGTGATCTCCTTCCACGCCACCAATTCGCACCAATGGTGTATCCGCTTCTCCGGCTGCAGGGCCTCCGGATGTCGCCATGTTGGATTGCCCACTTGCCAACCAAACTTCGCCAACCAAAACATCCTTGAATTCAATCGGCTTGGAAGATTTTGAGCCGGTGAATGTGAGGGCGCGGGACTCGGCGGATGCGGGGAGCGCATCGAGATTCACCAGCCATGAACCATCGTCGGCCGCGGTGGTGCTTTTACTTGCACCAGCAAAGTTTACGGTGATCGTCTCGCCGGCCTCAGCCGTACCCCACACCGGAATCGGTATTTCCCGTGGCAATACCATGTGATCGTTGAAGATATTGGCCACTTTGACTTCAGCCTTGGTGTTGGTCACACCAAGGGCCAGTCCCAACAACGGCGTGATCGCTTTAAGGAAACAAAGGGCGGAGAATTTGATTTTCATAAATAAGGAATGATTGCGAAATTCAAACAAATGAACGGAGATTTTTGACAAAGGGACAGCTTATGAGCGACCAAATACATGACAAGCATATTTGCTGTTCCTGACGGCAAGGATGCCCGTCACGCAAATCCGCCCAATCAACTCTCTCCATTCGCCCCAAGAACGTTAATTACGAGTTGCACGGGGCAGGCCTTGACCTAGCATGGAGGCCTTAGATGTCTGCAAAATCCCGTTTCCACTTCACCGGCATCTGTGGCACAGCCATGGGTTCCGTTGCCGCCGCAATGAAACAGCGAGGCTTTGTCGTCACCGGCTCTGACGCGAATGTTTATCCACCGATGTCCGATTTTCTTCGCGAGCAGGGAATCCCGATTGCCGAGGGCTATCATGAAGATCATATCCCCGCCGACACGGATGTCGTCATCATCGGCAATGCGATCTCGCGCGGAAACCCCGAGGCCGAGGCAGCTCTCGATCGAAAGCTGCTTTACCATTCCCTGCCCGAAGTGATGAAGGAATACTTCCTGCGCGGGAAAAGGAACTTCGTCGTCTCCGGCACCCACGGCAAAACCACCACTTCCTCAATGCTTGCCTGGCTGCTCGTAAATGCCGGCAAAAACCCCGGATTCATGATCGGCGGTCTGCCGAAAAACCTCGGCTGCGGCGCGCGTTTTGCCGATTCCGAGTTCAATGTGCTCGAGGGTGACGAATACGATACCGCCTTTTTCGACAAGCGCTCGAAATTCCTCCATTACCTGCCGGAGTGCGCCGTCATCAACAACATCGAGTTTGATCACGCCGACATCTATTCATCGCTCGATGAAATCAAGCTGACTTTTCGCCGGCTCCTCAACATTGTGCCGCGCACCGGCATGGCTTTCATCAATGGCGACGATCCGAACTGCCTGGAAGTCGCGACCAACGCTCCCTGCCCGGTCACGACAGTCGGGTTCTCAGAAAACTGCTCGCTCCGCATCGAAAATGTGAGTTACGATGAGCATCGTAGTTCGTTCATGCTCGGGGACATGCCCTGCTCGGTGCGCATGACCGGCGAGTTCAATGTTCGCAATGCCGCGATGGCTGCCGCTGCCGCCACATTTGCCGGACTTTCAGCAAACGAGATCTTCGCGGGACTTGAAAGTTTCGAGGGCGTCGCCCGCCGCCAGGAACTGCGCGGCGAAGCAAATGGCATCAAGGTAATCGACGATTTTGCTCATCATCCGACCGCCATACGCCTGGCCGTGCAAAGCTTGCGCCAACGCCATCCGGGTTCGCGGTTGTGGATACTTTTTGAGCCACGCTCCAATACCACCCGTCGGGCGGTTTTTCAGAAGGAACTGGCCGAGGCCCTGGCCCTTGCTGACTTTGCCCTGATCGCACCAATCCCCGACCTTCACAAGACCCCGGAAAATGACAGGCTCGACCCTGATCTCTTGGGGGCGGACATCGGTCGCCTCGGCGGAAACGGGCATTATATGCCCGATTCGGAATCCATCATCGCCAAGGTCAAGGAGGAGGCCAGACCCGGCGATGTCATTGCTGTGCTCTCCAACGGGGGATTTGGCGGCATTCATGGCAAACTTTTGAGCGCGCTGAGTTGAAATGCTAGCCATGCGATTTGCTTGGCCTGAAGCCAAAATCAACTACGGATGATCGTTGACGCCATCGGCAATTCTTCCCATTATCCCCATAACCTGACGCTTGGCAGCCATCCAACCATATCGAAAAATGACTAAAATCCGCCGATTCATAAGCACCATCCTCGCAACCGTGATTCTGACCTCAGTCAGCTCTTCCGCTGCGGACGCCATCAAAATCGCCACGGTCGACATGCAGGAATTGTTCAAGCAGTACTACCGTACCAACGAAGCGCAAAAACAAATCAATGTCGAACGCGCTCGCATTCAAAAAGAAAACAACGAGCGTCTCGCGCGCATTCGCGAACTTGAGGAAAATCTCGGTAACCTTCGCAAGCAGCTCGAAGACCCGGCGATCAACGATTCGAAGAAGCAAACTCTTTTTAAGGACTGGCAGACAAAACAACAGGAGGGCATCGCGCTTGATCGTGAAAGACGCGAATTCCTCCAGCGCCGCAACCAAGCCCTCAACGAAAAAATGGTGCAGCGCATGAAGGGCATTCTCGAGGAAATCCGGAAACTTGTGGAGGAGCTCGCGAAGAAAAACGACTACGACTATGTGTTGGACAAATCCGGACTCAGCACCTCACAAGTTCCTTTCCTCCTTTACACCAAGGACGCAACCGACATTACCAGCATTCTACTGAAGGACCTGAACAAGGATGCCCCGCCAGAATCGCTTAAGAAGGAAGAGGAGCCAAAGACAAACTCTTCCGGGACTGAGACTCCCAAGACCAAAGGCAAATAACAAAAAGCCTCAACATTGGCCAATCATCTCACGCTTTCCGAGCTCGCCCATTGGGTCGATGGAGACATCGTCCGGGGCGGGCTCGATTCATCTTACACCGGTATGGCGGCGCTTGATGCCGCTGGTCCGGGTGATGTGAGCTTCCTCGGCAACGAGAAATATCACGGTCAATTTGTCAGCTCAAAGGCCGGCGTGGTGATCGTGCCGCGCGGAGAAACCGGTGGCCCGCAGGAGATGGCCCTCATCGCGGTGGAAAATCCAACGCTGGCATTCTCAGTGGTCGTGCGCCACTTCGCCGCAGCAACGCGTCGCTTCACCCCGGGCATCCACCCCTCGGCAAGCATCGATCCCAGTGCGCGGCTCAACCCCGAAAAGGTCCGCATCCATTCCGGCGCGGTCATCATGGCCGGAGCCAGCATTGGCGACGGAACCGAGATCGGCGCCAACAGCGTTGTCGGCGAAGACTCGATGATCGGCAATGACTGCCATGTGATGTCGAATGTTGCGATTCGCGAACGCTGTGTGATTGGCGATCGCGTGCATCTCCAGCCCGGGGTGGTGATCGGCTCGGACGGATTTGGCTACGAACTCTCTCAAGGCCGCCATGTGAAGGTCGATCAGGTGGGCATCGTTGAAATCGGCAACGATGTCGAAATCGGCGCCAACACGACCATCGATCGCGCGCGCTTCGGAAAAACCATCATCGGCGAAGGTACCAAAATCGACAATTTGGTGCAAATCGGCCACAATGTCGTGATCGGAAAACACTGCCTCATCGTATCCCTCACCGGCATTTCTGGCAGCACACGCATTGGCGATTATGTCACTATCGCCGGGCAAGTTGGAATGGTCGGCCACATCACCATCGGCGACAAGGCGACCATCACCGCTCGGGCAGGCGTCACCACCAGCCTGCCTGGCGGCGCCATTTACGCCGGGCGCCCCGCCAAACCTTTTAATGAGGAGATGAAACTGCGTGCCAGCGTGCGACGCCTCCCGAAGCTCATCGAACGCATCAAAAAACTCGAGCAACAGCTCTCACAAGAACCCGGCGACAAAGCCTGACGCTTGCCCTCCGCTCTGCGGAGCGCTAACACCGAAGCGTGCCCGCCAAAGCGAAATCCCCTGCCGCAATATCCGCCGGCCTTTTTGCGGTCATCGGCAGCGATGAGGGCATGGTTCGCGAGGAAGCACTCAAGCTTTACAACCAGCTCACCGGCGGATCTGACGACGGCTTCACCCACGAGATCATCGACGGCATCGCCGACAATTCCGATTCGGCATTCGACATCTGCTCTTCGGTGGTTCAAGCGCTTCAGACGCTGCCGATGTTTGGCGGCGACAAGGTCGTTTGGCTGCGCAATGCGAATTTCTTCAGCGACTCGGTCACCGGGCGTTCGCAACGCACCGAAGCGGGCGTTCAAATTCTGCAAGCGGCACTCGAAGCGGGCCTGCCCGACAGCGTGAAGTTCATCCTCACAGCTCAGGGCATCGATAAGCGGCGCTCATTTTGGAAATTCATCGAAAAGTCCGCCGAGGTTCACATCCACGACCGCATCGACACCAATCGCGACGACTGGCAGGAACAGGTTGCTTCACTGGTCGCCGATATGGCCGACAAGCTTGGGCTGGAATTTGAAACGGACGCGCTTGAACTCTTTGTCATGCTCGCCGGCGAACAGTCGCAGCAAATCCGCACCGAACTCGAAAAAATCGATCTCTATCTTGGCTCGCAACGTCGCACGGTTACCACCGCCGATGTGCATCAGCTGGTACCCCTGAGCCGCGAAGCCGCGGTCTTCGAAACAGGTCGCGCAATCCAGCGCGGTGATGCATCGCATGCCATCCAGCTCGTCGACCATTTGCTCGAAGCCGACGAGTCCGCCATTGGGATCATGCGCGCTTCGATCATCAACACCGTGCGCAACCTGTTTCTCGCGCGTCTGATCATGGATGAATTCAAGGCGCCCGCCACAAGCTACAATGCCTTCACCACCGTGCTCAACCGTCTGCCGGAAATCGACCGCGCATGGCTGCCACGCAAAAAAGATGGATCGGGTGTGAATGTTTATCCGATCTTTCTCGCAGCTGAGCACGCGAAAAACTTCGATCTCACAAGCCTTCGCCACATCATGGAGGCGACCCTCAAGGCCGACCAATCACTGGTCACCACAGGTCTCGATCACCGACTCATCCTCCACCGGCTCATCGTTGAAATTTCCGCTGCAAGAAAAAGCACACACAAATCCCGCTGATCCCGCATCTTTTATCCATATCGTGAAAACCCTACTGATCACCATTCTCATCGGCCTTGTCGCCGGATTGCTTGGCGCGCTTTGCGGCGTGGGCGGAGGCATCCTGATGGTCCCGGCGTTCGTCGGCCTGCTTGGCCTCAATCACAAACAGGCCGTGGCCACTTCACTGGCAGTAATGATTTTCACAGCGATCGCTGCCACCGCTAACAACGCCCGCTCGTCAGGCATGATCGATTGGAAAACCACCGCCATCGCCGCCACCGCATCAGCTATGGCCGCATGGTTTGGCAGCGACCTTATGCGTTCACTTTCCAATCCAATACTGACCCGTACATTCGGCTGCGTGCTCTTGGCCTTCGGTGCCCGCATGCTCTGGAAGGGTTGAAAAACATTCGCGTTCATAAAAAATTTTTGAACGACCTCAGTAAGTGTTTTTACCGACACGCATCAGGTGAATGACGCAGAGGTTTCCCGATGCGCGGAACCACGATCTGCACGAAACTGGAAGATAATCATACCATGCGCCGATTCCCAGCGGATGGTTGAATCATCACATATTTTCCTATTTCATGAAGAAACTCATCATTGCCGCCAATCTCGGCCGGATCCGTGTATTGAAATATCGTGAGGCAGGGCTTGATCCGATCGACCAAGAGCACCTGCTTGAAGAACCAACCGAATCCGGCAAAGAACATGTTCTCTCGGTCCATGAATGGGTCACCGACAAGGCCGGAAGATTCGGGCAGGGCAATGCCGTCGGCATCGAAGGCGGCATGTCGTATGGCGAAGAGCATGAACTTAAGGACGAGATCGAACGCAATGCCATGCGGCGAGTCGCCGCACGCATCGGTGAAATTGTTCGCGAGGAGGATCATCCGATCTGGGTGCTCGCCGCACCACGCTCAATCCTTCCACGCTTGGAAAGCATGCTGCCGGTCGATGCGCGCCAGTCCCTCGAATACACCGTGAGTGCAGACCTCACCCGCTGCCCGTTGCCCGAGATGGAGGAGCGTTTCCTCTGAAACCCGCCCGGCCATCACGCCACCCATGTCCGTCGCGTGGTGGCGGGGTGATTTCGCAGGATCCAACCCGCACGAACAGCGACACATTCGCATGCCCATAGAAGAAAAACTCCACGACCCATGGCTTGTCGCCGCATGGCCAGGCATGAGCGGTGTGGCGATCAGCGCCGGTTATTACCTGATGGCAAAACTCGGCATGCATTTGCTCATCGAGTTCCCCGCAGCCGACTTTTTCGACCTCGAACATGTCGAAGTGAAGGACGGTCTTATCGTCAGCCGCAGGTTGCCCCGCAGCCGACTGTTCCTTTGGAACGACCCAAACAAACAACATGACCTTATTGTTTTCATAGGCGAAGCCCAACCACCGATGAAGGGCGCCGCCTTCTGCCGACGTCTCATCGATGAGGCGAAGCTGCTCGGTGTCACTCGCGTTTTCACCTTCGCGGCCATGGCCACTCAGATGCGCCCGAAAAATCCCTCACGCGTCTTCGGCGCAGCAATCGAACGCAACACTCTGGCACAGTTCAAACAACTCGACCTCAATCTGCTCGAAAGCGGAACCATCAGCGGACTCAACGGTGTGCTGCTCGGCATGGCTGCGGGCAGCGGACTCTCCGGTGGCTGCCTGCTTGGCGAAATCCCCCATGTGTTTTCACAAATACCGTTTCCAAAAGCATCACTCGCCGTACTCGAATTTTTTTCGGTCATGGCGGGCATTGAACTTGATCTGGGTGAGCTGCAAACCCACGCGAAAAATGTCGAAAAAACCCTTGAAGACTTTCTCATCCGAATGGAACACACAGTGGAAAACATCGAGCCGGAGCAAAGACACACCTTGCAAGCGCCCACCGAAAGCAACCCAACCCGCATCGGCACAAAGGAGCAGCAAAACATCGAACGACTTTTCCAAATCGCGCTGAAAGACAGATCCCGAGCGTATGAACTAAAACAGGAACTTGATCGCCTGGGAGTATTTGGGGAATTCGAAGACAGATTTCTCGACCTGTTCAGGGAACCCTGAAATTGAATTATTTTTCTTGAACCAATGAAGCAAATAGAGAGAGTAGTTAGTTATACATTATGAACCGAATTCTTCTTGTCGACGATCATCCGTTGCTGCGTGACGGCTTGAGTCGTTTGATTTCCGGGGAGTCCGGCATGATGGTTTGCGGTACCGCAGGTTCGGCGCAAGAAGCGCTGTCGATGGTGGAAACGGAGAAGCCGAACCTGGTGATTACGGATCTCAAGCTGCCCGGCCGCAACGGGTTGGAGCTCATCAAGGATCTTGGCGCCACCCATCCGGAGATTCCTACCATCGTGCTATCGATGCACGATGAGTTGTTTTATGCCGAGCGCGTGTTGCGCGCAGGCGGGCGCGGTTATGTGATGAAGGACGCCGCACCGGATTATCTGCTCAAGGCCATTCGCACCGTGCTCGATGGCGGTGTGTTTGCCAGTCCCACCGTCACCACTCATTTCCTACAGACCCTATCACCGGGAAAACCTCAATCGAAACCCAGCTTCCCGCTGGAGCGCCTTACCGATCGTGAAATGGAAGTCTTCGAATTGATCGGAAATGCAAAAAGCAATCATGACATCGCCTGTCGTCTCGGCATCAGCCCTCGCACGCTGGATGCCCACCGGGCGCACATCCGCGAAAAACTCGGTCTCGGCGATGGAAACGAATTGACGCGCTACGCGATTCGTTGGGTTGAAATCGGCCTTATCGAAAATTAGAGCAGTTTGCGAAAAGGTGGAGCCGGTGGAGCGAGAAGATTTTGGTCAGGGCAAGGCGTTGCGAAGGAGTGGATAGACATCGACGGCTGAGCAATAACGCAGTCATGGACAAAATATTCCGCTCCTTTTCTAAGACCCGGCGAAGCCGCAAATTTCACACACCGAACCCCAACCACCGGCTACAAATTTGAGCAAAATGCTCTAAATGGCCAAGCGAATGCCGCTGCGCAGATCACGCAACCAAAGTTGCGCAAAACCCGCAGCATGAATCCGCGGCCACGCCCATTTCCTAAAAATATTTTGGGAAGTATGCTCGCCCATCATGAGGCCGATGAAAATTCCTCAACTCGTCGCGCTGCTTGCAATCCTTGGCCTTGCTTCTTCCTGCGGAGATCGCCCCTCGCGCATGGCGAAAGGCTTCAGGCTTCCGGAAGGCAGTGAAGAAAACGGTCGGCAGGCATTTCAGGATATGAAATGCCACCATTGTCACGCCGTCGCCGGCGTCGAACTTCCAAAGCCTTCAGCGGATCCGTTGATGCAATTCGAACTCGGTGGCGAAGTTCGCCGCGTGAAGTCTTACGGAGAACTCGTCACCGCCATAACCCAGCCGCAACACAGCATTGCGCCAGCATATTACGCTCGCAAAAACCAATCGGGCAAAGGCGCCTCGGAATCACCAATGCCATCATTCAACGACTCGATGACTGTCACACAACTGGTCGACATCGTTACCTTCCTTCACTCGTGTTACCGCAAAGCGGCACCTCCAGGATCAGTCTACCCATACTACATGCCATGAAAATCCCGTTCTACGACCTCACTTTCCTCCGTCATCATCACAAAACCAATGGTTCGGTGCTGCTTGAAAGGAGTAAAAACATAGGCATTTCCCCTACGCGGCATGAGCACCATCACCTACACGCCTCGCGAACGAACACCTATGGACAGGATTCGACAGACGGGTATGATAGCCCGACCATCGAGAAAGGCAGAAAGCTTGCTTTCATGAAAGGCCCGATGCAACCCATGAAAAATTTGGAAGCTTTGCCATAATCTTTCTCCATACAAAAACTCCCCCCCGGAACGGCTGGCATCCATGAAGATGGATTTCACCGATTAAGACAAGCGACCACGGCATCAGCCGTGGTCGCTCGCGTTAAGGAACATGCTTCGGCCGATCCTATAAGGTCGGAGCAATCTCGCCAACGGCATCCATGAAGCATGGAAACTGAGGACGCCAGCCCATGTCCAGCAGCTTGGCATTCGACACCTGTTTGTGCGTCCAACCGCGTTTGCGATCCAAATCCCGAGGGCCACTTGGTGGCAACGGACGATTGAAAATTGCACTCAGTTTTTGATAACATTCCAACTGAGACAGTGGCCTAGAGTCGGAGACATTGAAAACCTCGGCCCGCGCGCCAGTCGTCACCAAATGCAAGATCGCCCGCGCCGCATCATCGCGATGAATCTGATTAAGATAACGCCGCCCGTTCTCTTCGATAACCGCCTCGCCCGATAAAAATTTTTTCAAAATCACGCTACGGCCAGGCCCGTAAATTCCCGCCAAGCGTGCAACAATGCCACAGGCATCTAGCGTGATGCGCTCAGCTTCCAACAGCAATCGGCCAGTCTCGCGATCGGGATCAGTCGGGCTTTCCTCGGTTACCACTGAACCATCCGACTGCGAATAAACCGAGGTGCTTGAGGTAAACAAAATCGGAACACTGGGAAATTTTTCCGTCAGGTTGCGGCAGCCATCAACATACACCCGCTGGTATGCCCCGGCACCACCTCGACCGGATGCGGCACAGTGAATGATGAAATCGGCATCAGGCAAATGATCCACCGCCGCGCGATCCGCCACATCACAGGCCAGAGATCCCTCGCCGCCAGAAAGTGAATACGACAGAACTTCCCAACCGCCCTCGCGAAACACACGCGCCACCGCCGCACCCAGATATCCGTGACCGATCAGCAACAATCGCATGCCATTGAAATGGAACCTTTCAAGCGTCGACACAAGCCGACACTAAGAAAAATCATGAGGAGTTGCAGTCGTGACTTTGCACGGTTACGCTGCCCCGCTTCCCGAATGAACCTCGACCCCTACAACTTGCTTGCCGGGCTGATTTTTGGCACGATCGGCTTGGGGGCGTTTTCCTACGGCAGAAAGCTCGAATTGTGGCAACCGCGTGCGATCGGAGGCGCCCTGATGGCCTACCCCTACTTCATTTCAAACAGCTGGCTTTTGTGGGGCATCGGCACTGGACTTCTAGTATTGCTTTGGTTTTATCACCACGAGTGAGCGGCGGATTTTCCCTTGGCACAAAGGGTTTTTTCCACCCTATTGTGGGGCCGCCCATGCCAACTGAAGCGATCCTCTCCACCGCCCGACAATTTCTCAGCGTGGACCCAACCGTGCCCATCACGCTCGTCCCCATCAAACGCGGCGCGTCGGGCCGCACGATCGTGCGCGTCAAGGCACCTGGCCAAGAATCATTTATCGGCATCCATTGGACCGAAGAACGCGAGGACAACTCGCAATTCATTCCCGTCGCCCAATTTCTCAAGCAGGCGAAACTCCGCGTGCCCGCCATCATTCACGAACGCGCGCGCTATCGCGTCGCCCTGGTCGAGGATCTCGGCGATACCGACCTGCTCTCACTCAAGGATCAACCTTTCTCCTCACGCCTCCCTCTCTACCGCTCTGCCTTCGAGCAAGTCGACCGACTCTTCTACGCAAAGCCACCCAAGGACTTCCACCTCATGCCACCCTTCGATGCGCAGTTATACCGCTGGGAGCAGGAGTATTTCTTCGAGCACCTGGTCGAGGACTATCTCGGTATGGATGCGGAACCACTGCGCAAAAATCCCGTTTTCAGTTTGCTGGCGGAAAGCCTCGGAACCTCAGCCCGTCACCTTGTGCATCGTGATTTCCAGTCGCAAAACCTATTGGTAAAGGACGACAAAATTTGGATGATCGATTTTCAAGGCCTGCGCCGCGGTCGTCAGGAATACGACCTCGCATCGCTGATTTTTGACCCTTATCTCGATCACAGCGCTGACGAACGCGAAGTGCTGATGGAACTCTGGGAAGACATCGCCGACGAACGCCCCGAAGCTTCGCTGTTTCATCAATGTGCCGCCCAACGTCTCATGCAGGCACTCGGGGCCTATGCCAATATCCTGCGCAATCGTGGCGACGAATGGTACCGCCCACACATCGCCACCGCCGCATGCCTGCTTGGCGAGGCTACCGCAAGGACCCCCCTCGAGGCTCCGCTGGCACCCGTACTCGCCGCAATTCCACAATCGTGAAAATTCCGATCCATCGCCCGTTCTGGGTGCTGCTTGCCGCACTGGCGGCCTCAATTTCTTGCTGGAAACAGGTGCCCGGCACCCCAGCCGACCACGAGACTTTCGAGTTCGTTGCCCGTTGTTTTTTCAATCCGCCATGGATCGTCTCCGGGACGGGCAGTCACCAGGATCCTTGGAGTCTGCAGACTCCGCCTTCAAAAGCCGAAAAAAAACATGGTGTTTCAGCCACCATTGTCGCCATCGACGATGACCCCGAAGGCATTTTTCAAAGCTCCCCGCCTTCGCCACTCGATGTGGCAGTGCTGCTCAACAACCTCCACCGCCTTGGCGAAAAAAAAGCAGCCCTCGCCGCGGTGATCGCATGGGACGCGCCGGACACCATAGGTCTGACTGCTTTGGAGAAAACGCTTGCGCGCTTTGAGTCCCTCACCATGGCTGCGCCGCTCAGTCGCGGCACTTCACCCGAGCCGATTCACAACGCTTTTTATCGCGCATCCATCCCAATCACAAATGCGTTGGGCGACAGCTCGCTCATTCCGATTGTGAACCGCATCGCCGTCCGTGGCGTCATGCTCGGCAAAGAAAATTCACTGGCCGGCTTTCAGACTCTCGATTCGCAATCCGATATCGGCCCGATACCGCTGCTCGCGCGCTGGGAAGATCGTTTGGTTTTTGCATTTCCTCTCATCGCTGGCATGCAACAACTCGGCCTGCCGATTGAAGGCATTACAGTCCAATGCGGACGTTCAATCAGCCTCAGCCCGCAAGGCCCCATTCTCGCGATTGACGACTTCGGCCGCCTAATCAATGACGCGACACCATCGGAACCCATCCACTCCATCTCTGCCGCAAATCTGATCGATGCGAATGTTGCACTTCTGCAGCGTGATCCACGTTCTCCCTTGATTATTCGCGACGAACGCAGCTCGGCCGACATTGCCACGCAGCGCTTTTCCGAGCAGCTCGGGCAGGTCATCTCGCCAATCATCACACACGGCTCAACAAAAACTGCATTCACCTGCACACGACTCGACCCGCCACGCGAAATAGCCCTTCTCATCGCCCTCGCGCTCATCCTCTCAGCCACATCCGCTCTCGCCATTTTTCCCAGAAATGTCATGCTGCTGACAATCGCCGCATGCCTCGTATCCGCGCAATTCATCGCCGCATCACTCATCAACATCTGGCTTTCCGGCATGGCCGCCCTTGCTTCCGTGGCCGCGGCATTCATCATTTCCTCACTGATCCCCGACCCCAAAAAATCATGAACCCGATCGACAAAGCCAACGCCCTGATCGAAGCCCTGCCTTACCTCCAGGCATTTCGCGGCAAAACCTTCCTCATCAAAATGGGTGGATCGGCCATGGAAGATCCCGAGCTTGTCGCCAAGGTCATGCGCGACATCGTTTTCCTCGAGGTCGCAGGCATCAACCCGATCGTCGTTCACGGCGGCGGCAAAGCAATTTCCGCGGCCATGGAAAAGGCCGGACTCGAAGCAAAATTTGTCGGCGGCTTCCGCGTCACAACCGATGAGGCAATCGACATCGTCGCCCGCGTGCTCTCGGAGGAAATTAATCCCAATCTCGTGCGCATGATCCGCGAGTTCGGTGGCAAGGCAATCGGCATTCCGGGAAACGATGTTTTCCTTGGAGAAAAAACCAAAATAGTCGGACCTGATGGAAAGCCCGCCGATATCGGTCGCGTCGGCGAAGTCGTCGGATGCCAACTCGCCCACATGGATGCAGCCCACCAAGCTGGCATCGTGCCTGTCATCTCGCCGCTCGCCGCAGAACTCGCCACAGGCCGACCTCTCAACATCAACGCCGACCTCGCCGCCGCCGCTCTGGCCAAGGAACTTCGAGTCGCGAAGCTCGTCTATCTCTCCGATGTCCCGGGCCTGCTCTCCGACCCCAAAGACCCATCGTCGCTCATTCATTCGGTCAACCGCAAGGACGCCGAAACGATGATCGCCAACGGCACGATCTCAGGCGGCATGATCCCAAAAATCCGCAGCGCCATCGATGCCCTCAATGCCGGTGTCCGCAAGGTCCACTTCATCGACGGCCGCCAACCTCACGCGCTCCTGCTCGAAATATTCACCGATGGCGGCATCGGCACCGAAGTCGTGCGCTGATCAACAGGGCAGCTTATTGGCCCCAGGTTTTGACATCGTCGTTAAGTTTACTGCTAGCACCATCACTCCAAACGGCAACGCGACGACCATTGAGCGTCGCGCCTCCACCAGC
>CAZXHZ010000138.1:0-42571 GCA_964639755.1 uncultured Luteolibacter sp. | reverse complement strand
CCGCCCGGCCCCAACTGGGGATCATATTGCGGAACTTTTTCGAGGACATGCCTCGCAATCGCCATATTCGCGCCGACATAAGACTGCGGATCACCGCGTTTTAGCCAGATGGTCTCGGCCAGCCATGAGCGATGCATTGATGTCATCCATGGCCGCACGAGCTCCGGCGCCAACACCACACCGCCAGCAACCGCATCCGCACACCCATCCGCAATCGGCTCAATCATCTGGGCAATCCAATCCGGTGGAAACCTCACATCATCATCGGCAGAAAGGATAACATCACCTTTTGCTTCACGAAATGCCCGGTTCATACCGCTGCTCTTGCCTCGTTTTTCTTCAAAAACCTGCCTAACCATCATTCCGCTTCCGCAAAATGGTCTCACTACATTTTCAGTTTCATCATCAGAGCCATTGTCAACAACCACCAGCTCACACTCCAAGCCCTCGGGTACGAAGACACGCATCAATGAGTCAATGGTAGCGTGCAGCTGATCAGCTCTGTTTCGCGTCACAATAACGATGCTAGCCCTCATCACGGCTTAAATTCACACTTTAGTTCCAAGTCGTAGCCATCCCGCCAAGCTTCTCCACAAAAACACCTACCGGGTCTTGGGGAAGAACGCTTGAAAGCTTCTCTCTTGCTGCTTTCCCCATCGCACCCCACTCGCCACGCCTCTGCCAAGCACGCTCAAGCGCTGCGTCAAGGTGCCGAATCGTTGGAGCTTCGGCAATAAAACCATCTATCCCGTCAATCACATGTTCGGCATTACCCGCAACATCCGTCGCAACAACAATTCGACCACATAACAACGCTTCAACAATTGCCAAGGGCAATCCCTCGTAGCGCGATGCCATGATCAGTCCGTGATGTCGCTCCCATATTCCCCGCACATCTTCAGTCTGTCCGATAAAATTCACATTGGTCGCGCCACACATTTTTGCCATGCGCTCGAGATTTTCGAGGTAGGGCCCGGAACCATGAAAGTTTACCTCGATAGGACGGTTCTTCCATTTTCGCATGGCCATTAGCTGCAGCACAAGATCCTGTCCTTTGGCCCTCGGATCCAACCTTCCAACACACGCAAATCGCACAGGACCATTAGCATCAAGGTCGGGCAACTCGAACTCATGCTCAACATTGAGCGGATTGAAAATAACCTCCGCGTTCACCAACTCCATTCCACACTGCAGCTCCATCAAACGCAAATTCGCATTCGATACGAAATATATAACCTCGGCCGCCTCAAGTCCGTTACGCAAATCACTAGCCCACGAGTCCAGCGGCCACCATGAATCGTCATGCGCATGAACAACCACCGCATATCGATAGCCCGCCTCACGGCAAGCATTCATCCATGGCAATCCCTCCCATGGCCCGCCTTGCGAAATGACGACCAGGTCAGGTTTAAACGACTTGAGCCAACGTAGCGTTCCGCGATCAACATTGTGCGGAAAATCCTTTGATAAGAACCGATTGCTCAGCCTTCGCAGAAAGGGTTTTTGCTGTTCGCGTAAATTTATCCGCGCGCCGCAAGCCACAAGATTGTCAATGACCGGATGCTGCCGTTTCCATTTCGAAACCGAACAGGCCACAGCATGACCAAGCCCGCACATTCTCATCGCCGATCTGCTCCACAGTTCCTCACTGCCACCCCATGGAAGACCGGTCATGGTGGAAATATATGCCGTTTTCATCGTGAACTACCAAACTGCATAACCATACATTTCACGCTGTAGATTGCGCACATGATGGCGCGGATATATCGCCAAAAGACCACCGGCCAGAACTCTGGCCGCTAACGCGGAGGCCATTCGCTTTGGGCCGGAACTAGGTCGCATGCCCCTAAGCACAAGCGGAAGCCATATGTCTCTCAAAATTTCCGGCAGAAAAACGCATTTCCCGGTGTAACGATTGAAGAGTGTAGTGATCTCATCAATTATCACTTTCCTTCCTACGACCGATTTGTTGGCACCCGTATAGCGATAATGACTCAGTACGTTATCGCTATGAAGCCAATTTCTCTGATGTTTAATAAAGTGGCACCACAACTCGCGGTCCATGCAATAGTGCATGTTTTCATCAACGAGAGAAGTTCGTTCAACTGCCTTCCTTCGGAAAAAACAACTCGGTTGCCATATACCGTCCGAATAAGGATGTCGCTCCCAATCTTTTCCGGCAACAGCTGCATCAACCATTCTGCCGCCCTCACAATCATATTGGAGTCGGCATGCGCCCGCCAACACATCCAGCGCAGGATCATCGGTGAATGCGTTAGCCACTTTCCAAAGTGCACCAGACCTCAAAAGATCATCACTGCACAACCAACTAATCAACTCGCCGCATGCGATTTTAAATCCTTGGTTGATCGCATCTGACTGCCCCTTGTCGGTCTTGCTGCTCCAGAATGAAATCCATGAAGAGTACTTTCTGATGATTTCAACTGATCCGTCATCACTTCCACCATCTATAATGATGTATTCCAAATTCGGGTAGCCTTGCAATAAAACCGAACGGATTGTTTCCTCGAGGTATGAAGCCTGATTGAAGCTCGGCGTAATGATGCTGATTCTGGGCAATGTTGTACCGTCTTTTCGAAACGCATTGTTTTCCGCGTTCTCATCGGTCCATGGCCAACCGACTCGCCCCGAAGGAGGCGGTGGCAATTCATCCAGCTTCATGTCAATAAATAGGGCTCCCAAAATTCGCGATCATAACGGGCCCACGCATGACACCCAAATGGCATGCGTCGTCCGTTAATTTGAAAGCATTTTCGCGGTGCCACCTCAAAGGCAAATCGCATGCCTTCTTCAAAGGGCGCAACGCGAAAATCAGGCAAGAAGTACTTAGCCTGGTCCGACCAAAAGATGTCATTGTTGCGATTATTCTTTGCCGGATCCATGAATTGCTGCCATTCGACAACCAGGCGTTGGATAATTCTTGATTTAGGTAAGCATATCATGAGCCATTCCATCCATCTTACAACAAAAGCCGGAGTCCACATCACATACAGATCTACAAATCGACTTCCCTTCAGACGGCGGTGGCGTGCTTTCAACGCATTAATCGCTTTGGAAACCCTCAATAGGGCAAAACCACCATTACCAACCCTAGGATTGTCTACCCAAGGGCTGTCTTCACATTTGAACCATGGCGCTCCGATATAGTCATGCTCTTTTACACACCACTCGGCGAGTTCGTCAGAAAAAACAAGGCTGTCTAGATGATAAAACATGACATGTTCATATTTTATGAATTTCCTGTAAAATCCTATGGAAAAAAGCAACAGGCCATGCGCCCCTGCAGAACCGAAATATCTTGGTCTAAACCGCATGGTCTTCAGCCCATCGATTCGGCATCGCCTCCACCACGGCGCAATTAAGTACATGTCATAGCCCTCCAAGAAATGCAGGAGATGCCTCAAGGATGTTTTCTCATGCTCTGTCAGTCGATCATGGCCTGGCCATGGAACAACAATGGCAACGCTTGTTTTCGACGAACACATGCTCATGATATTTAAATTCGCCAGTTAAATTACCGAGAAATCAATGGCCATGCGAGATCACGAGGACTGACCATGCCAGCAGGCAATGGCCATTTGATACCGATTGCTGGATCGTCGTATCGAAGACCCATTTCATGACCACTTTGATATGCCCCATCCATCAGATACAACATGTCAGACTGATTGGTCAATGTCTGGTGACCATGCGCAACTCCATGCGGAATGCATAAAGCCAGCTCATTTTTGTCACTGAGTTCGAACGCCAGATGTTGACCATGCGTCGGAGAATTCTTTCGCATGTCGACGACTACATCCCATACCGACCCTCGAATGCAGCGTATGAATTTGGCCTCATGTATCGGATCATCCTGAAAGTGCATGCCGCGAATAGTTCCAACGCCGATACTTCGTGAAAGATTGGCCTGAGAGATGTGGAATTTAATCCCCTGCGATTCAAATTCAGTGACACAGAATGCCCTTGCAAAATATCCGCGCGAGTCTTCATTTCTCTCGAGTTTCACCAAATAGACTCCATCGATGGCTGTTTTCTCAAATTTCATTTAGCTTTAATTTTTTGTTTAAAACAACAAACTCATCATGAACCACAAATACAAACTTCGGGTTGCTGTTATCGGTTCCGGTAATTTTGCTGAAGTCTGCCACATCCCAGGAATAATGTCGCACCCTCAAGCGGAGATCCGTGCGATCCATTCGAGAAAAATGAAATCTGCCCGTGAGCTTGCCGATAAGTTCTCCATTCCCATTGCTACAGACGATATTGAGTTGATTTGTAACGATCCTGAAATCGATGCGGTAACAATCGCCAGCACAAATGATTCGCACTCGTCACAGGCAATCATGGCTCTAAACCACGGCAAGCATGTCTTCTGCGAGAAACCGCTCGCGATGAATGACGATGAAGCTATTCGCATGCTCAACGCAGCCGAAAGAAGCGGTAAAGTCCACCAAGTTGCTTTCACTTTCCGCTACAACTACGGAATCCGCGAACTCCGTCGGCGAGTTGCCGCCGGTGAGATTGGGGAGCCATTTTTCACTCGCATTCAATACGACCGTTGGGATGGTCTTACACGAGACAGTAAAGCAAGTTGGAGGGACCGTAAAGATGTCGCTGGTGCCGGTCTGCTTTTTGATCTCGGATCTCATTTGTTCGACATTCAACGTCATGTGCTTGGACCTCTCGAATCAGTCATCGGCTTTACCCATACCGTGGCGCGAACCCTTCCGCACAAGCGCACTGGCGAAATGATAACCGTTGAAACTGATGACATCGTGAATGCGTGGACGCTGAATCATCAAGGAATCCGTGGGCAATTTTTTATCAGCCGCGTCACCCCACCCTTTGCCGAACTTGGCTATCTCGAAGTGATTGGCAACAAAGGCGCGCTCAAGGCGGCACTCAGCCGTGGCGGCGTCGATTTCCTAAAATCCTCCAAACCAGACAACCCGGAGTGGGTCGACATATTGCTTCCTCGCGAAGCGTATGATGGAAAAACCCATGCGCTAGATCTGATGATGCATGGTTTCGTGGATGCGTGCTTAAAGGGAAAAATCAACGACGAAATCGATGCCAATTTCAATGATGGATGCGCCGCCCAATTTGCAATGACTTCACTTTCTAGGTCTGAAACAAGCAACCGTTGGGAAAAAATTTCTTTTGTTTAATAGAAGTCAATCTGACAACTCGCATAGCAGACCTGCTTCTGAAAGCCTCAGTGCCGCGCAATGGATCTCTCCAAAATCAATGCCGGACATCTCCGCAACAGACATCAAGTCGTGATTGCCGTCAGATAAATTCAAAACCCATAGAAGAGCCATTTCATCAAAATTACCGGTTTTGTTTCCACCGGTCATTCCGTAAAGACCATATTTTCCCAGTTGTGGTTCAGTCATGGGCTTTAGATTTAAGTAACGCCTACATTTTTCCACTGTGAAAAAAATTCGCTCAAGATTTTCAAGCGTGTCCTGCAGTGCTTTCGCAGTAATGAACGACATGTCATCCGCACTGGTATGATATTCGGGAAAGCATCCATAGGCAGTCCGGCTTAAGCAACCTACAGCAAGGTTGATGCCGGGTGAACCGTACTGCCTTTCATCATATCCATAGGGAACGAAATCTCGAATCTCCGCATCCGGGCAATGGTTTCGAAAAGTCAATGCAACCGCGCGGTCCATAATGGAATTTCCATGTCGTGACTTTTTGTAAGTAAGTGGCCCCGAATCGCCGACACAGGCAAGCACAAGTCCGCCAATAATTTTTGAAATACTGTTTTGGTTACCAGCCAGCCATGCAATGGAACCAATGGTTCCAGGAACAAATAAAAAACGATACGAATGGCGCAGTGGCTGCTCTAGCATACGGGCGGCAAGCTCCGTTGCAAGTACCATGCCCGAGAGATTATCATTGGCCATCGAAGGATGGCAACAATGACAAGAAATCAGTATCTCCTCATCGCTGCTTCCAGAAATCAGAAGCTCACCATAATTCAGCCCACCGTCCACAAGATCCGTATCCACCAACACCTCGTATTCCCCATCCTTCAGTTGCTCCAAAAGCCGATGCGGCAGGCAAAAACCCCAGTCATCCTTGTAATAACTGGTTCTGTATGGAATCGCATCGGGAAGCTCGGGCTTTGAATGCAAATGCGGCATCAGCTCCGCCAAACTCATTCGGTCGCGCACCGGCCTGCTATAGCCCACCAAATGTAAATTGTGATTTCGGAAATTTACGACATCTTCGCCATATTGGTTTCGGACCCACGCCTGCCTCACCACCCATTCCTGCGGAATCGTCCAATCAAACACGTTGGTACCACTCGACAGGCTGTGAATCGTGATCGGAATCCTCTCACCAATCAGTCGCAGCGACTCGCGTAACCCTTCTCCTGTGATGCTTCGGCACATTGGAAACAGTTGCTCCGCAAAGGCGTGCATGCGTGATCCGGGATCATCCATGGCGTTCTCTCGCGGCAGCCACTCAGTTTAGCACCTGCACGCTTGGAATCGGCACGACAAAGCGCCCACCCCACTCGCGAATGCCATCCATTTCCCTGCAAACCTCATCGCTGATGTTCCACGGCAAGATCATGACATAGTCCGGACGCGTTTCAAAAATCCTCGATGGCGGATGAATCGCTACATTCGCACCAGGCATGTAGCGGTCCTGCTTGTGAGGACTTTTATCGACGACGTAATCCACTAGATCGGATCCAAGTCCGCAGTAATTCATCAGCGTCACACCTTTGGCGGCAGCACCGTAACACACCACCGATTCTCCCCGTTCGTTCGCACCAAGCAGGAAACCAAGAAGCTCACGCTTGACTGCTTTCAATCTCTCGGCGAACGCGCGATACGTTGCCATGTCCGCCAGCCCGAATTCGGTTTCCCGATTCCTCAGATCGTCAACGCGGCCGGTAGGCATCACGCGATCCGATTCATATCCGGCATGTTTGCCAAAAATTCGCAACGAACCGCCATGAGTTGGAAGCTCCTCGACATCAAACAATTCAAGCCCGTATCGGGTGAAGATGCGCTCAACACATAACAGCGAAAAGTACGAAAAGTGTTCGTGATAAACGGTATCAAACTGGTTCCCCTCGATGAGACGCATGAGGTGGGGAAACTCAAATGTGAATATGCCATCCGGTTTGAGCGCAATTTTGACACCCCGCACAAAATCTCTAATGTCCGGAACATGCGCCAACACATTGTTGCCGATGAGCAAATCGGCAGAATGTCCATCAGCGTGAAGCATTCTTGCAGTTTGCGAACCGAAAAACCTCACTAAGCTGTCTATGCCCTTTTCTTCACTCGCGTATTTTGCAATGTTGGCCGCAGGCTCGATGCCAAGCACCGGTATGTCTCGCGCCGCAAAATGCTGCAACAGGTATCCGTCATTGCTTGCTATCTCGAGTACGAGGCTGTCTTTATCAAAGCCAAAGCGTTCGATCATCATCTCCGCATATCTTCTCGCGTGATCGACCCAACCGCTCGAAAAGCTGCTGAAATAAGCATAATCGCTGAATATCGCCTCCGGCGACTCAAACTCCTCAAGCTGCGCTAGCAGGCAATTTTCACACACCCAGACCTTTAGGGGGTAGACCTTTTCACCCTCGGCCAGACTCTCACCACTCGGATAAGAATTTGCCAATGGAGACATCCCCAAGTCGCACATGAGGTGATTCAGCGGCTCGTCACAATACCTGCATTTTGCGGTTTTAGTCATGATTAATATCTATCGTATTTCAGCTCGCGGCACTTGATGTACCCGTCCAGTAAAATGATCCGTCGATCTGTCCGGTTTTGATCAAAAAACTGAGCTGCTTGAGTCTCGTGAACGCGCGATTTTCAAAATCATCACGACTTAAATCCAGTTTGTTGAACAATTCGTGAAACTGTCGGATTCCTGACTCAAGATTCCACCGGCATTTGAATGCCGGAAGGTGCTTGGCCAACTTGTCAAACATCACCCGATAACTACGCCTGTCTTCGGAGCCTTGGCCATACTCAACCTCGCAGCCTTCAAAGCAATTGGCGACCGCAGCCGCTATTTCACTCACCCGGTGGTTGAGCTCGTTGCTGCCAATGTTGATCACCTCTCCGTGAATCGCCTCAACCGGCGCCTCCAGCGCACAGATGATCGCGCGACCGATGTCTGATGCATGAACCAACGGCCTCCAAGGGCTTCCGTCACTGCTCATCTTGATGCATCCCGTGGTCCATGCCAATCCGCAGAGGTTGTTAACAACCAAGTCAAAACGCTGCCTTGGCGAGGCGCCAAAAGCGGTGGAGTTGCGAAAGCATACCGGCGAAAAGTGCGCGCCTGCCATCGCGAGTATGTCGCGCTCACACAATGTCTTGCACAGCGCATATGCGGTCTGCGGATTTGGCGCGGTCGCTTCATCAACAGGCTCATCGCCATCGGCCGCGCCGTAAACCGAACAGGAAGACATGTAAATGAACCTTTCAATACCGGCTTTTTTCGCCAGCTCGGCAAGACGCACCGAGCCTCGATGGTTGATCTCACGGGTGATCCCTGGCGCAAGCTCTCCGGCTGGGTCATTGGAGAGTTCTGCCATGTGCACCATGGCGTCGTATCCGGCAACATCCCGTGCTTCGAGTGACCGAATGTCGCGGGTGATGGTTTGAACCTGATCCGATCCAGCCTCATAGAGCCAACCCGATCTGTAAAATCCCACATCAACTCCAGTGACTCCGTGCCCTTCCTCGAGCAACATCGGCACAAGCAATGATCCCAAATATCCGTCCGTTCCGGTGACTAGTATTTTCATGATTGGAAAAAATTTCAGGATGCCATCGCTTTTCGTGCCAAATGACGCCCGATCGCCAGTGATGCGGTCGCTGCCGGGGATGGAGCGTTGATCACATTCAGATAACCCGGGCCTTGATCGATGAGGAAATCGTCGACAAGACGGCCATCGCTGAAAACTGCCTGCGCCCTCACACCTGAAACACAGGGAACAAGGTCGTCAGGACCGATCTCCGGGACCATTTCGCGAAGGCTGTTGACGAAATAACTTTTGATGAGCGAGCGCCGCATCTCAGCAAGACCGCTGGCAAGGTGATCTGCCGCCATTTTCCAAAAACCACCATAAGCAAGCGTGCTGATGAGATCTCCTGCCGAGATGTCGGACTTAAGGTAACCTTCACGCTTGAACGCAAGCACCGCATTCGGACCCGCATGCACGCCGCCATCGACCGTTTTGCTGAAGTGAACCCCAAGAAATGGCAGCTTTTCATTGGGAACGGGATAAATCAGATTGCTCACCAAATGCGACTTTTGCGGCACGAGGCGGTAGTACTCACCGCGAAAGGGTATGATGCGAGCGGACGGTGGTCGCCCATTCAAGACGCCTACCCTGTCGCTGTGAAGACCCGCACAATTGATGACAAATCGTGACGGAAACACTTCTCTTTGTGTCTCAATGAACCGCATACCGCCAGAATCCACGATGTTCATGACATTCTGGTCGAAACATATCGAGCCACCCGCATTGCGGATGTCTTCGATCATCGCACGACAAACATCAGGATAGCTCGTGATGCTCGTCGAACGCACATGAAGTGCCTCGATACATGAAACATGCGGTTCGATCTCTCGCGCTTTTTCGCTGTTGAGCCAATCGACACCGATACCGTTGCAAGTGGCATTGTTGTAAAGCCTGCGGAGACCAGAAATGTCCTCTTGTCGCGTCGCAACAATCAGCTTTCCGCACTGCTTCATCGGTATGCCTCTATCGATGCAATACTCTTTCATAGCCTCGGCACCTTCGCGGCAAAACTCTGCTTTCAAGCTACCAGGCTTGTAGTAAATTCCCGAGTGAATCACCCCTGAATTGCGTCCGCTCTGATGCCTTGCTGGAGCAGCCTCCTTCTCAATCACAACCACCCGACTGTCTGGCGAATTGAGGCAAATCTCGCGCGCCGTCGCTAGCCCGACAATCCCGCTTCCAATAATGGCATAATCGTGTGGTTTCATTTTTATCTCAGGCCCAGCACTTCCACGGCTCGTTTCCCTTTGCGGCATATTCCTCAAGAATCATCCTGTCGCGAAGCGTGTCCATCGCGTGCCAAAAACCATCATGCCTCCACGCCATCAGCTCACCCTCGGCAGCCAACTGCTCCAGCGGCTCTCGCTCCCAAACCGTCTGTTCACCATCAATGAGATCAAGCACCGCAGGCTCAAGCACAAAGAACCCACCATTGATCCAAGCACCATCCCCCTTGGGTTTCTCACGAAATGCAGTTACTTCGGCTTTTTCCGAATCAAGCACAAACGCACCAAAACGGCCGGGGCTCTGCACCGCCGTCAAGGTAGCAAGCCTGCCATGCCTTTTGTGAAAGGCGATGCTGCTTGTAATGTCCACGCTTCCGACACCGTCGCCATAGGTCATGCAAAAGGTTTGACCATCCAGGTAGGGCGCCACGCGCATGAGACGACCACCAGTCATCGCCGATTCGCCCGTCTCAACACAGGTAACCCGCCAATCTTCCGAATTCGATCGGTGAATCGTCCGGATCATGCCACCAAGGTCATAAGTCACATCCGCCGAGTGCAAAATATAGTCGTCAAAATACTCGCGAATCATGCCGCCCTTGTAGCCGCAACAGATGATGAAATCGTTGATTCCATGTGAGGCGTAAATTTTCATGACATGCCATAAAATAGGTTGCCCCCCAATCGTAATCATCGGCTTGGGACGCAACGTGCTTTCTTCGCTGATCCTTGTGCCAAAGCCTCCCGCCAATATGACTGCCTTCATTCGGTATTTGATAAATGGTGAATTCTAGACAATTGCGTCGAAATCATGCATCATCGTTTTATGTGTAGTACTTTCGTTGAGATATGGCCTATGGCCGACTACCCTAGCTGGAACGCCTACAGCAATGGCATTTTCCGGAATGTGATCTGTTACCACCGCGCCTGCGCCAATGACCGCACCTGCACCTATGCTGACCCCCTGTAAAACCGTCACACCATGCCCAATCCATGCGCCGTCTCCCACCTTTATGCCACCCTTGCTGGTGAGTGGCTGATACATGATTGGCGTGCCCGCCGTCATGCCATGGTCGTAATTGTAAAACGCGCAACACGGGGCAATCTCAACATTTCTTCCTATAGTTATTTCGGATATGTAGGCATGTATGCGGCAACCAGGCTGTATATGAGTTTCCGATTCTATCACGATCCTTCCGCCGCTCCCTGTCTCTAGATAAGTTTCGCCAAAGATCTGGACTCTGTCTTCAAGCACGATAGCCCCGCCACCATCGCTCCTTGAAATTATTACCCTGTCACCCAAATACACATTATTTCCCAAGATCATTTGGGGATGAGCCAGCACAGCCGATGGCGCGACAAAACCCTTCAAATTTATTTCAGCGAAATGTGAGCGGTGATGTAACGGCATGGTACCTATACAGGCTATCCTTGCAGCTAGTCGACCAACCATGTAATTGTCGGATCGCTTAAGCAAAAATTTGATCCATTTTCCATATATGGTCTTTCCTAATCTTATACATGCACTACATAACATCATTCGTAGACAGGGAAAGGTTCAATTTCACTGTTTTCGGACAACTCGAATGCGTGTATATAGCTTAGAACTTTTAGTGATCTTACGTGGTATGTATACGTTGACGAGATCAACTCTGCCAGCGTACTTATTGCTTTGTGTTTTCACAATCACGCCAGCTGCGGATGAGACATCCTTCCACGCCTCTTTTACATTAGCCCTCCATTCCACCTTGATTGCCACATCGGAATCACCTGCTGATAATTGAGTTCTTCGATATGAAAACAACAAATAACGACTTTTTCTTCCATCGCCATCCGGATCCGCGTTTACAAGTATTGATTTCGGAAGAAAGGCGGAACCTGTTTTTTTGACAGGATTAGTTCCGATAACGTACTCCATACCGTTCACCATGGAATCCTTGTCGGGGTTAGCATCCAATGTTCCACTCGTTCCAAATGTGGCCATCCATTGGTCGTATTTGTAAATCTTCTTGATGACATTGATCGTAACTTTTGCCGGTTGAGATTGTTTGGATGCATCATTCACCACAAATTCAAACTCATCCAAACCATTAAAACCAGAGTTTGGGATGTAAACAAGATTTGGTATATTGCCTATAAGAGATCCATGTAATGGTGACGAGATTAACTGATATTCTGGTTGCGTATTCGTTAAACCCGTGGATCCCCTCAAAATAATTTGCAAAGATCCATTCTGAGCTACCTCTATGTTTTGAGATTCAGCTGTCGGATTGCCTCCGGCCTCCGGCATCTGGACGATTCTAACTTGATCCAAAAGAAGATCGGTATTGTTGGTCAACGATTGTGCGTAGATTCCAGACTGATCATAGAATGTGAGAAGTACATTCGGCCCATCAGCAATGAATTCGTGGGACTTCGCCATCCAATAACTATTTGATCCTGATGATTGTATCGTCTCGATGCGATTGACTAATGGCTGCGCCGATCGTCCGGAAAGACTCAAACCAAGCGCCTGTTGGCGTCCAGCCACCTCAGACACCACACCGATATCATACATGAGTTGATATGTTTTCCCAGGAATTGTTGCAAACCTTTGAGAAATACTACCGGAAAAATCGTTGCTTCCCGCACTGAAAACCAGCATGCGATTTCCTTCGCTCGGCGAATATGACGGAAGAGTCCCTTGCGGGCTACTCGTATAGCCAACAGGCAATGATCCGTATTTGCTTTCAACACTCCAGCCATCAAGAGTTCCAAAATCCAATACATTGCCAAGCTCAAAACTGCCATTCGTCAAAGGTTTAGGATCCATCACATTAATGCTTATCACCGCTGGCTGTGATTCACTGAACCCATCGCTTACTGAAAAAGAAAATGAATCGTTACCAATATAGCCCGCTGCAGGCGTATAAACAACATTTGGAGGCGTGCCACCAAGCGTACCGTGCGATGGTCCTGTCACAACACGATAACTCAAAACATTGCCGGCATCCTGATCATTTCCCGCCAACGTTATCGCCATAAAGTCGTCTTGTGTCACTGAGATGTTCTGGGCAACCGCTGTTGGACGATTGTTACCCGATTTTTGTAAGGTTACTGATACCCCATCAATCAAAAGATCGGTGTTATAGCTTTGGTTGATAGGAAAAATTTCCGATATATCGGACAAAATAAGACGTATTTTCGTGCCTGATGCCACAAAGGATGCGGTAAAGTCTGTCCATGTCGTACCATTTCCAGGGGATACGATCGTTTCATTTCTCGAGAGAATCGATGCACCTTCATCATCAGTAACTGATACCTGCAAGGCTTGCTTACGTCCTGCAGCTTCGGTTACGATCCCCATCTTGAGCCTAACAAGATAAATCGCGCCAGGTATTGTGGTAAATGTCTGAGACATGGAACCGGAAAAATCATTATTCCCAGCGCTGAAAAGTGCCATTCTCATTCCTTGCTGAGGCACATACGCAGGAACAAATCCAGGCTCAGTCTTGGTAAATCCTACGGGTTGCGCTCCAGTGTTTCCAAACACTTCCCAACCAGTGATCGCGCCAAAGTCCGCGGGTGATCCTGTTTCAAATCCTCCGTTGACTAGTGCGTTGTTGGAATCCACTTCGCTTGGCCCGCCTGGTAAAGAACTCACAACATAGCTTGCAACAAGTTTTCTTTCCCGATTCATCCTAATTGAAATGATTCGGGAATTTGAGATTACATTTCCATTTTCCTTCCACGATACAAATCGATAAGCGCCCATTTGCTCAGGCGCATTCAGATCAATACGATCGTCGTCGGCAAAGGATCGTGAAACGCCCGAAGCCAGTGTAACTGATCCTGATAAATAAGAATTTGCAGGCACATCGAGTGTTGTAGGTCCCTCGGTATTGAGTATCAGATTCCAATTCGTCACCGGCGATACGCGAACATCGTCAAGCATCATTTCTGCACCTAACGATGCAGTTGATGCGTCTTCGAAACTGATAGTCGTAAGCGAAGAGTCAGCAGTGAACTCCATCGATCTCTTAACCCATCGAGGATCACCGCCACTGATTGATTGCAGTCCCTCAAGCTTATTTGCCATTTCGCTCGTGCCATTAATCCTGATTCGCATGCTTCTCAAAACCGCATTAGACGCACGCGCGCCGAGATCGAATTCCGCCCGATACAATTTGCCAGGGATTGTCGCAAACGATTGGCTCATGCTTCCATTTCCGCCATTACCACCGGGATTGAAGCGTGCCCATTTGAGACCGTGCGTCGCTGCCAATACTGATGAGTCGGCCAGCGCAACATCGCCATCGAAAATCCACGATTGACCATTGTTTTCAAAACTTCCATCAACCAACAACGGTGCCGCAAATGAGCGTACTGTGCCGCTTGCAATTGTGTTTGTTTCCGAACGACGGTCACGCACGCCCGACGCACCAAGCACATATGCGGTGCCCGCAACACATGGGGTAGTGGTAAGTCGAACCGATCGCTTTGTCACGGGATCAAGCGCCGTCTGAAGAACTGATATGCCATTGCTGATGCTAAAATTCGCCGGCACAGCATCCTCGTCGCGGATTGGCTTGCTGAAAATGACATTGATATGCGACAAATCGTCTTGGGCATCGATCCCCGCAATCGCCGGCGCGGCACTACCGCCGAGTGGGTCAATCACTGCCGAAATTCCCGCAAACCACTTTGCGGCCATCTTCCCATAGCCACTGATGTTCGGGTGTACGCCATCCGCGATGAGATCCGGTGTACCGATAACTCCACCAGGCAACTCCGTTTTCCTCATATCGAGAAATGACACATTTCTTCCCTTTGCAGCCAACTCGGAAACAAGAGCGGGAATCTGCTGATTGTATGCAACTTGCACCGAATCAAACATGTCGGTCCTTGGAATCAGATTAGATATGATGATTTTCGCATGCGGCCTCTCATAACTGATGTCCTCAACCAAAGCTTTAAGACGTTCAAAAGAAATGGCCGCAGAACTACCGGTCCAGATATCAACAGTTCCCGCAAGTAACAACACCACATCGGGCTGCCCCGCTTGCTTAAGCCACATGCCCATCCCCTCGCGAAGCATGTTGATCGAATAACCCGGATGCCCCTCATGATCCTTGTCCGGGAGCGTAGGATCCAGATCGGTCTGCGTGCCTATGAAATCGGCAACATAACCGGCACCTCCAAGCAGATTACGCAATGGCACGCGGTAACCACCTTGAACATCGATGCAGCATCCTTGGGTAATCGAGTCTCCCACAGGCAAGACGCGCAGCGCGTTCCAATCATTCACCGACTGTGCCACCAGTACGCCTCCCGCTAGAGAAGCGCATACCATCATCCACGCATAACAGGATATTTTCATATAATTATTTAAGTTATTCAGCTAAACTAACCTTTAAAACTGCGCACAAATTGGACGGGGAAGAACCCAGTTTGAATGACGCGATCAGGTGATGATCACCACGCGCGATAAATTCATTTACCTGCGAGAAACGCTGACCAAAAAACGCAACTGGGAAGCAATGTGCTTGCTGCGGCGCACCGATGCCTCCTCAGTCGGATGGTAAATTGTGTCAAAGAAATCAACCTGTGGTAATAGCACCTCGCGGATTCCGCCAACCACCTGAATGCCATTTTTCGTGTAAAATTCTATTAGCTTGCGCTCCACATTATCAATGCACGCCGAATCATATTCCTTGCGATCGACCATGTTAGGAAATCCTGCGATTACACGCACACGGTTGGATAGCGCCCAATTTTTGAACTGCGAAATCAATGCAAAACCCTCCTCGTCCAGCGAAATTCCCTTGATAAGCACTTCACAGATCCGTCGGTCACGATCTTCGGCAATTGCAGGACGCCTCACGGCAACATGTCCGGTCATGTCACCATGTTCTTCTAACCACACTACATCGTAAGGATTGTATTCGGATGCCGGTAAAAGTGTTTCTGGCTCCCATCTGCCTCTGATACCCCTGCCAATGCGGTTCAACGGAGTCATCAGCGCTATTTCGATCTGATCAATAAATGAAAGCCCAAGGTAGTAACCTGCATCGCGCGAAAGCATGAAGTCAAGATATGTGATGGCCGACCATTTCCGTCTGTTTCTTTCACCAAAGTCCAACAATTCGTACTCAGGTAAAAGCAAGGCCGTATCACCAGGACTCAACATTTTTTTCCCTTCTCGTAAAATGCTCGCCATGCCTAGACCGGCATGAAGTCCGCCATTGACTACCGGTACACCTAATTCCATTTCGAGCACTGATGCCTTCACACCAAACAGCGTGGATGACCCTCCAAGCAACACGATCTTGGGTTGGGTAATCCTGCTTGCGGCATCTTGCTTGCGGTCGATTAGCTCCTTGATCCAAGCTGAAGAAGCCGTCGGCACGCCAAGTTGAAACCTCACTGCCGATATGAAAATCAAAAGGCCTAGGGTAAGACCGATAGGAATAGCGCAAAGAAATTTTTTCGGGCATCCCATAAGGGATCAAAAATTAAAATAAATAAAAGGACTCGGGACGGCCGAATATCTTGAATACAAAAAACCCGTGAACAATAAGCCAGCAACCGCTCCATGCCATAGACCCAATCTCATTCCCTCCTGAGCATGCGTTCCAACTTCATCAGATAATTTAAGATGAAAGGAAAACAATTGCCGACTGTTCGGTAGCGTCAACACGATCGTCATTAGCAACACCAGATGCATGGATACCCAGAACCATCCAATGGGCGGATTGGGAATTGGCGCTTCCTTGATTAGCCCTCCAACCAAAGGTAAAGAAGACAAAACACTTCCCCAACGCTGAGGAATGGCAATCCCATCCAACCCCAACATCGCATGAGACATGCGAAGAGCCGAGGCAACATCCGGGGCCCTGAAAAATACCCAGGCAAACATCACCGCCGCCAGCGTGACACACCATGCGAATGTCGACCAAATGATTCCACTCGGATTCCATCCTAGCCAAGACATCAGGCTCTTCCATGACAGATGAGTGATCAAATAAAATCCATGCAACGCCCCCCAGATGACAAAGGTCCAACCCGCCCCGTGCCATAGCCCGCTGATCAGAAAAACTAACATGATGTTACGTGCTTGAAGACGCATGCCACCACGGTTTCCACCAAGGGGAATGTAGAGATAGTCGCGAAAGAAACGTGTAAGACTCATGTGCCAGCGTTTCCAAAATTCGGTGATGTTTAATGCTTTGTAGGGCGAATCAAAATTGATTGGAAATCGGATCGCAAACATGATCGCTAAACCGATCGCCATGTCGGAGTAGCCCGAAAAATCAAAGTAGATCTGCAGGCCATAGGCAATCGCTCCAACCCATGAGCTAAACCAGGATAATGCCTCACCTTTTGCAACTTGATTGAATATCCAATCGGCATGAACGCCCACGGGATCAGCGAGCAGGGTCTTTTTGTAAAGTCCAATCAAGAATACAGCGGTGCCACCTGCAATGCTTCCCCAGTCGGGCTTGAGCTCCCTATCCGCAAACTGTGGCACTATTTCCGAATGACGCACCACGGGACCAGCGATCAAATGCGGGAAAAAAACCACAAACAGGCAGTAATCAACGAAACCGCATCTGACACTTGGGTTCTTCGCCACATCGACCAGATAACCAATCTGCGTGAATGTGTAGAATGAAATCGCGAGGGGTAAAAAGGCAGGCGAGATCTCAACTGAAACTCCGAACAAACTGCCCAAGCTTTGCTTGAACATGTTTGAATACTTGAAGTGAAACAACAACAGCAAGTTGGCACCGACGCCCATGACCGCTACGGGCCAATGACTGCGCTTGCCATACCCCTTTCCCAACCATTCGCCTAGCGAGTAGTTTGCAACCATCGAAACAGCCAACAGCGCAGCACACCAATACGAAAACCAGGCGTAAAAAACCATCGATGCCACTACTAAAAAAAACTTCCGCCAAATTCCTGGCCGCGGTGGAATCAAATGAAAAGCCACCACCGTCAGCGGCATAAAAAACAGCAGGAAATCCCATGATGTAAACGGCATCCGAAAATATGATTTTAATTCAAATCCCTTGATTTATGGGAGTATTTGACGGTCGTGGTGAGATCGAACGTATTCCTCTCCACTTCGACATCAGTCGTTTTTTGTGATGATGAATCCTTGCGATGGCCGGGCGCGCATACTCGACCACCCGAAAACGCAACGACTCACTTCGGAAGATTGTCCATGTCATGTTCTCTTCAACATTTGAAAGAGACGACTTGTAGCCCGAGAATCCGGCCATAAAGTCATAAAGTTGCAATCCCGTTTCCGCCAAATGTCTCATCGCCATCACATGGCACACCAGACCTGGCATGGAATTGCGTTCAACCATTTCATAGTCAAATCCGCATTGATACACATAGAATCTTTGCTTGTCGGAAAATCCATAAAGATAGCCAAGTGCCGCATCGCCCACATTGATCCTCATCACGATGGCGCTACCGTTTTCATGATTGCGGGCGATCATCATGCGATGAAACAGCAAAAATCGCGGATTGCTAAAGCAGCCTGACTCACCCTTCGCTGTCCACCGCTTCTGATGGAGCATCTCCAGGGAATCGAGCCACTCAAGGGCTTCAATTATCGTCGCTGCCGTTGCAATGCGCAACTCGCCGAGCTGCGCATACTCACGCATCGCACGGCGTATTTTTGCACGAGTACGCGCATCCAGAATCGTCACAGGATCTCCACCCACCCGACGCACTTCTTCCAAATCCATCGCATGAGACTTCATCGTCATATCGAAGCGCTTCATGTCGTGCCGCTCATGATCAATTTCATCAGACTTCCATCCGGCTTGACTGGTACCTGGAACACCAAGCTCGCTCACTTTTTCGACGCTATCAAGCCAGTGACCAATCATGGCCGACCTCACCTCGTTTTCATAGGAGGCATCCAACAAGAAATCATTGTGCTCGATCACCATGTCGATCTCCCTGACCCCAGTCTCATGAAGGTGCTCTGTGGCGCAGTACGGAATATTCCAGATTTTTTTCGGCTCACCGCCCGCAAGTATTCCGAGCCCCACGGTTTTTCCGAACCTCTCTGCACGTATCAATCGCAAAGGCCAGTCATGAGGCAAATTTGCCAACCAGACGCCAATCCAGGCCCAAGAGACAAAAAATCTTCCGCTTGAACGGCGCTCAAGGTCACGCCACACACGCTCCAATTCGCCAAGCTCGGGAAGTTCGCCGACTTTTACCGCAATGCTCATCGTTTATCCTGTGTCAAAAAATTATCCTAGTCGGGCACCTGCCTCCATGAATGTTCCACCAACACCAAATCATCCCAGCCTTCGTGACGCAGCTTGCCGGACCCGTGGAAGTCACCGTCAATCACATCGATCGATACCGCATCCTCAATGAAATCTTCCATCACACCGTTGTTTCCGACATAGGTGTTGATGTGATAGGTGCCTTCCATCAAGGGCCACTTGGGTATGTGAAATTCAACTCTTCCACGCCCGCTCACCGCCAGTTTTCGACGATCGACGAGAGCTGTGGAAAGCGCAATGAACACTCTCGCCTCTTTTTGGATCGCGAGACAAAAAACGCAATTTTCCAAGGTCAGGCCATCACGCACCAGATACTCGACACATAGCCAAACCTCGGAACCAGCAATCGCTTCGCTCATGATATTGCCATCCGCATCGCGCATCACAACAGAGAGAACCTTAACTTGCCCATTGCCAGCCCGGTCTTCGCGTTCATGTAAGGGGGTTTTTGCCAACGACACTCCCCTTGTCATGTAGGCATTGATCACTTCCGAGGTCGGTCCATCCGCGATGATTTGACCTTGATCCATCAGCACACAGCGCGTGCACAGATTTTGTATCGTAGGCATTTGGTGGCTGACCAACAGTACAGTCCTACCTTCGCGAGTTGACGCGTCCTCCATTTTCCCGACGCACTTTTTCTGAAACTCCGCATCACCCACCGCCAGCACCTCATCGACTATGAGTATTTCCGGCTCCAGATGGGCTGCTACCGCAAAGGCAAGCCTCACATACATGCCGCTGCTGTAACGTTTGACAGGGGTATCTAAAAACTTTTCGACCTCGGAAAATTCCACAATCTCATCAAAGCGGCTCACGATTTCACGCCTGCTCATTCCAAGGATCGCACCGTTCAGAAAGATATTCTCACGCCCAGTGAGCTCTGGATGAAATCCGGTTCCAACCTCGAGCAAACTTGCAACCCTTCCGCGCATCCTAATGCTTCCGCTCGTAGGTTCGGTAATACGGCTCAGCAACTTGAGCAAAGTTGATTTGCCGGCACCATTCCGGCCGATGATTCCCACCATCTCTCCGGGCGCAATTTCAAGATCAAGATCCTTCAGTGCCCAGAATAGCGACTTGCTCGAACCACCGTCGCGCAACGCCCCGCGCAGGACACCGAAAGGCCTCCTCACAGCGTTCTCAATTAGGTGACGCAACCCGTCATTCCTGGCGCCCATCCGCTCTATCCGGTACGACTTTGAAAGCTTGTTTACCGAGATGACGGATTCACTCATGTCTATTTAATCTGCTAAAAAAACTGTACCATCCGGGCAATCTCAGGCCTTAAGCACACGGCATCCGTTCAGAACCACATTCGCCATTGCATTGCGTGTGTCGACCACACATTGCGCCCAATCGGCAAGTTCTTGGTAATCGATACTGTCATGAGCGGTTGCGATCACCACTACATCAAATGCGCTGACCACCACTTCGTTCCAATCCACCGATTTTTCTCCCGCCCAAAGCGCGTGCTCACGCGTCATCCGAATCCTTGGAATGTGAGGATCATAATACGATACGCGTGCGCCCTGCGACTTCAACAGTTCCATGATTCGATAGCTGGGCGATTCCCTCTCATCATCGACATTCGGTTTGTAAGCAAGACCAAGCACTAAAACGCTCGACTCCATGATCGGCCTGCGCTTTTCGTTTAGAGCCTCGGCCACCTTCCGCACGACATGCGTAGGCATCGCCGTATTGATTTCACCTGCCAACTCTATGAACCGTGTGGAACTGCCAAATTCGTGCGCTTTCCATGTCAGATAAAACGGGTCGATCGGAATGCAGTGTCCGCCAAGCCCAGGCCCAGGATAAAACGTCATGAAGCCGAATGGCTTGGTTCCGGCCGCGTCGATCACTTCCCAAATGTCGATGCCCATGGCATCGTAAACCATTTTGAGTTCGTTCACGAGAGCGATGTTCACGCTGCGAAAAATGTTCTCAAGAAGCTTGGCCGCCTCGGCAACCCGGCAGGATGAAACAGGAATCACATCGGCTACTGCCTTCCGATAGAGCAACACCGCCTTATCAAGACAGGCGTCACTGTAGCCACCTACAAGTTTTGGCACGTTGCCAACACAACTCGAAGGGTTTCCGGGATCCTCTCGCTCAGGCGAGTACGCGAGGTTGAAGTCACGACCCGCACGCATTCGAGAACCGTCCTCCAACACCTCCCGCAACAACTCGTCCGTGGTTCCGGGAAATGTGGTGGATTCCAGAACCACGAGACTTCCCTCCCGCAAATGCGGCGCGATCGATCTTCCGGTATCCAACACATAGGAAATGTCTGGATCACGGTTCCGCCCTAAGGGTGTGGGCACGCAAACAATCACGGCCTGCGCATCCGCAACACGCGCAAAATCACTCGTTGCTCCGAACAATCCCTTTTCCCTCAAACCGTCGATCCGTTCCGGCGCAATATGCCCGATGTGACTGTGACCCGAGTTCAATCCGTCCACCTTGTCCTTGTCGATGTCGATGCCTGTCACTCTGACTCCGGACTCGGCAAAACGCAGCGCGAGCGGCAGACCCACATAGCCCATCCCCACCACCGCAACCTCGCGAAAGCGAGGTCTACTCTCGGCAACACGCATCCGTGACTCTGCTTCCGGTATCTCCATTGTTGAATTCATACGGTATCTATTCATTTTCTATGGTTGTTTTACGACACTCTCTGCGGACTTAATTTCATATGATGTCGGCAAATGTTTTTTCAGTCGTACGAAAGTAAATAAGTCCACTTGCGATCAAAACGGTCACCGATAGCACTGAAAACAACAGCTCACCACCGCTGAGGCTGTTCTCACCAAGCAATGCGTATCTGAAGCCGTCGATCACGCCCGCCATCGGGTTCATCGAATAGATGAAACGCCATTTCTCCGGTACCTGAGTGCTGCTGAACCCCACCGGCGATACATACAATCCGAATTGCACAATGAACGGCACGACATAGCGAAAGTCGCGATATCTAACCATCAGCGCAGATACCCACACTCCTGCTCCAAATGCGGCCCCAAAAGCAAGTGTGACGAAAAACGGCAGCGTAAAGACCTGGGGTCCAGGAGATTGATCGTAATATATGAACAGCAGAGCCAACAGCACGGCGCTGATCATGAAATCAACAAAACTCGTGACGACGCTGCTGATGGGAACCACCAGCCTTGGAAAGTAAACCTTGGTAATCATGCCTTGATTGGAAACAAGGCTGTTTCCACTCTCAGCAAAAGCGGTCGCAAAAAACTGCCACGGCAACATGCCGCACAGCACCACCAGCGGATAAGGCACATCGCCGGACGCCATCCCGGCGAACTCGCCAAATACGACCGTCAACACCAACATCGTCAACACCGGGCGTATCACCGCCCACGCCACGCCAACCACTGTCTGCTTGTAACGCACAAGAGTGTCGCGCCACGCCAAAAAATACAGCAGCTCGCGATATCGCCACAAATCACGCCAATATCTGCCGCCCGACTTTCCAGCCTCAATGGTAATCCCGCTCATATGATGATTTCATGCACCCTGCGCTGGCTCAACTTCGGGTTCCGCCAACGGAAACAAATGTCTTGAAGCATACCGGATGGCTCGAGCCTGCATACCCATTAGCACGCCGAGCGAACGCACCGGCCAGTGGTTACGCTCCATCAACTCGCAGCTTCGGATTTCTCGTGCGTTCTCACACAAACGGCGGCGA
Source organism: uncultured Luteolibacter sp. (assembly GCA_964639755.1). Taxonomy (GTDB): domain Bacteria; phylum Verrucomicrobiota; class Verrucomicrobiia; order Verrucomicrobiales; family Akkermansiaceae; genus Luteolibacter. The sequence goes on along the minus strand of CAZXHZ010000138.1, from coordinate 19,534 downwards.
ATGTTGCGCCGCATCTGCGGATGTCGAATCACACCGGATTCAAAAACCCCAGTAAGCACAGTCCGCAACGCCTTCGCATGTGCCATCCGATCATTGCAACACTCGACACCAATGCCCCGAGTGTCGTTTCTTTTGACAACCAACGGCGACGAAATAATACCCCATGTGCCTCCTCGCGCGGCAAGCCTGAGCGCCAAGTCATAATCTTCAAGCAACCTGAAGCGCCTGCCATATCCGCCAAGCCTCACGAATGCGTCCCGCCGGATCGCCGCAACCTGATTGAAAAGAATAAAACGGCTCGAGAGCACATCCGCCGGATTACGCCAAATACCTTCATCGAGCGACGGACAAATTCCCGAGACTAGAAAAGAATCTGTCTTTTGAGCACCTGGACCCATCTCGATCGAGGCATTGCATATGCAGCAGGTCATTTCCTTGCCGCAGGCCTCCATCAAGGCAACTTGACGCGAAATTTTCTCAGGAAGCCATGTGTCGTCGGAATCCAAAAATGCAAGAATCTCACCCGTTGCAGCTTTCACCCCATGGTTTCGGGCAGCCGAAGGACCCTCGTTTTGCTGACGGAGCAAAGTGATGCGTGAGGAAAAATCTCTGAGCTTTTCAAGCGTGGCGTCGGTGGATCCATCGTCAACAACGATGATTTCGATCGAACCATATGTCTGATCCATGACGCTTTGTACGGCATCAACAATCGTGTTCGACCGATTGAAGGTGGGAATGATCACAGATACCTTCGTCACCGTTTTTATGAAAAATTTTCAGCGAGCCTCAGACTGCGCCGGTATAGGCTCATCAAACTCAATTCGACGGATGATCCTTGCCGGAACTCCACCCACCACACATCCATCCGGCACGCTTCGGGTAACCACCGCATTTGCGCCCACGACCGAACGCCGTCCGATGCTCACACCCTTAAGCACCACGCAACCTTCACCCAGCCACACTCCATCACCAATCTCCACAGGAGCGACCAGAAGCTCCTTGCACCTACGCGGAGGCAGATCCACATGATGAAACACATGGTCGTGATCGGAGATGTAGACCCTCCCGGCGATCAATACATCCTTGCCAATTCGGACATGTTTCGCTGCGCCGCAATGAAATCCAAGCTGAATGCTCGTGCCATCGCCAATTTCGATTTTTCCATTATCATCCACCACCTCAATGCGCGCGCCCCGTCGGATGCTCACACCCTTGCCAATCTCGATATTGCGACATCCGGTCAACATCACAGGACCCACAAGCCTTGATCGAAATCCGAATTTGCCAAAACGCCACGACCAACGTGCGTAGTGCGCAATGCATCCAAGGCCGCGCGCAAATCTGCACAGCATCTGATTCATGCCAAAGCCTGCATTGCAGGGAATCGGCGACCATACCGTCTTTCCGCAGGGACAACGAATCCCGTCACACCACCAATCAAGACCCAGAAAAATACATGCATCTGGTCAAAGTAAGAAATCGAAAGAAATGTCACTGCATGCGCTGCCAATGCTGAAACAAGACACCAAAGATGAAAATTTTCGCGTTCATCACGCGCCTCTCTCGGGGACGTCCCGATGATTTCGTTTCCCAACATCCGAAATGAAAGCCATTGAATCACCATCAAGACGGCTGTCAACGCCAGCCCCCCCGTCACACCGAGTTGGATGTAATAATTGGTAATGTCACAATTGAACGGATCGTTGACCAATCCATACGGCATCCAGTGCCTGGTGAAATTCGTTCCAAATGCCCACCACTCGCCTAGATGCTTGATTGCCATGTCAATCAGATAGGCCCGATGCCAACCGGTGCTGCCTCCCACAAAGTCCATCAACGCCATCAAGTACCATATCGGTCTTTCCTTGATAAAATTCAGCAACACAAGCCCCATCACCGACCAAACGAGAATCGCAGCCATGCGTTCACGCCACCTCCAAGCATAAATCATTCCCGCACCCACCATCGCTGTTGCGATAGGGCCGCTCGATGAACTAGAAAAAATCGCTAGTGCAGCCGCAAACATCGCAGCCATGGCAAGCCCGCGCCGCTCACGCCACAATATGACCAAAAACGGCAGTGATGCCGCAGCAACCGTCCCCGCAAGAATCGGTGTGCCAAAAGTACCCTGTGCCCTAATGCGTCCGTCGCGCACGATTGTCATCAACGTTTGCCCACCCAACAGGCGGTACGGATTTGTCGCCGTCAACCTCTCATACAACATCATCAGACCAAACGGAATGATCACTATCGCAAGCCCGATGGCAAAACGGCCGAGCGCATCCCTGTCGGCAAGGTAGGCACGCGCAAAAAAATAAACCCCAGCCACATCCATCGCAATCCGAAGCCTCGTGATGAATGCGGCACCGCCATCCCACGGATAGGCAAATCCGCTCAACAGCGCAATGCAACCAAACAACGCAATCAAACGGTCCATCGGACTCGCCATATTGATTCTCAAAAAACCGCCCGCCCATGCGCGCAGCAGTCCCACCACTATGACCATTCTCACCGCTGTAAAGGATCCCAAAAACGGCTCATTTGGGACATGACAGGCGGCAATCAGTAATGGAACAAATGCCCAACGGTATGGCAAAGCGATCTGCAGACCTGCCAGAACAAGGCTTAAAACAAACAAGTAACCGTTCAATCGGAGTTCCTTTCCTCAATTGATGAAGCCGCGTTGCAACTTACTCCGTTTTGAGTCCCGTCGGCCTGCTGGGCTTCACTGGAGCGATCTTATTGAAATTGTCCTGACCGCTCCAGCCGTCGACTCCCGTATCATAATCCAACTGCCACCAAGTGATATTGTTGGCATCTTTGCCAACCGGGCCGCCAATAATCGTTCCCTTTGCAAGTGCGGACTGCACTCCAAGCAAGGTACCGGTCAAGGCGCTTGTCGATCTCACATTGGTGTTGGTCAAAACCTCGATACGATCGCCGATGGCAAAGGTTACAACAGGTGGTGGCGTTGTGATTTTCACGAAGTTGTCCTGGCCGCTCCAACCATCGACACCGGTATCGTAATTTATCTGCCACCAAGTGATGTTGTTGGCATCTTTGCCGATCGGTCCCCCAACGATCGTGCCTTTGGCAAGTACTGGCTGGACTCCGAGTAAGGTGCCGCTCAATGAGCTGGTCGATCTGACATTGGTGTTAGCCGAAACCTCGATCCGGTCGCCTATCGCAAACGTAGGCGTCACCACGCCCCCGCCACCACCGGTGCTGGTGCCCGGCGTGTATGTTTTGAAGTTGTTGTAAAACTGCTTATGAAATACAGGAGTCGGATTGTAGTTGAACTCACCTTGATAAGTGGAGCCTTGCTCGTAATTAAGATGCCTTTCCTGATATAGGTACATCTGCTCCCACTTGGACAACGCGCGAATACCCATGACCCTTGCGGCCATCGCCGGCGCGGTAAGTTGCCCGCCGCAAATATCGCGGTAAAATGCGTTCCAGTTGTTGCCATCTCGCGACGGGTTGCTGGCATGTTTTTCGCCCCACTCGGGCATCCCGATATTGGCCGTAGTATAAGGCAATCTCGGCCTGCCGTCCGCAGTGTAGCGCACGCGGTCGACATCCTGCTGCGTCACAAAAAAGGTTTGGCAGTATTCGGAAAATCCAAGCTGCGCTCCATCGAGCTGCGCCTTGAGGTTGGCATCGTCCAACACCGTGGCGGCTACCATCAGCGGCGCAAGACGACCGATGTTGTGACCACCATCGTCAAACCAAGCACCACCCGCCGCCCGTATGCCCGCAATATCGAGACCATACTGCACATAGTTGATCAGCAACGCACGCTTCGCGTCGTCGCTAAAGTCGAGATTCAGCATCAGCGCGACATCACCGGTTTTTATTGCCATGTCTTTGCCATAGCCGTTCAAAGCCTGATATGGCGCATGCAGGTAACGACCGGTCCATGTAAGGTCTTTCTCAAACCATAATTTCTCAAAGTCCGCCGTATAGCTCGCCCAGTTGGGAATGGTGGTCATTGCGGCAGTCGAAAGCCGCTGAAGCTTGCTAAAATTAAGCCGCGAGACATTCCACGGGCTCGTCTTGATCGGACTGCCCATATATGCCGGACGAAAACTTCCCGCTGCTGGCGCCTGTGACACGCAAGTCAACACGGCGAACATCTGGGTCAAACCCCATTGCTGGTAATTCACCGCTGATATGCTCGATACAAGCGAGCTGTTTGCTTGCACGGTAAGTGGCAACTTGGTCCCGACATTCAGCGCATCGTCATATGGATTGTAGGTGGCGATGTATCGGTCGTCGAATGCCTGGCGATTGCCGATCGCTGGGTTCAGCATCGAACCGTTGCGGCCAACGCTTGGCTTGGGGCTGATTGCCGTAATCACCACCGGCCCAACGACCCATGGGTCGCCATTGGCATACTGGCCTGTCACTCGGTCGCGGTCGAACGTCCATGTGATGCCATGCCGACTCACCGAAGTTGCCCCAAACGAGCCCGAGCAGTGAAACACAGCCATCGCTGCAACCAAGAGATAAGTGACTGAATTTTTCATAATATGCCGCTCTAATATTCACGCACCATCCCACGCATTGCAAATAACGCGTCTGGGGGTGGTCGCGAAGTGATGGCTTGCCCATTTTTCCGCACCACAACACCACCTCAACACAAACACCCACTTGGCGATCACAGCGTCAAAACGCGCGCGGCTCGCTCCGCCGCAAAACCATCGCGCCACGGACGCAAACATCAAACGCATCAGCGCCGAGAACATCATCAATACTCGGCCACAAAAAGCCGCAAACTCGCCACGATGAATCCTCATGATGACATCGACGGCCTCGCGGATCATGACTGCAGAAAATCCACTGCCCTGCTGCGCAGAACTCACCCCTCCGTGATGAACAACCTGCGCTGCCGGCACATGATAAACAACATGGCGCGAATCACGCACCCTCTGACACAAATCAACATCTTCTCCATACATGAAGAACCGCGGGTTGAACCCACCAAGCCTTCGGTAAAGTGACATGCGCAACAACATGCATGCGCCTGAAACCGCCTGAACGGGAAACGGCGATCGCCTGCCCGCACTTCCTGACAATTGCCAGATCGCTTTGCGGATCATCGCGCAATCAAACAAAGTGTTGAGCGGACCGGGCAATCGATGCGTGCTTGAAGTTTGGAAAGTGCCGTCGGGATCGATCAGGCGGGCGCCAACCAAACCCGCATTCGTCATACCTGCCAATGCTCCAACCATCGCGCGTATCGCACCCAGCCTCAATTCGGTGTCGGGATTGAGTATCATCAGATACTCACCGCGCGCTCCGCACGCGCCGAGATTGCAACACCTTCCGTAGCCAATGTTTTCCGGACTTTGGATGAAATGAACCTCGGGAAATTTTTCTCTCACCATCGCATCCGCACCATCGAAAGAGCCTCCATCGACAACGATAATTTCCAGCTGACCTGCATATTCCTGAAGCCGCACCGACTCAAGGCACTTGGCGAGCAGGTCGCAAGAATTCCAATTGATGATGACAATCGATAGGTTCATGAAAAGTCTATGACATCACCACGACTCAGCGCTGCTTGGTTCTCACATTTCAATGCCGGAGTCGTCAGCCTAAGGAGATGCCGCATGCGCCCGATCTGCTCCCCACGCAGATATTTCCGCACAGGCTCAGGCACGATTGACGCGCGACTCATGACCCAACTGCCTGCATAGCCACACCACCACGCGAGAGAACCTACAAACCATGGGCGATCGCCAATCCGACTGAGGCATTTGACGACTTCAAAACAAGGATGATACCCAACGGCGTAATCGCGTTGACCCATTTGCCAGCGTCGCTTGAGAAGACCTCCTTTGGAGACATTCCGCGGCTTGAGGTGATCGACCACCAACCCTTCAAGCAGCCGCGTTTTGTATCCCGCCATCCGTGCCATGACACATGCGACGCCATCCCAACCACCTTCGGGAATCGCAATCAAACCGCCTATCGCCTCGAAACACTCTCTACGGTAAAATTGCACAGCGCCAGGCACATCGCTGCGGTTTCTCGGAATGCGGTCACGCGGCTCACCCGGATCAATCACCACCCCGCCCGCAAGACCAAGCGAGTCATCAAGCGCGAAAAACCGCATGGTTTTTTCATAATAATCCGTCGGAAAATCCACATCGCCGTCGAGCAAACCGAGATAACTGAATTCACGCGTCTCAAGGCGCGAGATTGCCGACATGGCGTTGGCAACCACCGCCGAAAAACACCGCTCCTTGCGCGGCGGAAAATCGATCAGCCGTATCCATGGATGCTCCGCCGCATACCTGCTGATGATGGCGTTAGTACCATCAGTCGATCCATCACTTGCAATCACCCACTCAAGGGGCCTGATCGTCTGGCGAAGCACCGCCTCGATGGTCCTTCCGATAGTTTGCTCTTCGTTTTTGACGGGCGTCACCAACACATAATCGACTGCACCGCTCATGCGTTCTTTCCGTTGTGAATGAATTCGCGTATGCATGTGGTAAGCCGCTCCTCGGCATGATTCGAAATGGCATGACACCCCGTTGCTTCATCAATGCCACAGAGCTTTTGAAACAGCGCTTCTTCATCGATCGCTACATCGATACCGTCAATTCGTGAAAGCCGTTTCGCGGTATCCAGCTGATGGTCATTCCTTGTCTCGCCTAGGCCTCCCCGCCTCGGCATGACAAGCACGGGCCTCGTGTGTTGAAGCGAGGTGAGTATGGTACCCATGCCCGCATGGCCAATCACCACCCTCGCGGCACGCACATGGTGCTTGAACTCCTCTGGGGCCAGCATCTCGGCGTACTGAATGAACTGCGGCCTCCAAGCATGCTTTCCTATCTGGGCAAACACATCGCGCCGTCCATTCTGAAAAGCCCAGCGATCGATGAGCCTGATCAACCGGTCAAATGGCGTGTCGCTGCCAACCGTAACAAAAATCATGATTTGCAACTGCAGTTGAAAACCGCCCCTCGAAAATCGGGTCCACCATCACCTGCCAGATGTTTCCACTGCGTGAGGCAAAGATCCGTAAACCTGCGCGACTTGCGGCCTGACATGGAAAGTCCTCCCGCATTGGCCATGCTATCAAGCCAAAGAGTGCGTGCACCCATGAGCTTTCCAAACATCACCGCGAAGCATCCGGGAGCCGCGCCAGTCGTAATAATTACATCCGGACGGAGGCGCATCAACAACCATGCGACTCCAACCGCCGATCTCAAAAGACTCCAAACACTCCAAAGATTGCCGTTCGGCACAGTTTCGAAACGGCTGCCTTCCACATCGGTTGCATACCCATCCGCCACGGTGGCGTACACAACATCACAATCGACGAAGGCCGGACGCACCCTCAACAACTGGATCCAGTGACCTCCCCCTGAGGAAATCGCGAGCACTCTCGGCCGAGATTTTTTACCTATTTCAGCCATCAACAAGCCCCCCTGCTGCTCAAGACGGCCGGAATCGTTTTCAGAAGAATCATGAAATCAAGCCACAGTGACCAGTTTTCCACATAGTCCTGATCCATGCGCATCCAGCGTGCAAACGAGACATCACTTCGCCCACTGATCTGCCAAATGCAAGTGATGCCTGGCTTTACCGACAATCTTTTTCGAAACATCCATTCGTATCGCTCAACCTCTTCGCGCAATGGCGGTCGCGGACCAACCAAACTCATTTCTCCACGCAGGACATTTAACAATTGCGGCAACTCATCGAGACTTGTTCGCCTCAAAAAACTTCCAATCCTAGTGATTCTTGGATCATTTTGTATCTTGAATGCCGGCCCATCGATCTCGTTCAAATGTGAAATCGAATCGAGCATCTTCTCCGCGTCGTCCAACATCGATCGGAACTTGTACATTTTAAACGTCCGCTTGTTCAAACCCACTCGCTCTTGAGCAAAAAAAACAGGACCCTTGCTCGTCGCTTTAATCCACACCGCAATCACCAGAAACAAAGGCGACAACAGCAATAGCAGAATTGAGGAAATCATCACATCAATTACCCGCTTTATAAAAAGCTGACCGATCATTTTCTCTCGAAACAAGGTAATGACAAATTCGTCGTCGAAGTACTCGACCTGCATGCCATCGAGCACATCGCGCTCGACCTTGCTCGGAAGCAAACGCATCACCAAGCCAAGATCCTGCGCATATTTCGTCACACGACTGATTTCATCCATCTTTGAATCAATTGGCAGGCACGCAATGATCTCATCGACGCTCTCTTTTTCCAAAATTTCCCTCATTTCATGCAGCTCCCCCAATATCGGCCATGCGATGCGTCCTGTTGTCGGGGCAGGCGCATTCTCCTCCATATCCTCGGACACAAATCCCACAATTCGGAACCCCAGCTCCGGCCTTGCCTCGATCTTCGATGCGACGCGCAAGGCATGATCGTTGACTCCGACAAAAAGGATGTTCCGGAAATTGTAGCCCGACCTCCGTGCACCCATCACCACGGAGCGCGCAACCAGACGGCTTGCCGATCCAGCCACACCCACCAGGCAAAAAAACACCGCCAATGATGAACTGTCCAAATTAGGATAAGGCACTAGCAAGCCGATCAGCAATAACCACAAACAGGCAGCGCCTGTGGCCTTGATGAAATCACGGAGTTCAGCCGGAAAAGGAACGAATCGATCCACCCGATAACGCACGAAATGATCATGAATGAACACCCATCCGGTCATCAGTACCAGCATGCCCGCAATGCTTGCCAAGCCACTCCTTTGCATGCTGAATCCGAGGCCGTCGATACCTTGGTTAAGCACCTTTGGCCACAGCACCACCATCAGCGCGGAAATCAGCACCAGCTGATCCGTAAGCCTCAGCATCCGGATCAGAAACTTGTGACGCAACCTTATCATTTAAAAAATACAAAGAATCAGTTCGCGCACAGCCATGACGGCACATCCGAACTCGCCTTGTTGAACACACAGGAAACATCCGCCTTGCCTTTCGTAAGTTCGGAATAGGTCCAGACCAACATATCCTTCACCGTGTTTTCGGCATCCAACACCAGGATCACTTTGTCCATCAATGCCGCCATGGTAAGCGTGCGACCGGATTTTTCGACCGAAGGCATTTCGAATATAATGTAATCGTATGGACTGTCCTGCATATCGGGCAACATGCGACTGAATTGTACGGCATTGATGCCGCGCGCGTCAGCCCCCTCTTCAGTGTCACCGCTCGCATGAAATAAACTGCGTTCGTTGTGCGCGAACGATGGACTTGCCGCCATCTGTAGCGCGCGGTTGAGCGGCCATTTCCTCCCATCGTTTTTTCCATCACCAGCCGAATCAAAAGCACTGAGGTCGACACACAGCACCTTTGCCCCGGGAATTTCGGAAAACGACTTTGCCAAACCTGCAGCGATCGTGCTCGTTCCCGACCCGGAGGAAAGGCTCGTCACCGCGATGAGCTTGGGTTTGTGCGTGATGCGGTTGGATTCAAAATCAAAGATAACACGGTCCCTGATGGTCTCAGCGTAAGGGAGGATGGAATGTTTCGCATGGTCCGCATCAGGATCATCGGGAAGCACCAAATCATCACCGTTTCCAAGCAATGGCGTTCCGCCAAATGTGAGAAAGCCACCACCCGAATTGCGAAGGTACGGAATGCACGACATGAGCGGAATACTCAACTTTCTTTCGATCTCATCGGGGCGCTTCACACGCTTGTCGAGCAACAGCTCCATCAACAATGCAAGTCCAAGACCCAGCGACATCCCTCCTCCCGCCAATCCCATGATGATCTTGTTTTCTCGCTCGTCGTAATATCTGAAAGGCTCAGTCGGCTGCTGAACGATCGTGATGTTTGGCATCCTTGATGGATCAAGCGTCTGATCGACTTTCGCATTCTTGAGATTCGCCTCAAGGTTGCGATATTCGGCATCCTCCATTTGCCTCTGCCTCTCCAGCTCCTCGATGCGCGAGCCAACCGCGTATTGTTCGCTGAATTGTCTCGAGATTTCCTTGAGGTGGTTTTCAAACACCTTGATCTTGGCCGCATAAGATGCGAGCCGAGCCCGCTCAAGCGATTGGCTCCACATGGGATTGTTTGAATCATCCTTGATCTCTGTCGTCAGCATCGGATACGCGGCGACAAGCGCCTGTCGCTTCGATTCGCACTGCGCGATCTGGCTGCGATTCAGCTCGAGCAAACGGTTGCCGGGCTTGAACTTGATTCTCAACTCGATGTCTCGCTTGCGCAGAAAATCAAGCATCTCGAGGTTCACCCGGTACTCGGCAAATACCGATGGTGTGATACCCGACGCAGGGTCGGATGAATTTGATGGCATCGAGGCGCGACTATTATCTTCCGCAGGCTTCTGACGCAGCGATTCAATCTTTGCCTGCTGCTCAGCATATTCCGCACGCACCTTGATGAGCTCGTCGTTGGTCGATGCCCTCTGGTTTGCAAGAGTGCCTGTCGCTTCGCCGAGCGATGTGATGCCGGATTCGGTGCGCAGCTTGTTGAGCTTCTCCTCAGTCTTGTTGAGCTTTTCCTTTACCTCATTGGTCTGGATGGCGATGAGATCGAATGCCGCTGCCGAACGGTGGATCAACAAGTGTTTCTGAAAATACGCGTCCATGAGTTTGTGCAACACGGCTTTGGTCACCTCCCGATCCTCATGCGAGTATTTGACCAACAACACATTGTTGCTCTGGCCGACCACAACCTTGAGGTTGCCAAGCAACTCGGCGGCCGCGCTTTCAAGACCGCTCTCTCCTTCTAGACCGGGGGAAATTTTTCCAACACCGACATCGCGCGCCACCTCAAGCGCAAGATCCATGCTTGTGAGGATCTCGATTTCCGTCTGGATCACCTGGTCGGCCTTGTTCGCACCCGGATTCTGACGCGCCTCATAGGGATCGACCACACCACGCTCGAGCACATAGCGCACCAACAACTTGGCTTCGGATGCATAGACCGGTTTGCGCGAAAAATGAACCAACGACGCCAGCAAGATGCCACAAATAGAAAGTGAAAGCACCATCACGCGGCGCCTTTTCAAAGCATGGAAAATGTCGTGTATTCCGATACCTGAGTGATTCGCGGACGGTTGGTAGGCATGCATGATGTTTGTTGTTCGATAAGTTGATAAATTACGGCCAATGGCCTTTGTGCATCGGTTCATTTTCGGTTGCGGCCCGACGCGTCGCCGCAATTCCTCAGTCGACAATTCCAGCGTCAGGCTCTCCGCAAAAGCCGCTGTTTCGAAGTACGGAAAATGTCTGACGCAACAACATGCCGGGCGTAAGAAGCATGATTTTCAAATCAAGCCATGGTGAACAATGCCGCACATAAGCGGCGTCCATCGCGTTCATTTCGACAAAGGTCGAAAGACCGTTGCCATGGATTTGAAACAGTCCGGTAAGCCCTGGTAAAACATCGAAGCGTCGCCTCTGAATTGCGGTGAAATGGCAAAGCTCAGAAGGAAGACTGGGCCTTGGTCCAACCCAACTCATGTCGCCCAACAAGATGTTGATGATCTGTGGCAGTTCGTCCAATCCCGATGCCCTCAGCAGGCGCCCACCCGGAATCAGATTCGGGTTGCGCAAAAGGTCGATCTTCACCAGCGGCGAGCCCATGCGAACCATCTCCCCAAAGCAACGCTGCTCCGGCAGATCAATCGCATCCAATCTCATCGTGCGAAACCTGTACATCGGGAAACAACGGCGATGACGACCAACCCTCTCTTGACGCACAAGCACCGGCCCGCGCGACACCACACCAATCCACAAAGCCACTAACACCATGCACAGCAAGGCCAGCGGCAGAACCATCAACAGCAACAAAGCGTCAAGCACATGTTTCCAAATCGGTATCCGGTAACCTTCATCGGCAGAACCACGCGCGTCCGCAACCATTCCGCCAAAATTTCCCATCGCATCCAGATCACGACGGTAAAACGGCCCTATCTGCGCGGGGGCTGACTGAAAGAAGATATTCATCGGAATGTTTTTTGGTGATTTTTTGAAATGAAATCTGACAAACAGCACATCGGTCTCATGCCCATGTGTCGGATCAGTCCGGCCCTGACACGCTGCCGCCCTTGGTCGATCAACGCATCACTGCGTCAAAACCTGTCATGATGTTTTTCGAGAGGAGAAAAGAACCCACACGCTCAACCACCGCCGTTTTTTCATCGACATCATGCACCATCGCGAGCCAGCCAACCGCTGCGCATCGCGACGAACATGCCGCAACAAATTCAGGGGCTGTAAACGGGTAGAAATTTCATCGGATGCAATGCACTCGGTTCGCGAATGCAACGAAACAGACGATGACAGAAAGATCTCAAACCCACATAACGCGATGGCGTGCGGAGCGCCACCGATCCGCGCGATTGCCAAAAATCCAAACCCGTGAAACAGCTCGCTCGAGCCACGCGCTTGAACGACATCGCAATTCATAAATCATATTTTTAAATGTTCAAATGAACATTTAAAATTGACCTTGGTATTTTGCCGCATGAAAATCGCGGCCTTGGATCTCCCGCTGACAGCGCTTTTTATCGACTGCGACTCGTTTTTCGCATCGGTCGAACAGCATCTCGATCCCACCCTGCGCGGACGTCCGGTCGGTGTGGCTCCCGTGATGGCGGAGTCTTCATGCTGCATCGCCGCCTCCTATGAGGCAAAGGCTTACGGTGTCAAAACCGGCACACGGATCAGTGAGGCACGTGCACTCTGCCCGGGCATCGCGATCGTCGAATCCAAACCTGCGGAATACATTGCGATCCACCATCGCATCGTCGAAGCGGTCGAAAACTGCATCCATGTCGAACAAGTTCTGAGCATTGACGAAATGTGGGCATGGCTGCCTTTCAATCTTCGTGATTCCTCCACCGTCGCCGATATCGGCAGTAAAATCAAAAGCACGGTTGCACGCGAAGTTTCACCGATCATCAAAGTGAGCATCGGCGCCGCGCCCAACAAGTATCTCGCCAAGATGGCCTCCAAGATGCGCAAGCCCGATGGACTCTTCATCATCGAAAGCAAAGATCTGCCGGAGGTGCTTTACGAACTCAAGCTGCGCGACCTCACCGGCATTGCGCGCCGCACCGAAGCACGCTTGCACGCGGCCGGCATCCACACGGTCGAAGCACTTTGCCAAGCACCTAAAAAACTGATGCACGGCGTGTGGGGCGGCATACTAGGCGACCGGCTCTGGCACCTGCTGCGCGGCGACGAAATTCCGGAACTCGTTTCCGCACGCAAATCGATCGGCCACTCGCATGTGATTCCACCCGAGCGCCGTCACCCGGATCACGCATGGCCGATCCTCTGCAAGCTGCTTCACAAGGCCTGCGAACGGCTTCGCTCACACAGTCTGCTCAGCGGCTCACTGACATTGCAACTCTCCTACCTTCGAGGCATGGCATGGGCATCTGAGGCACGAATGCCTGAAACTGATTCGACGCTGCGCCTGATGCACTTGCTCGATCGCCTCTGGCGCGAAAGACCCGACCCGAGGAAAAAAATTCTGCAGGTCGGTGTTGTGCTCACCAAACTTGTCGCACACGAAAACCATACGCCCGATCTGTTTCAAAGCATCGTCGCCGAGTCCGTCGATCAACCGAAGGGAAAATTGCATCGCCTCGATGCCACCATCGACCAACTGCGCGCGCGTTACGGTCGCTCGGCGGTCTATTTCGGCAGCGTCCAGGAAAGCCGTGAAACCGCACCCATGCGCATTTCATTCACCCACATACCCGATATCAGCTTGGAATCGTAAAAACAACAACCCGCCGAAGCCAAAACGGGAAGGCGACACCAACCCATCAAAAATGCAGATTTTTGCCTCTGCTTCACTCAAGCCCTGACAGCAAAAGCGTTGCCAAAAGCCAGCAACGATTCATGACCACCGCCAATTTTTCTCCCCTTACCTGCAAGCCTTGTCTGAATTAAAAAAATTGTTTCGGAAAACCCGATCATTCGGAATCTGATACTAAATATGGCGTGGTTTTTGGATTGACCCTACAACATGCATGATCATGATCGTGCCTGCAAGTTTGCGACCCGACCCATGCGATGCGTCCAATGCGGATCCCAAAAAGACAAGGTGCTCGATTCCCGATCATCTAAAGACGGCACAACGATTCGCCGTCGGCGCGAATGCTTGCAATGCAACTACCGCTACACGACTTACGAGCAGATCGAACGCACCGAATTGCGGGTCGTGAAAAAGGACGGAACACGGGAAGCGCTCAATCGTGAAAAGCTTATGAGCGGACTGATCAAGGCCTGCGAAAAACGCCCCGTTCCGATGGATCGCCTGGACCGCGCAGTGGAGGAAATTCTCACCGATTTGCACAAGGATCACACCAGCGAAGTGCCTTCCGCCAACATCGGAGCCAAAGTGATGGACAAGCTCCACCAGATCGATCCGGTCGCCTATGTCCGCTATGTCTCAGTCTATCGCCAATTCAACGATGTGAACGAATTCATCCAGGAAATCCAATCCCTCTCCCGCCGCGCCGCGCGCGATCCCTTCCAACGCCGACTTTTCAAGGACTGAACCCACCCTTATTGCCGTGATCGCATTCATCGCCAATCGCCCGGCCCTGCAAATCGGCCGCCATCAGATTTTCGACTATGATACCTCTTGTCTCGAGGAAGCCCTGCGCCGCGCCGCCCGCGCCGCCAATCAGGAAGACTTCCCATTTGTTCACGACATCCACAGCGGTGTCGTGAAATACCTCGAGACGAAATGTACGCTGCGGATGCTCACGCTCGACGACCTCTATGAGCGCGTGCGCAAGATGCTCATGAAAATCGGCTGTGTGAAAATCGCCTGCGAGCTCAAGCCGCTCGCCCCGACTCTGACGCTTTCACTCATCGACTCAGCCACCGAAGCGGGCAACGGCTTTGAATTGGCATTTTTTGAAAAACTACGCGTTGAGATCGGCGAACTGCGAAAGTTCGGCGCGGAAAAAATCGTCTTCACGGGACTCCGCGAAAGCTCGCTGATTCTTCAAGGCTCCACCAAGTGGAACAAACAATGCGAACGCATGCTCTCGGAAATGAACGCCTTTCTTCGCAAGTGCGGCTGCTACCTGGCCGAGGAATGCCAGGAAGCAATTCGGTCTTAAATCATGTCGCGCCGTTGCGCACCCGTGATTCGGCATCACGCGCGAATCAATTTGTCAAAGCGCTTTGCCGTAAACTTCTACCTCGATGTAGTGGCTCGCCTCGTTGGAGGAGTTCCCCATGCTGTAAAGTCTCACATATCGACCTTTCACGCCCTTGGCATCAACGAGCTTTCCAAAGCGTGATTCAACATAAGGGTTATCCGACCCTTTGCCGAGCTTGGATGAATCATCATAATCGTTGTTATAAACACTCGTCACACCGGATTTGAACTCCGCATCATCGGAGACTTGGATGATCACGTCATGGTAGGCTCGCTTCTGCGAGTGGAAATGCCATGTCCATACGGCCGCAATTTCGGAAGCTTGTCCGAGATCGATCTGAACCCATTGGGTGCCGCCGGGCAATTCGACATAATATCCCTCACCCGCTTGCTTGTCCCCATCGGTGACGAGCGAGAGATCACCGATGAGCGGATTCTCCTCGCTGCTGGTGACCGACTTGCCTTTGGAGAGAAGCGTGGTGCCTGCCGGGACGATGAGTTCGGGCTCCTTGACGGGCGCTTGGATCAAATTTGGAACATTGATCGGTTTCGGGGTGCCTTCGATGAGCTCAGGTGGCAACTCGGTCTTCAAGGGCACACCGCCTGCAATGGTAGCGGGCGTGACGCCATCCACAGCAGCATCCGACGATTTCCTGCCGCAACCGCTGAGGGCCAAAGTGCTCAAGGTGAAAATGGTGATGATATGTTTTTTTTTCATGATCAGACTGACAGGTGTTTGTTGGTAAATTGAATGGGCTGGCGACTTAAGGCGGAGGGATTCACCCAGTAAATCGGAGCCTCGCTCTCGAATGCATGACGCGCATCACAGTTGAGTGCGGCCTTGCCACGCACGGCATCAAAGAAATTCTCAAGATGCGGTTGATGTGGTGGCTTATTGAGATCTCCGGGCAATGCATAAGCTTCTGGTGCTGCCGACTCGTAGGACGCAATCGCATCGGATGATTGGGCCTTGGGCGCACCAGCCTGTCGCTTAAGGAAACCGCGCGACACAAAACCATCCCACGATGGAGCGCTTGATTCACGATAAATGTTGGTAAAGGCCGAACGCTCCGAAATGTTGATCGTGGCCTCTGTGCCCATGAAACTTTCGAAATATCCGCCGCCGGCACTGGTGGTGGTAAGAACCTGGTAAAAGGCCCGAACCCCGCCTTGCGGCGTGTCGTAATCAAATATCGCCATCACATTGTCGAAATGTTCGCGAGTCTTGAAATAATCGTTTCCACCTGATGCAAACACCGATTTGGGCAAGGTTCCAAGAAACCAGTTGAAAATATCGATCTGGTGAGCGCCCAAATCGGAGATCGGACCACCGGACAAGTCGCGATAAGTGCGCCAATTCATGAACTGGTGCATGTTCTTGAAGCCATAGCGCTCGAGAACCTCAGGTTTGATCGCAAGCTTGGGATTGTAACCAATGTCCTGTGATGAGGTAACCGCGCGGTTCCATTGACCGTTGATGTTCACAATCTGGCCGCAGATTCGATTGCCGTTGATCAGTTTATCGAGCGTGTAACGGTAGCGGGGATTGCTGCGGCGCTGATGTCCGATCTGGCAAAGCTTGCCGGTTTTTTCCATCGCACGAACCATCGCGCGAGCGCCATCGATGGTGTTGGACATCATTTTTTCACAATACACATTGAGATTGGCCTCAAGGCATTTGACCGTGTGCGGGGAATGCCAGAAATCCGGCGTTGCGACGATTGCGGCATCGAGGCCTTTTTCCGTAGCGAGCATCTCATCAATATCGGAATACCCCTTCGGCGTGTGTCCCTGCAAAGCCCGCACCTTGGCCATGCCACCCTTCAGGTTATAGTCCCAAATATCACAAATCGCCTGAAAGTGCAGTCCGGGTATGTTTGACATCGCCTCAAACAGCACCTTGCCCTGCTTGCCAAAACCAACCAAAGCCACATGAATCTTTTCATGCGGCTTGGTTTCTGCCGCGCGCAAAATGTTGGGAACGCCAAGCACAAGTCCGGCGCCAAGCCCACCTGCGGCCTTACCGATGAAATCGCGACGAGCTATCAAACTGGTTTCCGTATTCATGCACTTACCATTTTTTGAGCAGGGATAAACGGTTGTGTTCAGACAACATCAACGCCATCACCACCATGATCATGTGAACCCCCAGCCATGCAACACCCTCGTCCTGCTTGATGAGAATTAAACCCCAAGTGAGGCTGATATATAAAAGCCCCAGCAAGAAAAGCGAAATGCGATTAGCAATACCCAAAAGGATCATCACACCGAGAATGATCAATGACGGGCCAAGGATACGGTCGTACATCCGCAAAGCGACATCACTCATGAACGGCTCTGCTTTGAATTTCTCCATCAACGCTTGCGGCACCCCGTGATAATTTTCCAAAGCATAGTGTTTGACCGAACTTGAGGCGGTAAGACCGTATGAATTGGCTGAGCCGTCGATGGCAACCGCCTGATCCGAAGCCTTGGCACCCGCATATTTTTCAAGACCGGTCTGAATAGCCCTCATCGCCAACCATAGGCGTAAAAGCATGGCACCAAAAATCAAAGCAAGCGGGTTGCCCTTGCATAAGATTTTGTCGTTTTCGCAACAGGATTCGTCGGACATAAAGGATGATTGGGTGTGTGAGTTGTCAGGGTATGTGGGGATACGCTCAAGCCAAGTATTTCCTTACAAATTATTTTTAGATTTTTTAATTCCGAACCCGCCTGCTCGTGCAGCCAGGCCATTCCAGGCTCACTCATTTTCGGAAAATTTCATTTATCAACCCGACCTCGCACCAACCTGGAAAGCGGCACCGCAAGCAGAGCACCAAGCATGCTGGCCACCGGATATAGCCACAAATGCTGGAAATTTCCGCTCACCACCGCCGGTGCCAACGAACGCGCCGGGTTCATTGATGCGCCACAAACCGGACCCGCAAACATCGCTTCCAGTCCAACCACCCCGCCAATCGCAATCGCCGCAGCAATCCCCTTTTCCCTCGCTCCCGTCGACACGCTCAAAATCGTCAGCATCAAAATCGCGGTCAACACGACCTCCAGCACAAAGGCCTGCTGCGCCGATCCTGCAGGCAGCGTCGCGCCCAGCGTGGCCGATGTGGGAAAAAGCAACTTTAACAATCCACTCGCCGCAAAAGCCCCGACCAACTGCACCACGATGTATCCCGCCACTTCCGACCAACGGAAACGCCCGGCCACCGCAAAGGCCAAAGTCACGGCAGGATTCAAATGCGCGCCACTGATGTCGCCAAAGGTGTGAATCATCGCCATCACCACCAAGCCAAAGGTCAGCGCGATCCCGACATGGCCGATCACGCCGCCATGCGCCTGATCGATAACGATGGCTCCTGTCCCCGCAAAAACCATGGTGAAGGTCCCGAGGAATTCGGCGACAAGCTTGCCCGTGGCGCGCGTCGACATGCACGGGAAATAAACCGACCTCCGGCATCAGTCACGGAGATTTCGTGACGACTTTTTTCGTTACGTAATCGGTATGCCGGGCGCGACCTCATCGGAGTTGACGCTCGCTGCGTTCCGTGCAAGCTCCGCCCCCCGATGATTTCCGTCCAGTCACTGCGCGTGGAGTTTGGTGCCCGCGTGTTGTTCAACGACCTGTCCTTTTCCGTGCAGGCCCGCGAACGCATTGCCTTTGCTGGCCACAACGGCGCGGGCAAATCGACGCTGATGAAGTGCATCGCCGGCATCATCCCCCCGAGCTCCGGTGCGATCCACTCGCCCAAGGGCACGCGCTACGGCTATCTGCCACAGGAAGGGATCCATGTCCGCGGCCGCACGCTGTGGCAGGAAACGGAATCCGCCTTCGGCGAAATGCTCGAGCTGCGCGACAGGATCGACCGCCTTTCCCACGAACTCGAAAAACTCGACCCGCGCTCATCGCCCTACGCCGAGGCGCTTGAGGAAATTGGCGCGCTCGAGTTGCAACTCGATGCCACCGACCCCGCCCGCATGAAGCCGCGCATCGAATCGGTGCTCAAGGGCCTCGGCTTCAAGGATGCCGATTTCACCCGCGACTGCTCCGAGTTTTCCGGCGGCTGGCAAATGCGCATCGCGATGGCCAAGCTGTTTCTCCAAGAGCCCGAAGTCCTGCTGCTCGACGAGCCCACCAACCACCTCGACATCGACACGCAGGTGTGGGTCGAGCAATACCTCGTCAACTACCCCGGCGCGATCTTGCTCATTTCCCACGACCGCGGGCTGCTCGACACACTTTGCACGCGCACCATCGCCTTCGCCCACGGCCGGGCCGAGGAGTACGCGGGAAATTTTTCCTACTTCGAACGCGAGTCGGTGATCCGCAAGGAAACCCACCGCAAGCAATACGAATCCCAGCAACGCGAAATCGCCGAGATCCA
>CAZXHZ010000137.1:0-11104 GCA_964639755.1 uncultured Luteolibacter sp. | reverse complement strand
GGTGGATAAACTGACTTATCGGCAATCGGGCGTTGATACGCGAAGGGCGGCGGCGCTGGTGGGCGACATCCGATCGCAAGTGGCCAGAACACAGCAAGCGCGCAAATTGTGGGGGGCATTCGGATTGTTTGCCGCCTGTTACGATTTGAGTGACTACAAGGAGCCGGTGATGGTGACCGGCTGCGATGGTGTAGGCACCAAGCTGGAATTGCTTTTGGAAAATGATCTCCTCGAAATCGCCGGCAAGGATCTTGTGGCGATGAGCGTGAATGACATTCTCACGACCGGTGGTGATCCGCTTTTGTTTCTCGACTACATCGGCATCGCGGCATTGGACGAGGCAAAGATCAATCGCCTCATCACCGGCATGTGCGATTACCTTGAGGCTTGCGGCTGCATTCTCGCCGGTGGTGAGACTGCGGAAATGCCGGGGATCGTGCCTGAGGATGTGATTGAGCTTTCCGGGTTCTGCATCGGTTGCGCCGAAAAGCCGGATTTGATCGACCCGACCACGGTGGCGGTGGGCGACTGCCTTGTCGGATATGCCTCCGATAGTATTCATGCCAATGGCTGGTCCTTGGTGCGCCGGGTGCTCAAAGAATTTCCGGGAGAGGTTTCCGAAGACGAACTGCACGCATGGCTGCAGCCTACGAGGTTGTATCACGATGTCGTGGCGGGTCTTAAAAAAGGCGGCGTGAGGCCGAAAGCGATGGCCCACATAACCGGTGGCGGGCTACCCGAAAACCTCGAGCGTTTGTTCCGTGATATGGGTGCGGATCTTGAGATCCCGAAATGGAATCTGCCGGGCATCGAAAAACTTTACCGTCATGTCGATGCCGAGGACCGCTTCCATACCTTCAACATGGGCATTGGCTGGGTTGCAATTGTTGCGGAATCGGATCTCGATACCGCGCTCGCTGCCGGACCCGGTGGAGTTTTGATCGGCCGCATGGTTCCCGAAGAGGGAGTGCGGGTACGCGTGAAAGGCGAATGATCATCGCAGATACACAATCATGAGCGATTTCCTCAAACATGAATGCGGGATCGCGGCAGTGCGACTACGCAAACCGCTTGCCTATTATCACGATCGCTACGGCACAACCTTATGGGGACTGAACAAGTTGTTTCTTCTGATGGAGAAACAACACAACCGTGGCCAGGATGGAACAGGCATCGGCTGCGTTAAGCTCGATATGCCAAAAGGCGAGGCCTACTCGTTCCGCAGACGCGGCATCGAGAAAGACGCGCTGGCCGAAATTTTCCGCAAGGAGATCAAGCACTTTCACAAACTTGCCCGCAAAAAGCTGCTGGATCCGGCCGACCCCAAGAGCGTCAAAAAACGCTTCGATTTCGGTGGTGAGATTCTCATCGGTCACTTGCGTTACGGCACCTCAGGCGAGTTTGATGAAGGTTCCTGCCATCCCTACCTGCGTCGCAGCAACTGGCCAACGCGGACGCTGATGGTGATGGGCAACTTCAACATGACCAACGCCTCGGAGTTGAACCAGGTGCTCATCGACCGTGGTCAGCATCCGATTTTCGGCACCGACACACAGACGGTATTGGAAGAAATCGGCTATCATCTCGATGAAGCTCACACCGACCTTTACCGTGAGTTGCGCGATGCAGGCGTTTCCGGAGCAGACATGCCGGATCGGATTTCAGCTGGTCTTGATGTGCCGCGACTGGTGGCGGAGGCCGCTTGTGCATGGGATGGCGGCTATGCAATCTGCGGGGTAATTGGCAATGGCGACATGTTCGTGATGCGTGATCCCGGTGGCATCAGACCCTGCCACATGTTGGTGACCGATGAGGTAATCGCCTTCGCTTCCGAGCGGGTGCCACTCATGACCGTGTTTGAAGCTGAGGCCGATCAGGTCAAGGCGGTGGATCCCGGCTCGATCATCACCATCAAGTCCGATGGCAGCATCTCCGACACCGCGATGATGCCGCCACAGCGCTTCACGCCTTGCTCGTTTGAGAAAATTTATTTTTCACGCGGAAATGATCCGCTCATTTATCGCGAGCGAAAGGCGATGGGGGCGGCGCTCGTGCCACAGATCATCGATGCGATTGGCGGTCAGTTTGAAAAGACCGTGTTTTCCTTCATTCCGAACACAGCAGAGACTGCATATTATGGACTCATGGATGGTTTGCGACTTTACCGCCGCAAGCAGGTGCGCGAGCAGATCCTCAAGGCTGCCGCCGATGACATGTTGACTCCGGATTTGGTGGATGAACTGATTTTGCGAAACTGGCCGCGTGGCGAAAAAATCGCGCACAAGGACATCAAGCTGCGGACATTCATTTCGCAGGAAAAGGGCCGGGACACGCTAGTTTCGCATGTTTACGACATCACCTATGGCATCGTGAGTCCCGGCGACTATCTTGTCGCGCTCGACGACTCGGTGGTACGCGGTACGACCCTCAAAAAATCGATTCTCAAGATCCTCGCCCGCACCAAGCCTGCGAAGATCGTCGTGTGCTCGACTGCCCCGCAGATCCGCTATCCCGATTGTTATGGCATCGACATGTCCGAGCTTGGCAAATTCATCGCCTTCCAAGCCGCGATTGCGCTTCATCGTCGGGCGGGTCGCCAGTCCTTGCTCGATCGCATTTATCGTGACTGCCTTGAGGAACTCAAGAAGCCAGTCGGTCAGCAGGTCAACCGCGTGAAGCCGGTGTACGAAGCCTTCAATGACGCGCAGATCTCGGAAGAAATCAGCCGCATGGTTTATCCGGAAGATATTGATTGGAACGGCGAGCTTCAGGTGATTTTTCAGACCATTCAAAACCTGCACGGCTCGATTCAAGGCGAGTGCGGCGATTGGTATTTCACGGGTGATTACCCGACGCCTGGCGGATATGGCATGGTCAACCGCGCCTATGTGCGTTGGTACGAGGGTCTGGGTGGTCGGAGCTACGATCTGCCGCTGTGAGCGGTATCCGATTCAAGGACAGCGATTGAGTGCAAGTTCGTGAAGTTGCGCGAGCGACGATTGCGGAATTTGGCTGGGGTCCGAGTATTCGAAAGTTTCACCTTCGTAGTTGCGCAGCGTGACCCGTCCGGGCGAGTGGTCGATTAGGTAATTCGGATTGATCGGAATTTTTCCGCCGCCGCCGGGTCCATCAATGACAAATTGCGGCACCGCGTAGCCGGTTGTGTGGCCGCGCAGGCCTTCGATGATCGCGACACCATCGGCGACGGGTGTGCGTAGGTGCGAGGAGCCGTTGATGAGATCGCACTGATAGAGATAGTAGGGTCGCACCCGGCACATCAGCAGTTTGTGAACGAGGGCTTTTTGCACTTCGACCGAATCATTCACACCGCGCAGCAGCACGCTTTGATTGCCGAGCGGAATGCCCGCATCGGCGAGGCGGCCGAGTGCGTCGCGGACTTCCGAGGTGAGTTCGCGCGGATGGTTGGTATGGATGGAAATGAAAAGCGGGTGATGTTTTTTGAGCACCTCACAAAGTGCGGGTGTGATGCGTTGCGGGAGAAAGATTGGAATGCGCGAGCCGATGCGAAGAAACTGGAGATGAGGGATCGAGCGCAGCCGGGTGAGCAGCCTGTCGAGTCGATCGTCGGAAAACAAAAGGGGATCACCGCCGGAAAGAAGCACATCGCGGATCTCAGTGTGTTCCTGAAGGTATTTGAATGCCGGTTCCCACTGAGTTTCCAAATGTTGCTCGCCAACTCCGGAAACCACGCGCGAGCGCGTGCAGTAGCGGCAGTAGGAAGCGCAACGATCAGTCACGAGAAACAGCACGCGGTCGGGATAGCGATGCACGAGGCCCGGCACCGGCATGTGCGAATCCTCGCCGCAGGGGTCGGACAATTCCTCGGGAGCATTCCAGCATTCCTCAATGCGCGGGATCACCTGACGACGAATCGGGCAATCCGGGTTGTCGCGGTCGATGAGGTTGAAAAAGTGCGGGGTGATCGACATCGCGAGTTTGTTTCCCGCGAGCAGGACGCCTGCGCGTTCCTCCTGGGTGAGATTGAGATGACTCTCGAGTTCGGTCAGGGAATCCACGCGATTGCGCAGCTGCCACTTTGAATCACTCCAATCAGCCATCGCTTCCTGGGGCCAATAGCCCGGGGCGTGGGAGATGAATGATGGCTCAAGATCGTGATGAGTCATGGGGGGCTTGGGGGAAGAGTTTCCGTCAGACGCGGGAAATCTCAAATGGAAATTAGCGTGAATTGACGCAGCGCTTGATGAATTCCGTTAGATTTATTGTTGATTGTGCGATGGTCGATACAGCTGGCATCCGGTCATCGCGTTCATCGCTCGAAAGTGGTGGGCGGGTGGCGATGCGTACGGCGGGCAGGCCCATTTCGAACAGCACATTGGCAAGATCGCTGTCATCGTGGAGGCAGGCATTGTCTGTTTCGACGGGAGTAGCGAGGTCATGCAGGGGTAAATTGGCGAGCAGCGTGGCATCGTGTGAGGTCACCTGAAGCGTGGCCTGCGCGCCCATTGCTTCGATGCAGAGAACAGAGCTCGGAGCCGGATTTTGTGAAATCAGATTTTTCAACATTGCGGCCGTTTCCATGCGAGGTGATTCGGGGTCATTGAAATGCGGCAGGAACACGAAATGAATGTTGGCACTCACTTCGCTGCCGGCGACTGCACGGGCCGCGGCAATGCTTGCGACAAGTCCGGTGGCGTTGGCCTCGATGCCATTGGATCCGTCCTTGCTGTCGTAGGTAGTGATGACCCAAACAGCGGACTTGTTAGGATTCTTGCCGGGAAGTTTTACCATCAGGATCGGCCATTGGAGAGGAGCTTGTTTTTTTTCGATCACATAGCCGGTGTTGGAGGGACCAAGCAGACCTTCGATCCATGCGGCGGCGCGGGTGAGGTTTTTTGCCGGGCCATCACCTGTGGGATGGCGTTCACCGATCCAAGTGGTGATTTTCCGAAGGTCGTCGCCGATTTCTAGCGATGAGATCGAACGTGAAAATTGGTTTCTCGGGCGTTGTTCGTCGCCTGCTTCGGAGTTGATGCGGTGTCGAATGGCAAGACCCGCGGAGACGATGAGCCAGAGCGGTGCCAATACTAGAACGAGGGTGAGCCACTTCGGGCGGCCAGATTGCGGGCTCATGGATGGCGTGGCTCGTTGGGAGTCTCCGAATCGTCTGAGTTGTCGGGTTCCACTTCGATTTCTCGTCTCATCTTTTGCGAGATGAAAGGGCGGACCATACCATAGACCAGGTAGAGGCTGAACAGCACGACCGGCATCACATAACGAAACTGCACGGTGAAGAAAATGAGGAGCACCGCGATGACAATCGCGCCGAGAGTACCGCGGGTTTTCCAATCGACTTTCTTGAAACTCGGGTAGCGGATGTCGCTGATCATCAGGAGCGAGAGACCGAGCATTGCGCCGGCAAGCAGATACTTCCACATCTTGAGTTCGTGGTCGTTTTGATAGAGATCGATGAGGAGAAAAGTGAGCGATGCGATGAAGCCTGCTGCCATCGGAATCGGTAGCCCGCGAAAATCGTTCGAATCTCCGTGTTTTCTCGGCATCGCGGCGAGGCAATTGAATTTTGCCAATCGCATCGCGCCGCAAACCAGATAGATCAGCGCGATGGCCCATCCGGCATTGCCAAGCGGGAATAGCACCGCGCGCGAGAGCAGCATCGCCGGGGCCATGCCGAAAGAAATGATGTCGGCGAGCGAGTCAAACTCCCGACCAAATGGCGAGTCCTGACCGCCAAGTCGCGCAAGTCGTCCGTCGAGCAGGTCAAAGAGGCATGAGCCGAAGATCAGCATGATCGCGTACTCGTAGTAGCGGTGGGAGATTTCGTAGTATTCCTTGGCCGAGAGAGGAGTTTGGCCGGTGCCTTTCTGAACTTCGATGAGACCTTTGAAAATCATCAGAACCGCAAAGAATCCGCAGGCAAGATTGCAGGCGGTCATGAGGTTCGGCAGGAAGTAAATCCTCGGTTCATCGGGCTCGTTTTGCCTGGTCATGCGCCAAATTATCACACGGTCTCGGGCCGTTGAACAATGGAAAAGCGATGGGTTGCCGTTGACCGGTCTCCTGTTATGTTTGGGGCGTGCAAGCCGAGGATTTGACGATAGGTACGACGATGGGCGAGATACTTGATGTTTTGCCTGGAGCCAAGCGGGCCTTGTTTGCCAGATACCACATTGGTGGCTGCCAAAGCTGTGCTTTTTCGGATCAAGAAACCCTTGCAGAGCTATCCGCCCGATCAGATTTGGACGCAGAGCAGATACTCGGTCACCTTTTGGCCAGCCACGAGCATGACCTTTCGATGCTCATCGAACCTGTGGAGACGCAAAAAATCCTGAACGACTGCCGTTTGATTGATGTTCGCACGCGTGAGGAACATGAGGCGGTGGGAATTGCCGGTTCGGAGTTTCTCACTCAAGATCTGCAGCAGGTGTTGTTTGCGGGTGATCCTGCGGTGAAGATTGTTCTCTACGACCACAGAGGTCTGCATGTCCTTGATCATGTCGCATGGTTTCGCGGCCATGGGCTCAATGCCACCTTCGGTTTGCGTGGGGGGATCGACGCGTGGAGCAGGGAAGTTGATTCAAAGATCCAGCGCTACCGTCTCGAGATCGACGATTGATTGGTGAAACTGGCGCAATTTTCGAGTTCCGCGCTTGGCGGATCATGGGAAATCAATAAACTCCGCGAATGTCTAAATACGCAGGCGAATTGGTCTTGGTGGTGAAGCGCGAATTGTTTGAGCAAATCGGAGTGTTCGATGGATTGCGAACTGAGGGAATGGATGAGGCTGTGAGGCTTTTGCTTGATCCGGCCAATCACTTTTTCATGGACCGTGCCGAGGCCGAGGAAGATCCATCCTTCAAGCAGCTGATTCCATATTGCGTGTTCCGTCACGGCGAGAGGATTCTTCGTTACACCCGCGGAAAGGCCGGCGGCGAAAGCCGGCTTCATGCGAAGATATCGGTTGGAGTTGGAGGGCATATCAACCCTGTCGATGCAGATAGTGGGCGCACCGGGCCCGAGGTCTACCACGCCGCGGTCGCGCGCGAACTCGAGGAGGAGTTAGTGCTGCCTACGGGTCGCAATCAGACGATCATTGGATTGCTCAATGATGATTCCAATTCGGTTGGCAAGGTTCATTTGGGAATCGTACACCTGATCGAACTCGACTCTGATCAGGTTGTTTCACGGGAAGATGCGCTGCTTGATCTTGGTTTTTCGCCACTTCATGCCCTCAATGGCGAACACTTCGAGCGTTTGGAGACATGGTCAGCTTTCTGTGTGCGTCATCTGGCGGATAACTTGCTCTGATGTCTTTTTTGATCTCGTTGTGATTGGCACAGCGTGTGCTGGTTGCCGGTGAGTTCGCATTTCCGATATGCCGCTGCCTTTATCGCGGTATTGCGGAACTTTGATGTGGCAGTGGGGCTGTGTACTGCACAAAGTCCTTGTGTTCGTATCAGTGCGAACCTCCGAAAACCAAAAAATGTCGAAAAGCCGAAAGTCCAGCAAACCGCGCATTCTGATCGTAACCCCGGAGATCACCTATCTCCCGCAGGGGATGGGCAACATGACCCAGAGGATGTCGGCAAAAGCGGGGGGCTTGGCGGATGTTTCGGCTTCATTGGTTTCGGCGTTGTTCGAGCTGGGTGCCGATGTGCATGTGGCGTTGCCAAACTATCGCCGGATGTTTCAAGGCGATGTCTTCTCCCTTCACGAAAAGGAATTGCGAAAATACCACGAGGTATTGCCCGGATCGAACATCCATTTGGCTGAGGATCGGATTTTTTATTATCGGGAGCAGGTATACAGCGGTTATTCCGATGAATCGATGAACATCGCGCTCGTCTTCCAGCGCGAAGTGATCAATCACATCGTTCCGCTGGTTCGGCCGGACTTGATCCATTGCAATGATTGGATGACCGCGCTTGTTCCGGCGATGGCCAAACGGCGTGGCATAAAAAGCCTTTTCACGGTTCACAACATCCACACGCGCCAAGTCCCGCTTCCGCGCATCGAGGAATCCGGCATTGATGCCGCGGAGTTCTGGATGAATCTCTTTTTCTGCGGAATGCCGCAAAATTATGATCATGCGAGGTCGCAGCTTTCGGTTGATCTCCTGGCTTCGGGAATTTTTGCCGCGCATTACATCAACACCGTGAGTCCGAGGTTTCTTTGGGAGATTGTGGAAGGCTGGCACACAGTGGTGCCGGATTCCGTGCGAGCCGAGCTGCGCAACAAGTTTCACGCCGGTTGTTCGGCAGGAATTCTCAACGCGCCCGATCCAAGTTATCACCCGGAAACCGATGAATCGTTGGTAGCACGCTTTACGACCGATGATGTGATGGAGGGCAAGGCAGCCAACAAACTGGCACTGCAGCGTGAATTGAAACTTAAAGAGGATGCCGCCGCACCGATTTTTTTCTGGCCGTCCAGGCTCGATCCTTTCCAGAAGGGTCCGCAACTGCTCACCGAGATCCTGCATGCCGTGGTATCGGATTACTGGGATCGGAATTTGCAGATCGTGGTTGTTGCCAACGGTCCCCATCAGCCTTGGATCCGCAAGATCATCACCGACTTCAACCTTCAGGAGCGAGTCGTGGTGGTTGACTTCGACGAGCGGCTCTCGAGGCTTGCGTATGCGGCCTCCGATTTCATGTTGATGCCATCGCTGTTCGAACCATGCGGCCTGCCGCAGATGACCGCGCCGATTTATGGTTCGCTGCCGGTGGTGCATTCGACCGGAGGTTTGTACGACACCGTGCAGGTGATCGATGTGGCTAACTCGACTGGCAATGGATTCCGATTTGATTGTTATGGTTCCGACGGTCTGCGATGGGCGATTGGTCAAGCGATGGAGTTTTATGCCCTGCCGTTAGATGTTCGCACGCGGGAAATCCAACGGGTCATGCGTGAAAGCGTGGAGAAGTTCAGCCACAAGGAGGTGGCACGGCGCTACATCGACATCTACGAGCAGATGCTGGAAAGGCCGTTGGTCGAGACCGAATCGGGCGAAGCCATCAAGTCCATTGCGTCAACCAAACAGGATTGACGCCCAAGATTCCTCTCAGCGATTGACCATGGATTGTTTCCATAGCGCCGATGGCGGCAGGTCGTTGGGTCGGCATATGACGATGCCGGCGTGCTTGGAATTTTCGTTGAGATAATCGGTGATCGGCCGATCGATCAGGGTCATGCGGCCTTTGTCGCGATCCGACGTTGCGTGACAAAAGTAGGCGCGGTTGTTGACCCGCGTGATCAGGCCGACGTGTGAAGTGTAACCGTAAGGACCGTATGTGGTGATGGCACAGATGTCGCCATTTTGCAGATAGGCTTCAGCGCCGCGGACACGGGACTTTGGAAGATGATAGACCGGTAGTCGCGAGACTTGCGATTCGATGCTGCCCATGGGCTCGATGAGTGAGGGTGTCGAGCGCAGGTAGCGATAGTTTTTCCATTGCACGGTCATCTCGCGGATCTCGCGTTGGATGCGTGTGGCTCCCGGAAGTCGTGAAGTGATGTTGCTGGCATAACCGCGTTTTTGATTGTCGTAAAAAACTTCTTCGAGGTGATGCATGCGGCTGAGGTAAGATCCATTGCAAACGCCGTTCCGGTAGCGTTCGATTTCGATCATGTGCAAAAGGTGGGCGGGTTTGTAGGGTGGGGGTTGGTAGCGGAGCATGCGGGCGAAACCGAGGGCGTTTTCGTAAAAAGTCCAACAGTCCATCGCCTTGAGGTTCACCACCGGCGATTCGGTTTTGTCGTCAACTTCCAAGGTGTAGTTCAAATAGGGCGTGCCGATCATTTCCCGAGCCGCGCGAGCGGTTCGCTCACCGAGAGGCAGAGCACGCCAATTCTCCCGCTCTGCTTTGGCGACAAGGGCATAAAATTTTGACTCGCCCTTGAACACGGTCGACATCGGCAAGCGTACCGGGCTGGGAGGAGGAACCACCTGTTGGGCCGATGCGAGTCCTGAAGAAAGGATCAGCAACAAGGCGAAAAGGGCGATAGGCATGGTCATTTCTACTCGCGGATGGCCGATTGGGAAAGTGGCAATCCGAGGAATCGCCCTGAAAAGCCTTATAAAATAATGGGCAGAAGGCCAAATTGATACGGAAATCCTGATTTTCAGCTTTCTGAAATCGATCTTGCCGTGGCGGGCATGGAATGGCTTAAATTTGGTCAACAGATCGATCATGGCAGCAAAAGACAACAGAAAGCGTGGGGCTACGGACGAGGTGTCCCGCTGGTCGAACGAAGCGGTCGGGATCATTTTGATCACGGTGGGGTTGTTGTTGCTGTTGTCGCTGGTGAGATACAGCCCTGCGGATCTGCCGCGCTTGGGATTTCTTGAGGCCTTTGCATCGAAGTCGGGAGCGAAGGGTGAAAATCTGATTGGCCCGGTGGGTGGGATTCTTGGGTTTTTGCAAATCCTGCTGTTTGGTGCTGCGGCGGCGATCGCGCCGGTGGGTTTGATTTGGTTTGGCATCATCAAGCTCGCGCTCGATGGGCGACTCTGGCCGCGGCCATTGATTGGTTTTGGCGTGTTGTTGCTCTGCGGCTCGATTTTTCTCGATGCGGCCGATTGGTTTTTTACCAACTGGGCCGAGCGTTGCAATTTGCCGAGCCCCGGCGGGGTGATTGGAAACAGCCTTGGTGGATATGTGATGATGAAGCTGCTTGGTCGCACCGGCACGCTGCTGGTGACCGGCGCGGCCTATCTGGTGGCGATGATTTTGATCACGGGTCAGCAACCAGTGGCATTTGTGAAATCATGTCTGCGCTTTGCTTGGAAGAAATTTGGCGAATGGCGCGAAAAGCGTGAGGAAGCTGATGAATTAGCGGTAAAGGAGGCGGAGTTTGTTTCCGAACGCGAGCGTCAACGCGAACAGCGGCGCAAGGAAAGGGAAGCTCAAAAGGCGGCCGAAAAAGCGGAAGAAGAGGCGAGGCAGCCGATGCTGCCGCTGCGTGAAACTCCAACGCCGCAGATCATCGATGCCTCACAGCGCCGCTCGAACGAGCCATTGCTTCCTGGCACAAAGCCCTTCGAACGCAAGAAGCCCACTCATCAGTTCCTGTCGGTCAGCGGATTCGAAAACTACGAACTGCC
>CAZXHZ010000136.1:0-13803 GCA_964639755.1 uncultured Luteolibacter sp. | reverse complement strand
TTAGCGTTGGGTGCCGCGTAGGAGCTCGTTCCAGCCGCACAAGGTGTGCCGGTATCCCCTGCCCTCTCATAACCATTCCGCGTTAGTTAGTCATCGTTGGCGCACGGATGGGACGGGCGGTCACTGGCACTCCACTCCGTTCAGAATCACCCGCCGCTTCTTGCGGTCATAGCTAAGGGTGTTTTCCCACTGCCTCTCCTTGGGCATGATGGAGAACCACTTCTCCGCCTGCGCTTCGGTCGTCAGCTCCCGATAGTGCTTGAAGATGATCGATGGCGAGTTGCCAGCCTCAAGCGCCACCTGGTCGGCACTCTGGACGATGGCAATTCGGTAACTGATGAATGAATGCCTCAGCACATTGCGCGGCCACTCGATTTTCAAAGATGCCGCCAGAGCGGATACCGCACGGTGATGAGCCTTCACTGTCGGCACCACCTTGCCCTTGCGTTCAAGCGGCTCCAACCAGGCAGCAAGGTTGTCGCTAATCGGGATGACTCGACGCGAACCCGTCTTTGACTGCCCAGCACGGAGTTCGATGATCCGGCGCTCCAGATCCACCGCAGACCATTCCAAGCGGTTAAGCTCAGCCATGCGGATACCCGAGAACGCCCCGATGGCAAGGATTGGAATAAGATCGGCGGATGCGTGGTGGAGGATCCGCGTCATCGTCTCCGGGGAGAAGATTGCAGAATTTTCGGTGACGACTTTGGATACCTTCAGATTCTCGGCCGCCGTTTTTCGGTCATCCGGCAAGTAATTCCGGCTGCGAGCGTAAGAGAAGAGAATCTTGATGCACCTCAGCATCGAGTTGCGTGTGTAGGCCGCCACATCAAGCGACCGAAGCCAGGCGTCGATTTGGTGGGTGTCCACCTCGATCAAATCACCGGGAAACTTGGCAGCAAAGCGCGTGAGCGTGGTTTTCAAAAGGCGCAAATACGCCTTGCTCGCGCCGTCCTGTTCCCGCTGATTGATCATCTCTTCCACCACATCGGCCGTGGAGGAGCGGCGGACCACCTTTTTGAAGATCCTGCCGTATTCGTCGGCCATCGCCGCCAGAGAATCGGTGCCGGCTTTCTCGCGGGCACGTATGTAGTCCTCGATCGCTGCCACCAAGGGAACACCAGATTTTTCCAGCAGTCGTACCGCGGCTACATAGCTGTCGCGCTCATGCGGCTTGAGATCGGTCACATGCTGCATGCCCGACTGAATTCGCTGCGCAACGAACAGCGCTTCCTTCTTCGCGCCGACGAGATCGAGGAATGCCTTGCGGATCCGTTTGCCATCGCGGTAGTGGGCGACGAAATAGCGCTTCCGCCCATTGGATTGCGAGAGGTAGATGGGCACGGAAGCCGATCCAAATTTCACCTTGGCGATAGGACCGGCCTTACCGCGCTTGCCAATACGTGCTTTGAAGTCCGTCTCGGCATTTGTCACCATTTTGTCACCAGCCTCGTTCATGCGACTAGGGACGATGTCAATCTGGCCGATTGTGGCGCACGTAAGCCTTTGATTATTAGGCTTTTGTGAAAGAGGGCACTTCTGAAAAGAAGTGGTTGCGGGAGTAGGATTTGAACCTACGACCTTCAGGTTATGAGCCTGACGAGCTACCTGGCTGCTCCATCCCGCGATTGGAACCATGCGCCTTTCGGCGCGGGACAAGATTCTTAGGCTTGGGCGGGTCTTTGCGCAAGGGGAAAGTTTGGCAAAATGAACGATTGGTCTTTTGATAATGGGTTTTTGGGATAGTGCTTTGATGGCTCGCGTAATGGCGGGCGTATTTGAAATCACCCCTACCCCACACTCACATGTCCATCCTCAACTCCATTCTCGGTGCCCTTACCGGCAATTCTTCCACCGGTAATGCCGATCCGCTTCAGGTCGCTCTCAGCGGACTCCTCACCCAGAACGGCGGCATCGAAGGACTGATGAACAAATTCAATCAAGGCGGCCTCGGCGAAGTCTTCACTTCCTGGGTCGGTCTCGATGCTAACCAATCGATTTCGGCCGATCAGATCAACAAGATCCTTGGCTCGGATGCGGTGCAATCGCTTGCCTCATCGCTGGGCATCGACGCCACCAAGGCATCGGGATTCCTTGCGGATTACTTACCGAAGATCGTCGACAAACTGACCCCATCCGGTCAGATCGGGGCAGGTGGTGATCTGTCGCAAGGCATCGCGGCATTGCTGCCATCGCTGCTGGAAAACCTCGGTGGCAAGCCCGGTGGTGCGGCTTGATGTCGGCCATCAAAAGCGGACTTTTCTCTAGCGAGCCCTTCGTGCATGATGGACCCGCCATGACCGATTGCCACGATGCGACAACGCTTGCCGACGCCGAATGGCGTGCACTTGCGGCAGCGCATTTTGATCGGGCGAAGGTGCATACGGGTCCGGCTAGGGAGCGACGCGACCGGGGCCTGCCGCATCCGATCGCCGACTTTCTCTTCGAATACTACCCCTATCCTTTTGCCCTTCTTGAGCAATGGCATCCCGGCATTGGCACGGGTATTGAGTGGTCGATTTCTGTTTCGGAAGATCCGATGTTTCGCCATCTTTCGGGTCGCGGGTATCGACATGAAAATGGTGTGCTGTTTGCTGATTCGTCGCTGATGCCGGAGAAAGAAAAGCAACGGCTTGAATGGATTTGCAACCTGCTCGAGGCGACCCGCGATCGCGCGCCAAATTTCGCCTGCCATGGCCTTCATGAGTGGGCGATGGTCTATGGTGGTCAAACCGTGCGACATGAAAAAATTTTATCCCTGCGTCTCCCACAGCATGATATCGACAACTTCGTCGCCAGTCGTGCAATTTGCTGCTCGCACCACGATGCATTCAGATTTTTTGCGCCTGATGCCAAACCCTTCAACCGCCTGCAGCCGTCACTTGCAACGCGCGAAGATCACGAGCAACCCGGCTGTTTGCATGCCAACATGGATCTCTACAAATGGGCGGCCAAGGCGATGCCTTGGTGCGGATCCGAATTGCTCTTGGATTGCTTTGAGCTAGCGGTGCGCATCCGTGATCTCGATATGCGGGCAAGCCCTTACGATCTTACCGCATGGGGCCGTGAAGCGGTTTGCATTGAGACAGCGGACGGGCGCAAAGCCTATGAAAACGAACAAAGGGTTTTGGCGGCGGAAGCTCAACCGCTACGGGACCGGCTAATAGCCATTATCCGGCAGACGCTCAACGCATGTTGAAAAATCACATTCCCTGCCAACCTAGCTTTTGACGCAGTGCCTCGTAAAACGACCATCCCTCGAGACGCAGCAGATGAAATGAGCGACCGGCCTTTCGGACCGTGATTCGGTCGCCGGACTCCACATGAACACTGTCGCGTCCGTCGACCGTGAAAAGCATGGGCCCGCAATCATCATCCTCGGAGGATAACTCGATCGTGCTGCTGTCGGATATCACCAAAGCACGCTGACTAAGGCTATGCGGACAAATGGGTGTGATCAAAAAAACACCGGCCTCAGGCGCGATCAAAGGACCGCCTGCGGAGAGTGAATATGCGGTTGATCCGGTAGGTGTCGCAATGATCAACCCATCGGCGCGATAATCATTGAGCATCTCGCCATTCACTCTTGCGCGAAGTGAAACCAGCCTGCCCGTATCACCACGTGCAAGCGTCACTTCGTTGAGTGCAATGAATTTTTGAGCGGGCTTGCCCGGTCGATGCCATGTTGCTTCCAATAAAGTGCGGGTGCTTGTTGTGAAACGACCGGCTGCAATCGCATTGGCGAACACTGCAATTTCATCGTGACGGCAACTGGTGAGAAACCCGAGTGTGCCCACATGAATGCCGGCAACAGGTTTTTCAAATTCACCAAGCAAGGACATCGCCTGAAGCATCGTGCCATCACCGCCGATCACCACTGCAAGATCCACTTCACGGGCAAAAGTACTGGCAGAAATCCCGTCCACCTCGCCTGCGAGCACCGCTGTCGATTCCTCAAGCCGCACGGTGATTCCATGCGATTCAAGCGCACGGCGCAGATCCACAAGCGCAGGCAGCGAGCCTTGCTTGTGAGGGTTGGCGATGATTCCTACTTTCACGGGAGACTTTAGCGATAGATGTGAATCATCATGCTGGCAAGCAATCTGGTGGTGCCTGATCAGCGTTTCGCCGCATCGGCTTCAATCCACGCCCACAGCGAATCAAGCCCGGCGCTGACCTTGGCCTTCGATGCCTCGAGGCCGGGGCCGGGTGCGGCTTTGCCAAATAGATAGAATTTGATCTTAGGCTCCGTGCCTGATGGACGAACAGCGAAAGAGCGGCCATCCTCGAGGTCGATGAATAGCATCTTCTCTTTGGGAATAAGATCCCCTTCCTGATCGTAGAGGTCCTGGCGTGAGAAATCGCGGGTGCGCAGAACCGGCGAGCCATCGACGACGCGAGGCGGGTTGTTCGCGTAAGAGTCGGCGAGAGCCTGAATTTTTGCGGCACCGTCCGCGCCTTCCATCACGACTGACTTACCAGCCTCAAGGTGATAGCCGTATTCGCGGTAGATATCGTCGAGCAAATCTGGAATCGTTCGGCCGAGTGATTTTGCGTAAGCGGCGACCTCGGCAAACATCAGAGTCGCGCCATTCGCATCCTTGTCGCGCACCGAGTCCGAGCCAAGATAGCCATAGCTCTCCTCTCCGCCAAACACAAAGAAGCGTGAGTACTCGAGACGCAACAGGCGCGTTTGCTCTTCTGTGAGCGAGCGGTAATCACCTTTTTTGTCCGCTGGAATTGAATCCTCATACTTGCGAAGTTTTGATGCGATGTATTTGAAACCGGTGAGAGTATCGACAATTCCGACACCAAATCCGTCGGCAATCGCGCGTTGCAAATCGGTGGTGACGAAAGTTTTTACCAACACCGCGCGGCTGCGATTCGATTGAGTGAGCCATCCTAGTTCAAAGCAGGTCTTGAGGCGATACCAAGCCATTAGTGATCCGATCTGATTGCCGGTGAGCAACTGCATTTCCTCTTTTGAATTGCGCACTACCACCCCCATACGGTCAGCATCGGGATCGGTGCCAATGACGATTTCCGCGCCCGATTGAATTGCGAGATCAACCCCCATTTTGAGGGCGGGCGCGTTCTCAGGATTCGGGGATTCAACAGTCGGAAAGCGTCCATCCTGAACATCCTGCTCGGGCACAGTGAGAACCTCAAAACCAAGGCCGCGAAGCATCGGTACATTGATGTGACCACCAGTGCCGTGAAGGTTGGTAAAGACAACTTTGGTCGAGACACCGTGCAGCAGCGATGGCTTCAAAAGCAGGGATTTGAGTCGCTCGACATAGCGCGCGTCCATCTCGGCGCCTAGTATGATGACCTTGCCGCTTTCATTTTCCGGTACTGCCTCATAGCGTTCGCTAGTAATGGCATTGACCTCTGAAATGATGGCTGAGGCGTGAGGCTCGACAATTTGCGCTCCATCGTTGAAGTAGACCTTGAAGCCGTTGTCATGCGGCGGGTTGTGACTCGCGGTAAGCACGACACCGGCATCGGCGCGAAGTTCGCGCACGGTGAATGAAAGTTGAGGCGTCGAGCGTGGACCTTCAAAAAGATAGGCATCGCAGCCGTGCTCGGATGCGACCTTGGCGCAGAACTCGGCGAAATCGCGCGAAAAATGCCGCGTATCATGAGCAAAAACCAGAGTGGCCCTTCGACCTGACGGCACCGATTTTTTCACATAAGCAACCAGTCCGCGAACAGCGCGTCCGACATTGTAGAAATTCATCGTCGCTGTTCCGATGCAAGGATGCTCAGGGCGTCCGTTGGGCCCACCTGATGCCCGTTCGGATTTGGCAATTACGCGGCCGATGGTGCGTCCGCGCAGACCACCGGTGCCGAAGGCGAGGGTTTTGTAAAAGCGGTCGTTGAGCTCTCCCCATTGGCCATCGGAAATCAACTCTTCGATCACATGTGATGCAAGATCCGAGGAAGAACCTTGAATAAGTGCTTCAATGTTGGCTTTCGCCGATACCAACAATTTGCCTTCGGTCACAGCGGCATTGAGTTTCGCATCAAGGTTGCTCATGTCGCGGCTGATCATAAGAAAAAGCCGACTCATGGCAATGCTGCCCATGCGTGAAATTTCACTTCGGGGCGACGTTCAAATTCGGTCGAGCAGCACATCCTCGCCCAGCACCACCAGATCGACTGAGCCCTTGAGCGTCTTGTCGAGAAATGGTGTGTTCTGCGATTTCGACTTCATGAACTCGCGTGTGAAGGTCGTCTCGCCCGCAGTGTTGAAAAGCAACAGATCGGCGGCAGATCCTTCCTTGATCGCGGGAACCGGCAGCCCCATCAGGCGGCGAGGTTCGGCGGCAAAGCGCTTGACCACCAGATCCCAGCCAAAGGCACCCGTCGCGACAAAGTGGTGGTACAGCGAAACGAGCGCCGTATCGAGGCCGGTGATGCCATTCGGGGCGCTGACAAAATCCAGCGATTTTTCGAATGGCGTGTGTGGCGCATGATCAGTAGCGATCAGGTCGAAGGTGCCGTCGATCAAACCCTGGAGCAACGCCGCGTTGTCAGCCTTGGTGCGCAGCGGCGGGTTCATCTTATAGTGAGTATCATAATCGCCGATGTCGTCTTCGCAGAAGATCAGATGATGCGGCGCCACTTCGGCGGTGACTTTCACATCACCGCGTTGCTTCCACCAGCGGATGGTCTCCATGCCGATTTTGCTGGAGACATGCTGGATGTGAATGTGCGCACCGGTCGCGTGAGCGAGGCGGATATCACGGTCGATGATGATCTCTTCGGCGCAAGCCGGCGAACCCTGGATGCCGAGGCGGTAGCTCATCGCACCTTCGTTGAGAGCGCGTGGTCCGGCAAGCTCCGGCACTTCGCAGTGACTTGCGAAAAACATGCCCATTTCCCCGGCATAGCGCATCGCGCGGAACAATACCGCCGCGTCGGCCGTCGTGTCGCCATCGTCGGTGAGCATCTTCACACCCAGCGCACGCATGCCATCGATGCCTGCAAGTTCCTTGCCCTTGCGTCCCATCGTGACACAGCCCGAGGTGTAAACCGGGATCCGCGAATTTTTTGCGGCGATGGCAAGCACCTGACCGACCACCGTCGCCGAATCAATGGCAGGCACGGTGTTGGGCATCATCACCACACCGGTGATGCCGCCATTGATCGCCGCTTCGGAACCTGTCGCGATGTTCTCCTTTGCCTCAAAACCAGGCTCCCGAAAGTGCACATGCGCATCAAACATGCCGGGCATCAAAATCCGCTCCTTGGCATCGATCACGCGGCAGCCGTCGGGTGCCTTGATCCCCTTCCCGATTTTTCGAATCACTCCGCCTTCGATCAAAACATCACTGGCCACCAACTTCGGACTTTCTTCCGTGGCGATGCGGGCGTTTTGGATGAGGAGGTTCATGGTTCGTTGCGCAAAGTTGATGGGGCGGTGATCATGACTCGGATTCGGCATCGGGCTTGAGCCAGTAAAGGACAGCCATGCGGACAGCGATGCCGTTTTCGACCTGGTCGTTGATGAGGCTGCGTTCGTAGTCCATCACCGCGTCACAAAGTTCCACCCCGCGGTTCACCGGGCCGGGATGCATCAGGTAGAGTCCGCGTTGGCGGATCTCCTCAAGGCGCGCATCGGTGATGCCGTAAAGGCGGTGATACTCGCGCAGACTCGGGAAAAACTGCGCCTCTTGTCGCTCCATTTGCACCCGCAGCAGGTAGACCACATCCGGTGACCATGCCATCGCCTCTTGGTAATTGGTAAAGCGTCGGATGTTTTCCGGTCCTTTTTGTGGCACCAGCGAACCAGGGCCGAGGTAGGCGACATCGACGCCGATCTTCTTGAGGATTGTGCTTGTCGATCGCGCAACCCGCGAGTGGAGAATGTCGCCGATGATGAGAACTTTTTTGCCGACCGGATCGGCAAACTTTTCCTTTATGGTGAAGGCGTCGAGCAGCGCTTGGGTCGGGTGCGCGTGAGCACCATCGCCGGCATTGATCACCGAGGCGCGAGTCTGTTTCGCGATCATGCCCGGCAGGCCGGAGCGTGCGTGGCGCACGATGATGAAGTCCGTGCGCATCGCCTGCAGAGTTTCCACCGTTTCGCGCACCGACTCACCTTTGGTGATTGATGAGTGCGCGACATCGAAGTTGGTGACATCGGCCGAGAGGCGCTTGGCAGCGACCTCGAAGGAAGAATGAGTGCGCGTGCTGGGCTCGTAGAAGAGCATCAGGACCGACTTGCCTTTGAGTGCCGGCACCTTTTTGACCGATCGGGTGAAGAGCTCTTTGAACGGGACAGACTGGTCAAGAAGATGGTCGATTTCTTCGCGACTGAGTGATGAAATATCGAGCAGGTCCTTACGCGGCATGCTGGAGCTGGGGAAAGTAGTGGAGGATTCCAAAGGCAATTGCGAGAAAACAAATCGCAAAAATGAATCCCGCATGATGGCGCGAAATCGGCTTGCGGATCAGCATATAAAGCGCCACCAGCAAGGAAAAGGCCACAAATGGTGCTGTCACGATGATCGGTTGATCGTAAAACCAAGCGGTCAGGGCACCGAGGATCACAGGGATGTAACCAAGAGCCACGAGAAATGGATGAGCTTTTTGCAGGCGTGGGTCATAGACCTGCTCAACTTGCGCAAAGGCAACCTGCCGTCGAAGACGGTCGATTTCACCGGGGCTGTGTTTGCGATTGGGAATTTTTCCAGCCGCCTCCCCACTCGCGGGTAAATCGGCAGCGATGGTGTTCAGCTTAAGTTCCTGTGTGACGAGCTTTGCGACCACAGGTTCGTTTTGCGGCGAGGACACCGCTTCGACGGTGGACTCTTTTTCAATCGCAAGAGTTGGCACGAATGAGAAATCGTCGACCGGTTTTTCGTCCTTTTTAAATTCGAAAGCATCAGCATCGAGTTTCGGCAGAGGCGCGGCATCGGCAAAGGCCAATGATTCATCGACGGGTTGCTGGCCTGGAATACCCAGATTGCCGCGGAGTTCGGCAATCTCCTCGACAGTTTTTTTGCGCTGTGGCAAGAGACTCATGACAAATCCTTTTGAATGACCCGAACTTGGTCGAGTCCATCGGTTGCTTCGAGGGACACCTTTACATGATCGAAGCGGCGGGTGTCGAGGGCGATGCCAATATAATCGGCGGAAATCGGCATTTCTCTGTGTCCGCGATCGACCAAAACGGCCAATTCGATGCGGGCGGGTCGACCGTAGTCCGAGAGTGCATCGAGAGCGGCGCGGATCGTGCGACCGGTGAAAAGGACATCATCGACAAGGATGATGTGCGCGTCCTCGACGGAAAAAGGAATGTCGCTCTCCTGCAGCGCGGGGTTTTCGCGCAGGTGCTCGAAGTCATCGCGGTAGAGAGAAATGTCGAGCACTCCGAAAGCTATTTCGCGGTCGTCTTCGGCCAACTGGTCTATCAAACGCTTAGCCACCTCATCGCCACGGCTGCGGATCCCGACCAACGCGATCGGCTGACCCGCGGTCCTGTCGCGGATCGCCGCGGCGAGGCGGCCGATGGCGGCCTCGATTTCGTGGGCGCTGAGGATTTGCTCGCTCATGGATTTTCGCTGCCGAAGTGGAGAATGCCAATATCTCGGCGGCGTTGCAAGCCATCGAATCGGATTCCGTCGGCAGCCAGATGTGCGGCATTTACCGCTTTTTCACGAGTTTCGGCCCCGCAGACCACAGCCAGTACACGGCCGCCCGCCGTTTCCCACACGCCCTCGGCATTGAGCCGAGTTCCCGCATGATACACCCGACAATCGCCGGAAAGATCAAGACCATCGATGCAATCACCTGAACGCGAAGTTTCGGGGTATCCCGCCGAGGCTAGAACAACGCATACGCTCCAACCTTCGTCGAAGGACAAAAGATCGCTTCGCAGTTCGCCGTTGGCACCGGCATGACAAAAACCTGCCAGATCCCCTTTCACCAGC
This sequence comes from uncultured Luteolibacter sp., assembly GCA_964639755.1. Taxonomy (GTDB): domain Bacteria; phylum Verrucomicrobiota; class Verrucomicrobiia; order Verrucomicrobiales; family Akkermansiaceae; genus Luteolibacter. The sequence continues at coordinate 3,862 of CAZXHZ010000136.1, read as the reverse complement.
GGCATCACCGCCTGACACTCGGGGTCACCAAAGCGGCAATTGTACTCAATCACCTGCGGGCCGCTGGGCGTGAGCATAAGACCAAAGTAGAGAAATCCGCGATATGGCAATCCTTCGCGGCGTAATCCATCGACCGTGGGTCGAACTATCTCACGCTCGATTTTTTGCATCAGTTCTGATGGTACCAGCTGACGACTCGCCACCGCGCCCATGCCACCGGTGTTGGGTCCGTGGTCGCCATCCTGCGCTCGTTTGTAATCGCGAGCCGGTGTGAAAATCAGATAATCGTTATCGACGATCGCCGCAAAGACCGACACTTCGGGACCGGTAAGGCATTGCTCGACCAATACGCGCCCCAGACCAAAGCGTTGTTGCGTGAAGACCTCATCAAGAAAGGCCATCGCCTCGTTTTCATTGGCACAAACCGCCACACCTTTGCCGGCGGCCAAGCCGTCGAACTTAAGCACAGTCGGGTATTCCCCCGCGATCGCAGCAATCGCTTCTTTCAGCGATGCCGTCGCTGTCGCACGCGCAGTTGGGATCTTGTGACGCACGAGAAACTCTTTCGCAAACTCTTTGCTGGCCTCGAGCTGAGCCGATTCCTTAGGCGGCCCCCAACACGCAATGCCATGTTTCGCGCAAAGATTGGCAAGCCCCTCGCCTTTCACGAGATAGCTCTCCTCACCCGCCAAGCAGAGATCGATGCCATTGGACTTCATCCATGCGATCAATGACTCAAGCCCATCAGCTTGCACCGGTTTTGCCAGTGTCGCGATCGCATCACTTCCAGGAAAACAATACAGTTCGGGTTTGCCCGGCGATTCCGACAATGTCCTCACCAGCGCGTGCTCGCGACCACCCTTGCCAACAACGAGAATTTTCATCCGCACGAGTTTTTGCCGATTTCATGCGGTGACTCAATACCGAATGCGTGTTTCGTCACCTGAATCAGGAAATTCAGTTGCGGTTAAGCAGGAAATGATAAAAAACAGCTTAGCCCAAGTTGTTTACCATGAAGTCCATTATTCCAGCATTGCTCACGGCCGCCACAGCGATGATCGCGGTATCTCAAAAACCTATTACGGAACAGGCCCCGCCAGGCTCTGCTGAAAAGATTCTGACTGCTCTGCCCTCTCGTCCGTTTGCAGCCCCTGAAAAGAAACGCAATTTGTTGGTATTCTCTCGCACGAACGGATTTCGCCACGCCTCAATCGCCACTGGTAAAATCGCCCTCGAGGAAATGGGCAAAAAAACCGGTGCGTTCGAGACAACGATCAGCGACGACCTGTCGAATTTCGAATCCGAAAATTTGAGCAAGTTTGATGCGGTCTGCTTTCTAAGCACCACATTGGATGTTTTTTCACCTCATCCCAAGGAATTGGAAAAATTGAACGAGCAGGAAAAATTCGAGGCAAAAGTTCGCACGGAGCGTCTCAAGAAAAATCTTATGAGCTTTATTCGTTCAGGGCGTGGTTTTGTCGGCATCCATGCGGCAACGGACACGTTTTACGATTGGCCTGAATATGGAAAAATGATCAACGGTTATTTTGATGGTCACCCATGGACAGCCGGCACAGATGTCAGCATCAAGGTCGAAAGCGGACAGGAAAAACACCCATTGGTTGCGATGTTTGAAGGCCGCAACCTTGAATTCAAAGAAGAGATCTATCAACTCAAGGAACCGTATGACTCAAAGGCAGTTCACATGCTTTTGCGTCTGGATACCGAAAAAACCGATATGACGATTCCAGGCATCAAACGCAAAGACAATGATTTTGGCGTTGCATGGGCACGGCGTTGTGGAGATGGGCGCGTGTTTTATTGTTCACTCGGCCACAATCACGAAATTTACTGGCATCCTGCCGTGCTCGGCCACTATCTCGCCGGCATTCAATGGGCGATTGGAGACTTCAAGGTTGATTTACCAAATGGCGTTAGCTTTTAGAGCGATTGCTGTTTTATGGCCTGAATTCAAAAGCCATCCTTTCGGGTTCAAATCCGACACAGGGCGATTTTATTCTCTCAACCTGTGTTCCCATGATTTCACCCAAAATCCTCCGTTCGACTTCTATCATTCGGGGATAGATTTTGAAAACAGCCTGCAAAGGATTGTGGTGTTCAATAACCCTTGCGAACTCTTGCGTGGACACTTCGATAGTCCAGATGCAACCGTCGGCTTCGCGCATATCCACCAAGACGGTGGTTTTTTCCACGATTGAATTCTTTGCCTGCACTGCCGCTAGGTATCTCGTTTTCAGGTATTGAAAGTATTGGAAAATAAGTCGCTCCGGCGCATTCTCGCCATGCATGCGTTTCATTTGCTCAAGCAATTCGAGCGTGAACCGAGGGCCACATTGCGGAAACAGAAGTGTCGCCTTTTCGGAAAGACTGAATAAAATTTCTGGCCGACCAAAAGCCTTTCCCGCTTGTCGCGTACGGATGAGATAACCGGCCTTCACCAGATCTTCACAGCTTGTTCTTGCTGCCATGTAGCTGCCCCCCAACTTCGATGAAAGATCACTGGCGGCCATTGCGCCGGATACTTTCAATTCGAACAAGATCGCCCGCCAGCGCGGACGGATCAGATCCCAGAAGACAGGAGCTTTCAGATTCATGAAGCAACATTCACAAGTCAAAATTGCCCCCGCAACCAGCATTTCGGCCACCACATGAAAAAACCGGACGAGCCTGCGCCCGTCCGGTTTTTTGAACATTGAACGGCGACCAGTGATCGCCGCCACTTTGATTACTCTTGGCCGGGGCTCCACTCTTCGGAGGCCGCCGCGGCGAGATTGAAGGCCTGCTCCAGGCCAACCATTTCGCTGGACGGACGCAGGCTTTCGAAGCTCGCGCTTTCCTTCTTGAGTTGCTCTTCGGTGTAACCGACGGCCTTGATCGAAAGTCCGACGCGGCGCTCGACCTTGTCGACCTTGATCACGCGGGCCTCGATCTCGTCGCCGACCTTGATGATGTCCTTGACCTTCTCCACGTGGTCTTCGCTAAGTTGCGAGATGTGGATGAGGCCATCGATATCGCCAGCCAGACTGATGAATGCGCCGAACGAAGCGATCTTTGCGACAGTGCCCTTGACGAGATCGCCGACCTTGAAGCGTTCGTCGATGAGGCTCCATGGATCCTCTTCGGTTTGCTTGATGCCAAGCGAGACGCGTTGGTTTGCCTTGTCGATGGCAAGCACGACCGCCTCGACTTCGTCGCCCTTCTTGAGGACTTCGGAGGGGTGGTTGATCTTGCGGGTCCACGACATGTCGGAAACGTGGATCATGCCATCGATGCCTTCCTCGAGTTCAACGAATGCGCCGTAAGCGGTGAGGTTGCGGACCGGTCCCTTGATGGTGGCGCCGACCGGATAGCGAAGCTCGATCTCGTCCCATGGGTTCGAATCAAGCTGACGCACGCCGAGCGAAATTTTCTGCTCTTCGATGCTGATGCCAAGAACGACCGCTTCGATCTCCTGGCCGATGTCGAGCACATCGCTCGGACGGGTGATACGCTTGACCCACGAGAGTTCGGAAACGTGGACGAGGCCTTCGACGCCGCGCTCGATTTCGATGAACGCACCGTAAGGAAGGAGCTTGGTCACGCGACCTTTGACGCGCTGACCGATCGGGTACTTGCGCTCGATGTCTTCCCATGGGTTTTCGGACATCTGCTTAAGGCCGAGCGAAACACGCTCTTTCTCGCGATCAACATCGAGAATGACGACATCGACGGCTTGGCCGATGTGCAGCAGCTCGGAAGGATGGTTGATGCGGCCCCACGACATGTCGGTGATGTGGAGAAGGCCGTCCATGCCTTGGAGATCGACGAAGGCACCGAAGTCGGTGAGGTTCTTGATCGCACC
>CAZXHZ010000135.1:0-8182 GCA_964639755.1 uncultured Luteolibacter sp. | reverse complement strand
TCGGGCGAGTTGGTGAGCGAAACCGTGAGCGGCCCGATCGCGCCGGCGACATAGCGCTTGCGACCGGTGTCGCTGCCGACAGCATCGGCCCACTTGCGGCAGAGCTTGGCCGACTCGACATTCATTTCCCAAGCGAGTTCGTTGAGAAACGGATCCTCGATGATCTTCTGGAAAAATTCCGGGTCTTCGCGTCCGCCCTTTTCGCGCGGGTCCTCGACGAAGAATTCGCTCTGCGCGATGCTGGTGGCGGAGAAGGTGTTGGTCTCGCAGATGTCAGAGCCCGCTTCATAGAAACGCTTGTGAATGTCGCCGATCACATCCGGGCGGGTGAGGCTCAGAATGTCGCCATTGTTGAGCAGGTCCTTTTCGCTATCGGCAAAGCGCTCGCCGCGGGCGTCGCTTTCGTTGAGCCCGTAGGTGCGGATCGTCGTGCCCATGGCGCCATCGAGCACCAAAATCCTTTCGGCCAAGGCATCGCAAAGTTCCCGGGTGGGGTCGGCTTGAATCATGCGGGGAAAATAGCCCCCAAAGCTGTGATTTCAAGAATCAAATCATCATATCTGGATATGATGATGGGTTTTTAACCGATAGGGCGACGCGGCCCGCGGCGCCGACACTTTCAGAAATGAAAAGATTGAAGAGGGGCATGGCGCTTGAAAAGCAGCGCCCTATGAAGAGGTGTCCCGCAAGATGCAGGACACGGCCGGCGAGACGCCAGCGCTCCCCAATGAAGAAGCCGCTTCTCTATTCTCTTCCTCCTCCCCAATAACCCTTAACCTTTAACCAATAACCAATCCCTCTCCCTCAATGCGCCGGGCGCACCGGGATCCCACGCTCGGCAAAATGCCGCTTGGCCTCGCCGACCGTGTGCTTGCCGAAGTGAAAAATGCTTGCTGCAAGTACGGCATCGGCCTTGCCGGCATCGAGGACCTCGACCATGTGCTGGAGGTTTCCGGCGCCGCCGCTGGCGATGACCGGGATACCGACGACGGAGGAAACTGCGGCGGTGAGCTCGATGTCGTAGCCGGCCTGGGTGCCATCCGCGTCCATGCTGGTGAGAAGGATTTCGCCAGCGCCGCGGCGCCAGACTTCGCGAGCCCATTCGACCGCGTCGAGGCCGACGGGGGTGCGACCACCGTGGGTATAGACGCCCCATTTGCCTGGACCTTCGCGCTTGGCATCGATCGCGACGACGATGCACTGGCTGCCGAAGGCTTTGGCGCCGGCATCGATCAGGCCCGGGTTTTTCACCGCGGCGGTGTTGATGCCAACCTTGTCCGCGCCGGCGAGCAGCATTTCGCGCATGTCATCGACCGTGCGAATGCCGCCGCCGACCGTGAGCGGGATGAAACAATGTTCGGCGGTGCGGCTCACGACATCGACCATCGTGCGGCGCTTGTCGGACGAGGCGGTGATGTCGAGAAAGACCAGCTCGTCCGCCTCTTGCGCGTTGTACGCCATCGCGCATTCGACCGGATCACCGGCGTCGATGAGGTCGACAAAATTCACGCCCTTGACCACGCGGCCATCAGTGACATCGAGGCAGGGGATGATTCGTTTCGCGAGCACGGGCGGAGCTTTGACCATCGGTTGGCCTTACGCAAGTGGTGATGCGACTTGCGCGCAGGGCGCGGCATCATTTCAGCGCGGCATCATGTAGGACAGCAGGCTGGCGAGGCGCTCGCGGAGTTTGCCGCGATGGACGATCGCATCGACAAGGCCGTGCTCGAGCATGAACTCGGCGGTTTGGAAACCGGGCGGCAAATTTTGGTGGGTGGTTTCCTTGACCACCCGCGGTCCCGCGAAACCGATCATGCATTTCGGTTCGGCGAGGTTGATGTCGCCAATGGTCGCAAAGGAGGCGGTCACGCCGCCGGTGGTCGGGTGGGTGAGCAGGGAAATGAAGGGCAGCTTCGCTTCGGAGAGTCGGGCCAAGGCACCGCAGGTCTTAGCCATTTGCATCAGCGAGAGCATCCCTTCCTGCATGCGTGCGCCGGACGATGCCGAGACGATGATCACGCCGCGTTTTTCGGCGATGGCTGTTTCGATCGCGCGGGTGATTTTCTCACCGACCACCGAGCCCATCGAGCCGGCAAAAAATTTGAAGTCCATCACGGCGATCATCGCGCGGTTGCCATCGATGCTGAGGCGGCCGCTCACCACCGCGTCGTCGAGGCCGGTCTTGGCGCGCAGGGCGGCGGTTTTTTCGGCGTAGCCTTGGAAGCCGAGCGGGTTGGCGGAAATGAGGTCGGTCTCGGTTTCCTCAAATGAGTCCGTATCGGCCAGCATGAGGATGCGTTCGCGCGAACCGATCAGGAAATGATGCGAGCAGTGCGGGCACACATGGAGGTTCTGCTGCAGCTCGAGATTGTGGACCATCGCGCCGCAGTCAGGACATTTGTTCCAAAGGCCTTCCGGAATGTCATCGCGTCGGTCTTGGCTGCGCAGGCTCGGCTTGCTGAAAATTCCCATGGTGCTTGCTGATGTCGTGATTATTGAGCGGGGCAGGGCTGTGACCGCGCCCCCGTGGGGAAAACCTAGCGATCGCGGCGGGTCGCGACAATCCCTTTTGATCCCGAGCCGTCCTGCAGTTGGAGATTGCCATAACGCATGAAAGTGCACAAAATCACAAATAGTTGATATTCAATATTTTCGAAGCACTCATGAAACTCCGCTCTTTCATCGTCATTTACTCGGCGGCATTGCTGCTCTGGCTCGGCCTCACATTCGTGACCCCGCAATCAGTGCAGCGCTATCGTCCGACCGATGCGGCCTCGGCCAAAACTGCGGCACCCGAGCCGACCGATGAAACAAAGGCCGCAAATTCCGACAGCAAATCGGAGTGGACGGTTTCGACCTCGCATTGAGCAAAAAAATGTGTTGGATATCCTGCCATGGCCGAACAACCGATCATTTGCGACAGGAAACCAATGGCTCTCGAAGTTGAAGCAGGTACCTATTGGTGGTGCTCCTGCGGGCGCTCAACGCATCAGCCCTTCTGCGACGGCTCCCATAAAGGCACGGGTCTGCAACCCGTGAAATACGAAGTCGCGGAAAAAACCACCGTCTGGTGGTGCCAGTGCAAGAACAGCGCCAATCCACCGCTCTGCGACGGATCCCACAAGTCGCTGCCGGCGGAGTGAGCGATTTTCGGAAAAGTTTATACTGCGAAGCCCTCAAGGCAGCCAAGAGATGTGGAGAGGGTGAGGCAGATAAAAGTAGAAAAAGAGAGGCCGAGGAACATCCGCTTCATCTTTGAAATTGCTGAGATTAATCCTTTACGAACCTATAAAATGTTTTCTGGTGGGAACTTCTGAAATATCCATCAAAATTTCCACGTTTATAGCAATGATGCATCGTGTTGCTTGCTTTACCACATCCAGTTCCCACCGGCTGGTCTTTCTGCTATGCCTTGCGCTTGCTTATCCGTTCTCCGCATTAGCCCAACTGCCACTTCGGCAGGATGATGTGGTTTGTCTGATCGGCAACGGCCTTGCAGACCGCATGCAGCATGATGGCTGGATGGAGACACTTATCCAAAGCCGCATGGTCGGGAAAAAGCTCACGTTTCGCAACTGCGCTGTCGCTGGGGATACGGTGACATCACGTCCCCGCAGCAAGGGCGTGCCCACGGTTGAAGATTATCTGGCCCGATGTAAGGCTGACGTGGTCTTCGTCTTCTTTGGCTATAATGAATCTTTTGGTGGAGAGGCAAAGCTCGGGCAGTTTAAGAGCGATCTCACTGATATGGTGGGCAAATACCTGAATTCGAAATTCAACGGCGAATGCGCGCCGCGCGTTGTTTTGTTCTCTCCTATTGCGCACGAGAATCTCGGCGATCCGCAGCTACCAGACGGCAGGGTCAGCAATGCCAACCTCGCACTCTACACCGATGCTATCAAACAGGTCGCTCAGGACAACGGGGTCACCTTTATTGATCTCTTCATTCCTTCCAAGGAACTTTATGCTAAGGCGGAATCTCCACTCACGATGAATGGCATCCATTTGTTACCGGAAGGCTACCGCCAGCTTGGCGAGATCATCGCCTCGGCAGTCATTGGGGCCAAGGTGGCCTCCACTCCAGCCATGGAAGCGCTGCGCCAAGCGGTGCTCGACAAGGACTGGCACTGGCACAACCGCTTTCGCGCAATGGACGAGAACAATATCTGGGGCACTCGCTCGGGCTTGCGTTTCGTGAAAGGCCAGACAAACCGCGAGGTGCTTGAACATGAGCTGGTGATGCTCGATGTGATGACCTCCAACCGCGATGCAAAAATTCATGCCGTTGCACAGGGACGCAGCTTTGAGGTGGACGACTCGAATGTCCCGAAGCCCGTCGAGGTGATTTCCAACCTCAGTGACGACAACAATAGCTTGAATGCGAAAAAAGAGGGGGGCGCCCATTACCTCAGCGGCAAGGAAAGTCTTGCCAAGTTGCGAGTTCAAGAAGGCTTCTCGGTCAACCTTTTTGCCGACGAATCAATGTTTCCGGCATTGGCCAATCCGGTACAATTGCAAGTCGATACCAAGGGTCGATTGTGGGCCGCATGCTGGAGTACCTATCCGAAATGGGAGCCACTCAAGCAGATGACCGACAGCTTGCTGATCCTACCCGATGAGAACCACGACGGCGTTGCGGACAAGGCGATCGAATTTGCCAAAGTGCACAACCCGCTCGGCTTCGCATTCTGGGGTGGCGGCGTGATTGTGGCATCGCAGCCGGATATCCTCTTTCTCAAGGACACAGACGGCGACGATAAGGCGGACATCCGCCTTGTTCTTCTTCAAGCCACCGGCTCGGCGGACACACACCATGCGGCGAACAATTTCATGATCGGCCCGGACGGTGGTCTTTACTGGCAGAGTGGGGTATTTCTTCGGCACAACTACGAGCATCCGTGGGGGCCTTCGCTTGCAACGCCTGAATCGGGCATGTACCGCTTCGATCCGCGCCGCTTCACCATCTCTTTCATCGCGGCCAATGGCCCGAATCCCCATGGCAACAGCTTCGATCGCTGGGGGTATCTCTTTGCTACCGATGGTACCAGCGGCCGCGCGCGTCAGGTGAGACCGCACGGGGAAGGGTTCAAGATGTTCCCCCTGCTCACGCAACAGTCGCGTCCCGTACCCGCCAGTACCATCCTCTCCAGTGCCAATTTTCCCGATGATCACCAGCAGGATTTCTTCATTTGCAATGTAATCGGATACCTCGGCATCTATCGCTACGATCTCCACCGCGATGGCTATACCGAGGGGAAAACGAACTACAAGCCAGGCGAAATTTGGGGTACACCTACCCCAGATTTTCTCCGCAGCGATGACCAGAACTTTCGTCCCTCCGACGCCCGGGTTGGTTCTGATGGTGCGCTTTACATTGCAGACTGGCAAAACGCGATCATCGGACACATGCAGCACAACATGCGTGATCCCAGCCGCGACAACAAGCATGGTCGCATCTTCCGCATGATCTATAAGGATCGCCCACTTCAGAAGCCGGTGGCTATCGATGGACAAACCGTCACCGTCTTGTTGGATGTGTTAAAACATCCGATTGACGGTGTCCGTGAGCGTGCCCGCATCGAGTTGAGCGAACATAATCCAGAGGAAGTGGAAACAGCGGTGCGCCAATGGATAAAACAATTTGATCCAAAGAAAGCGGAACACGCCCATCCGCTATTGGAGGCTTTGTGGCTGTTTCAGCGGCTCAATATCCGCGAGCAGGAACTTCTCAAGTCTCTTTTGGATTCTCCCGAGAAGCATGCTCGCATGGCGGCAGCCACCGTGAAACACTTTTGGGGCCCTGCTGATCCGACCAAGGGGAAAACACTTTCAGCGACGACTGTTAACGAGGAAAAACTCCAATTTGAAGTTCCACCGCATTTGACCGGCTCCGCCGCCGAGGCTTATCGCCGTGGTGCCGAGATCTATCATCGCGATGCCCACTGCGCCACCTGCCATCAGCCACATGGCAAGGGATTGGACTCGGTGTATCCGCCGCTTGCTGGCAGCTCGTGGGTGTCCGGTAGCGATGAGCGCCTCATCAAGCTCACTCTCAACGGCCTTTGGGGGCAGATTGAGGTGAACGGCAAGGTATATGATCCAGCCAAGGGCGTGCCTCCGATGACGCCATTCGAGGCGCTTCTTAAAGACGCTGAGGTCGCGGATGTACTCACCTATGTTAGAAACTCTTGGGGCAACAAGGCAGCCCCGGTGAAACCGGAAAGCGTCAGTAAAGTCCGTGCCGCAAACAAGGATCGCACGGTTTTTTGGAAACCCGAGGAACTCCTTAGGGATCACCCGATGGAAAATTCTGATCCCACCCCATGAACATTCTGCGCATGCTTTTCGTTTGCGCTATGACCGCGAGCGCGGCTCAGGCATCCGCTATTGTTTACCAAAGTGACTCCGGCCCCGGCTATGGCAGGCACATCGTGTTTCTTGCTAGCGATCACGAGTATCGTGCTGAAGAGACATGCCCAGCGCTTGCCCGCATTCTCGCGAAGCATCACGGATTTAAGTGCACTGTAGTATTTGGCGTGGACAATAATGGTTTTATTGAGGCGGGGGCGTCGCGGGTTTCGGGACTTGAGGCGCTGGAAAATGCCGACCTTTTCGTTATCTTTGCGCGTTTCCTCAACTTACCTGATGATCAGATGGCCAAAATCGTTGCTTATCTCGATCGCGGCGGTCCAGTTGTTGGGTTGCGCACATCATCCCACGCGTTTAAAATCCCGCTGGAATCGACATATGCGAAATACGACTTCAATTCCAGAGCTGCTGGATACGAAGACGGTTTTGGCCGCCAGATTCTCGGCAACACTTGGGTCGGCCACTATGGCATCAATCATAAGCAGGGCACGCGCATCGAAACCGTTCCATCCCAGCGCAGCCATATCATTCTAACAGGCGTGGGTGAAATTGCTTTCTGCCACGCCGGTGCCTATGTTAGCAACCCGGGCCCTGATTTCACCGTGCTCACCACTTCTCAACCACTAGTCTCGATGAATCCCGATGCGAAAGCCGATACCACGAAACCGCCGATAGCATCAACATGGACACGCCACTACAAATCCGCGGATGGCAGTACCCACCGGGTATTCCACAGCACACAGGGAGCTTCGCTAGACATTCTCGACGAAAATTACCGTCGCCTTATCATTAACGGCATCTTCTGGGCTGTAGGCATGGAGAAAGAAATCAAGCCTGCCCTCGACATCTCGTTTGTCGGGCCCTACCGCCCCAGCAACTTTTCTTTCCGTGGTCATGCGAAGAAAGTGAAACCTTCCGACCTTGCAGGCTGGAACGTCCCGATCATGCCGAAGTGAAGCAATCAAGGCAATTGAGCTTCAACAATTTTTTGAAGGAGTCGGCGCGGCGGAGCCGTATCGCCCCGCTGCTAAAAGAGACAAGACTTCATGAAGCGAGATTCAAGAGAAGAAGCCGAATCTCCATCTTTCACATGTTCCCCCCAATAACACCTAACAAACAACCTCTCACTCTTCTTCTCTGCGTCCCTTGGCGACCTCTGCGGCTTTGCGGTAAATCTTTCTTCAAAGAGCTGTATGTAGCCGCTTTGACAATTCGCTGCCGCCAGCCTATTCAAGTGCATGCGAACATTGATCAAACGCGTGCTTTTGCGTGATGAGCCTTGTGATGAAATTCACATCGCCGGTTGGGTGCGCACGCGCCGCGACTCGAAGGCGTTTTCATTTTTGGAGATCAACGACGGCACTTGCCTCGCCAACTTGCAGGTCGTTGCCGATGCCGGCATTCCTGGCAGCGACGAGCTAGCGGCGATGAACACCGGCGCTTCGGTCGAGGTGTGGGGCAAGCTCGTGCCATCACCTGCGGCCGGACAAAAATGGGAATTGCAGGCGACATCGATCCGCCTCGTTGGCGGCGTGCCGGAGGATTATCCACTGCAGAAAAAAGGTCACAGCGCGGAGTTTTTGCGCTCGATCGCCCACCTGCGTCCGCGCACCAACCTTCACGGCGCGGTATTTCGCACGCGCAGCCGCATGGCTTTTGCGATTCATCGCTTTTTCCAAGAGCGCGACTTTGTGCATGTCCACACGCCGATCATCACCGCCAGCGATTGCGAAGGGGCAGGCGAAATGTTTCGCGTCACCACGCTGCCCGACGAAAAAATCTCGCGCGATGCCGAGGACTTTTTCGGCAAGCG
>CAZXHZ010000134.1:0-4712 GCA_964639755.1 uncultured Luteolibacter sp. | reverse complement strand
TGGTGTTTTGCGAAAAAACAACTTCACTGAAATTTCACACATGATTACTGCTGCAATTGTCAAAGAACTCCGCGACAAGACCAATGCCGGGATGATGGACTGCAAGAAGGTCCTCACCGAAACCAACGGCGATCTTGAAGCCTCCATCAAGCTGCTCCGCGAGCGCGGCATCGCCAAGGCCGGTGCCAAGGCCGACCGCGCCGCCAACGAGGGCATCATCACCGCCCGAGTTGCCGCGAATGGCGCTTCGGGCATCTTGCTCGAGGTCAACTGCGAGACCGACTTCGTTTCGAAGAACGAAAACTTCCAGGCCTTCGTGAACCAGATCGCCGATGCCCTTGAGTCCGCCAACGCGGCCGACCACGCTGCGGCGCTGGCGGTTTCGATGGGCGAGTACAGCATCGAGGACACCGTGAAGGCCAAGGTGGTGGAAGTGGGTGAAAACCTGCAGTTCCGCAAGTATGTGCGTTACGATGCCGCTCCCGGTGGTGTGATTTCTTATTACATCCATCCTCCTGGCAAGGTTGGCGTGCTCATCGAAGTCGGCACCACCAAGCCCGATTCGGCCAAGAGCGATGCCTTCCGCGACATGGTCAAGGACCTCACCTTGCACATCGCCGCCTGCGCACCGAAGGGCCTGTCGCGCAATGATATCCCCGAGTCGGTCGTCGAGGCTGAGAAGGAGATCTTCCGCGCGCGTCTTGCCGACAGCGGCAAGCCGGCAAACATCATCGAGAACATCCTCAAGGGTCAGGTCGGCAAGTTTTACGCCGAGAACTGCTTCCTCGAGCAGGCTTTCGTGAAGGATGACAAGGTCACGGTCACGCAATTCCTCGAAGCTAAGGGCAAGGAGCTCGGCGACACCTTCACGGTGACCCGCTTCGTGCGCTTTGGTCTCGGCGAATAAGTCGAGCGATTCAAAACAAACGCCCGACTTCGAAAAGGAGTCGGGCGTTTTTTGTTTTTGAAATTGATGATGATCAAATCGTCATCGAGTGGAAGCCGCCATCGACGATGATCTCGGTGCCGGTGATGAATGAGCCGGCTTTGGATGAGGCGAGCAGAAGCGTGGCGCCGATGAGTTCTTCGGCATTGCCGAAGCGTGAGGCCGGTGTTTGGCGCAGGATGTCGAGCACGCGGGATTCATCGAGCACCTTGCGGTTTTGTTCGGCGGGAAAGAATCCCGGCACGAGTGTGTTGACGCGGATGTCCTTGTCGGCCCATTCGCGGGCGAGGTTGCGGGTGAGGTTGTGAACGGCGGCTTTCGATGCTGAGTAGGTGAACGCGCGAGATGACGGGTTGAGCCCTGAGATCGAGCCGAGATTGATGATCGATGCCGGTTGGGCTTGTTCAAGGAAGTGGCGGCCGAAGACCTGGCAGGCACGGAAGATCGCGGTGAGGTTGGTATCGATGATGCGTTGGTATTCGTCTTCCGGGATGTCGAGAAATGGAGTGGGGGAATTGGTGCCCGCGCCGTTGATGAGGATATCGACCTTGCCCGATCGCTCGAGGACCGTATCGAGCAGGTGGTGGAGCGAGTCGCGTGAGGTCACATCGACCGGGACGAAGTATCCTTCGCCGCCAAACGATTCGATTTCGGCAAGGCGTTTCTCTGCTTTTTCGGGGATGCGGCCGCCGAGCACGACCTCCGCGCCTGCGCGCGCGAGTCCGATAGCCATGGTGCCGCAAAGTTCTCCCGTTCCGCCGATGATGACTGCGGTTTTGCCAGTAAGCCCGAAGAGATCCTTAAGGTATGATGCCGAATGCATGGCTTAACCATTTACTGGAATTTTGTGTGTGCCAAGCATGGAAAGATACTTGATATTGTTAGATCATGACAAAATGGAAATTGGGGCACACATATCTACCGTGCATTAATGTACAAATTGAATATAGAATCAGCCAAATGCCGCAATCGCGGATGATTGAATTGATAGATTTTAGTTGATGTCGGATGCGGTTTTGAGACGATGGCTTCGTTAATTAATCAATAATATGTCACGCCCCGTCACACTTTTTACAGGCCAATGGGCCGATCTTTCGCTCGAAAAACTAGCTGCGCTGGCCTACGAGATGGGCTACGACGGATTGGAGCTTGCCTGCTGGGGCGATCACTTTGATGTCGATGCCGCAGCATCAAGCAAATCGTATGTACGCCAGAAGTGGGAGTTGCTCGCGGATCATGGACTGACCTGTCATGCGATTTCCAATCATCTTGTGGGTCAGGCCGTGTGCGATCCGATTGACTCGAGGCACAAGGCAATTTTGCCGGCGGATGTGTGGGGTGATGGTGATCCTGAAGGTGTGCGTAAGCGTGCGGCCAAAAAAATGATCACGACGGCCAAGGCGGCGCGGGCGTTTTTTGATGCAAGACCATTGGGTGATGATGTTGTCATTCCGGCAGTGGTCAATGGTTTCACCGGTTCGTCGATCTGGCATTCGATCTATGCTTTTCCGCCGACTTCGCAGGAGTATTACGACAAGGGCTACAAGGACTTTGCCAAGCGTTGGCTGCCTATTCTTGATGCCTTTGATAAAGCGAATGTGAATTTCGCGCTTGAGGTTCATCCGACAGAGATTGCCTTCGATATTGCATCGGCCAAACGCGCGCTCGAGGCGGTAGGGTATCACAAGCGATTTGGATTCAACTACGATCCGTCGCATCTCGGCTACCAAGGTGTGGATTATGTGAAGTTCATCCGCGAGTTTGCCGAGCGCATCTACCATGTTCACATCAAGGACGCGTGGTGGGGCCATGGTGATGGCACGGTGGGAGTTTTTGGTGGTCACACCAACTTCGGTGATGCTCGCCGCTTCTGGGACTTCCGCTCACCCGGTCGTGGCGACATCGAGTTCGAGGATATCATCGTCGCCCTCAACGACATCGGTTATCAAGGTCCGCTTTCGGTCGAGTGGGAGGACATCCGCATGGATCGCGTGCATGGTGGCACTGAGGCTGCATCTTTCGTAAGAAGCCTTGATTTCCCGGTTAGTGGCGCGGCTTTTGATGCGGCCTTCGATAATTCCAAGCAGAAATAATCTGTCTTGTTTCTACGGCGCTGGTTCGTGCCGTGGTGTTTCAATTCATCAGAGGAGGAAGCAGGCTGGTTTCTTCCTCGATCGATTTTTCCGAGCTGTTGGCGATTTGCTCTTCACTGACAGGTAGGGGGCGGAATGATTCCGAGTGGGTATCGACGCGGAACTCCAGCTGCATTAGGTCGCGGTTCAACTCGGCGAGTTGATCGCGCAGGGTTTCGTTGCTTTTGCCGAGGCGCTGGATTTCGTCGATGAGAGAGTCGAGGGTTTTTTTGTCGATATTGACGGATTCGGTATCGGGTGCGGCTTGCTCTGCTTTGATTGCAACGATGGCGGGTGCAGGTTGTTTGATTTTGATGTGCGGAATCACAGGAGAGGCAAGGCTGGCAAATGTCTTTGGTTGGATTGTCTTGAGATCACAGCCCATGTCACGTATCGGCCACCACGCTTTCACGAAAAACGCGGTCATCACAGAGAGTGCGAGGGTGCAGATGATGGGGATTGTTTTCATGGTTGTGCGGGGTTGGGTTCGCTGGGGATTTGGTTGAGCTCATTGTTTGGAGTTTCTGCGGCGGGTGCCTGCTGATCGCCGGGGAGCTTTGAGGGATCGGGCAGAAGCTTTGCTTCGGGCGGAGTTGCTTTGATCGTTGGCTCGCTTTTTGGTAGTGCGCTTACGATTGCAGGGACGGGCGCTTGAATTGCAGGCGGGTTCGTCGGCTTGGTGACATACATGAAACAGAAAACAGCGGCGATGGTCGTGCTTGCGAGCAAGAGGAAGGGGTAGGCCTTGCACGAGCATGCGGGCTTTTCTGCGGCATTCGTTTCGGCGGAAGGTGTATCATTGTTCATGGCTCATTCGATGGGTTCGTGGCTTGCGCAACGGGTTTGTTTTTGTCGACGGCGACGGCGTGAATCACGACCGCCTGATCCGATCGCGCGGGGAATGTCGTGATTGTCATTTCCCCGGTGGTGAGTCTGATGTGGCGGAGCTCGCCGCCTTTGTTGCTGGATGCTTGTATGCCCGGGACGATTTCTAGCGTGTTGTTTTCCTTGTTCAGGCGCCCGATGCCTTGGGAGGCATAGACATGGAAAATGTTAGTATCTTCGTTGTCATCGAGTTTTACCTGCACTTGAACGCCATCGGTCGAAACATGAAAGACCATTGGCTTGATCGGCATGGGCTGGTGTTTTTCGCCGGTAATTTTCGACCGGGAAACGAGGATGAACTCGCCGATGTGGCGCATTTCCGCAATGCTGGCCGATGTGGCGAGTGCGAATGCGATGATGGTTGTGAGTGCGAGTTTCATTCTCCAACATCCCAGAGGGAGTCCTTGTTGTTGCCAGAGGGGTCGTATACGGCGCCTGAATGGTTGACGACTATTGGCGGAAAAACATTCAATTTGATCGCGAGTTCCGCGTCTTCGAGTGAGGTCACCGTCGGGATGGCGGTAGCGCGATCCGGCAGGTAGGGGATGAGCATGGAGGCCGTGAGGCTACTGACATCGGCGGTCGGGTGATCCGAGAGGTAAATCCTTTGTGCGGTTTGCACGCTTAGCAATTTGTCCGACGCCTCGCGGCCTCTGCGCCATGCGGTGACCGATCCTGCCGAGTACATGCTGATGCCGATGAGCGCGAGAAGGACCATGATCACCACTGTCATCTCGAGTAGCGTGAAA
>CAZXHZ010000133.1:0-17573 GCA_964639755.1 uncultured Luteolibacter sp. | reverse complement strand
GATTTTTATCACGCCTTGGATGAGTTGCTCGGCGCGGTTGCCGGTTTATTTTCTGATTGTGCCTTTGTTGATGGGCGAGGCTGAAGGCTCGTGGAAAGAGGCTTTGTTGTTGTTTGCAATTTATGTCACGGGCACTGTCACAGCATTTGTTGTGGCCCGTTTGTTGAGAAAGAAACTTGGACCGGAAACCGGTGGTTCGCATTTCATTCTCGAGTTGCCGCCGTACCGGATGCCGCAGTGGTCATACATTTTCCGCCATGTGATCGAGCGTGGTGGTGCTTTCGTTGCCAAGGCCGGCACGCTGATTCTTGGGCTTTCGATTTTGTTGTGGGCCTTGGGAACCTATCCAAAAAGCGAGGGCGATGATGCAGACGCGCTGGCGCACAGCGCGATGGGGCGCATGGGTGCCTTTATCGAGCCGATGGTTAAGCCGCTCGGATTTGATGGCCGGGTTGGCACGGCGATTCTGACATCGTTTGCGGCGCGCGAGGTTTTCAACTCCTCGATGGCCGTCATGTTCCGCGTTGATGAGGGTGAGGGAAGTGAGGAAGAAGCGCGCGCCACGTTGCGTGATCGTTTGGCCAAAGCGAAATGGCCGGATGGTAGGCCTTTGTTCACGCCCTTGGCGATGATCTCGCTGCTGATCTTTTACATTTACGCTCTGCAGTGCCTGCCGACATCGGTGGTCGTGGCAAAAGAGTCGGGTTCTTGGAAATGGGCGGTCGGGCAGTTTGTGTTCATGTCGGCCTTCGCGTATCTTGCTTCATTGACGATCTATCAATTCGGCCGTTTGATCGGACTCTGACATGGACTGGCAAACTTACACAGCGGCAGGCATTGTGGCTATCACGGCATTGGTCTTCCTCGTGCGTCTTGCGCGCAAGGGTGGTGGCGGACCGGGATGCGGCGGCGGTTGCGGGTGCGGCGACAAACACCAGCACTGATTGGCCGATAAAGCCGAGGCTCAATCCTCCTCGAACTTGCGCGAGATCAGATCCTCGAGCGCGGCGAGGGCTTCTTCCGCATCGGCGCCTTCGGCGCTGACGGTGATGACCGAGCCATGACCGGCGGCCAGCATCATCAGGCCCATGATGCTTTTGCCATCCACTTCCTCGCCGTCCTTTTCGACAAAGATGTCGGATTGAAAGCGGTTCGCCATCTTCACGAACTGCGCCGCAGGGCGGGCATGGATGCCGAGCTTGTTGAGGATGGTGAATTCTTTTTTGGACATGAAGGTCGCGGAGTTGAGCGCAGTCTAGGGTGTGGATTGCGGGCCATCCAAGGCAAAATTTGCGGCCGCGGGCAGCGTGACGGGCCGAGCGTGCTGGTGGCATCGGGCATTCGGCGAAAATTCGCGTTGATTCCAGACCCCGATGGCCATGAAAGTCGGCTCGCCATGCTCGACATCCGCGTCATCCGCGAAAACACCGCCGCCATCCAAGAACGCCTCAAGCTCCGCGGTGGTGATCACTGGAAACTCGTCGACGCGGTGCTTGCCTGCGATGAGAAGCGCCGCAAGGCCGAGACCGAAAAGCAGCAGCTGCAAAATTCGCGCAAGACGATTTCAAAACAGATCGGAATGCTCAAGGGCAAGGGCGAGGACACCGCTGCGATCGAAGCCGAGGTGCGCGGGATCAACGAACAGATCGTAGCCCTCGATGTCGTCGCCGAAGATGCCGCGGCCGAGCAGGCGGATCTTTTGTTGAACATTCCAAACCTGACGCATGATGCCTGCCCGGTGGGCAGTGACGAATCGGCCAATCCGGTGGTGCGCGAGTGGGGAGAAAAACCGGCGATCGCCGATGCGAAGGATCATGTCGAAATCGCTATGCGGCATGGCTTGATCAATTGGGATGACGGCACGCGTGTCGCGGGTTCCGGCTTCGTGGTGTACCGCGGGCTTGGTGCGCGTCTTGAGCGGGCATTGATCAGCTTCCTTTTGGACACGCAGGCTGCGAATGGATACGAGGAAGTGAATGTGCCGCATCTCGTGAAGCGCGAGTGCATGGAGGGCACCGGGCAGCTGCCGAAGTTTGAGGACGACATGTACGGCACGGACCCGGGCGAGGATGGGATCAACCGCGTGTTTCTTGCGCCAACCGCCGAGGTGCCGGTGACCAATCTTTACCGCGACATGATTCTCACCGAGTCTGAGTTACCGGTGAAAATGGTTGCTTACACGCCGTGTTTTCGCCGCGAGGCGGGGTCCGCGGGGCGTGACAACAAGGGCATCATTCGCATGCATCAATTCGATAAGGTTGAGCTCGTTCAGATCGTGCATCCCGACAAAGGCTTTGAGGTGTTGGAGCAGCTCACTGGTCACGCCGAATCGATTCTGCAAAAACTTGGGCTGCATTATCGCGTCATCGAGTTGTGCTCGGGCGACATCGGTTTTTCATCGGCCAAGACTTACGACATCGAGGTTTGGGCGCCGGGTCATGGCAAGTACCTGGAAGTTTCGAGTTGCTCGTGTTTCACTGATTACCAAGCGCGCCGCATGAAGTTACGCTTCAAGGATGAGGAGGGGAAAAACCGTTTTCCGCACACGCTCAATGGCTCGGGCACTGCGTTACCGCGTTTGTATGTGGCCTTGCTTGAGCAGTGCCAGCAGCCGGACGGATCGGTGCGCATTCCTGCCGCGTTGGTGCCGTACTTCGGCGCCGACAAGATCAGCTGATTCAGGCCGTAAGCTTGCAGACGAGGCTGATGAATTCTTTCGCCGCGTTGGTGAGCGGAATGGCGCGTTTTTTCACGAGGTTGATGCGGCGCTCAGGCGTGGGTTGGGCAAAGGGTCGGAAACTTACCGCATCGATGTTTCGCGAGCGGATTGAAAGTTCCGGCACGATCGCGCAGCCCATTTCCGCCGCGACCATAGCCATGGCGGTTTCGAGTTGATCGCACTCGAGCCCCGCTTGGCCTTTGATCGTGCGGCAGAGCTTGCGGGTTTGTTCGGCAAGGCAATGGCCTTCGCCGAGGTGGATGATTTTTGCGGTATCGAGATCGGCTGGTTTCAGTGCCTGCGCTGATCGCGCGATTGGACTTGAACGGGGCGCCGCGAGAACGAGCGCTTCGCGAAACAACTCACGCACGGTGAGCGACCATTTTTTGCGGTCGTGGGAATTGATGTCGCTGGTGATGGCGAACTCGATCGAGCCATCGACCGCGAGCTGGATGAGTTCGTTGGTTTTTGCCTCGCGAATGTGGATGTCGATTTGCGAATGAGTGCGTTTGAAGGACGGTAGGATTCGATTGAGCAGGTAGGGTGCGATCGTGGGGATGATGCCGAGGGTCAGGCGCCCTTGTTGGATTTCGCGGCGTTTGTCGAATCGGTTGCGCAGTCGGGCGCTTTCGTCGATGAGCAACTTGGCGTGTTCGAGCAGGATTATGCCTGCGGCGGTGGGCTCGACGCCGCGCGGTTTGCGTTGCAGCAGCGGCTCGCCAAGTTCCTCTTCGAGGTTTCGCAACTGCTGGCTGAGGGTGGGTTGCGCGACGCGGATCTTGCGGGCGGCGCCGCTGATCGAACCTTCGTGCGCGATCGCCATGAAGTATTCAAGTTGCCTCAGGTCCATGGGGTCTTTTCCCATAGGAATTTCCGATGGCAAGAATTCAAATTAAATATTTTTCGAATAGGTAGGGTTGGTCCATCTTCGTTCTCAGCGCTGAATTTCGGCAATTTCTTCCAAACAACCAATCAAGTCCCCAAAAAATTATGTCCAACGAATCAAAATGCCCGTTCCATCACGGCCAAGTTTCCGGAGGTCAGGCCTCCTCGGCCGGCACCTCGAACCGCGACTGGTGGCCGAACCAGCTCAACCTGCGCATTCTACATCAGCACACTGCCAAGTCCGACCCGATGGGCGAATGTTTTGATTACGGCGCAGAGTTCAAGAGCCTCGATCTAGAGGCGGTGAAGAAGGATCTGCATGCCTTAATGACCGACTCGCAGGAGTGGTGGCCTGCAGACTTCGGTCACTATGGACCTTTGTTCATCCGCATGGCGTGGCACAGCGCGGGCACTTATCGTACTGGTGACGGCCGTGGCGGCGCGGGTAACGGGAGTCAGCGATTTGCGCCGCTCAACAGTTGGCCGGACAACGGCAACCTCGACAAGGCGCGTCGCTTGCTGTGGCCGATCAAGAAAAAGTACGGCCAAAAAATTTCGTGGGCCGACCTGATGATATTGGCGGGAAATGTCGCGTTGGATTCGATGGGATTCAAGACCTTCGGTTTTGGCGGCGGGCGTGAAGACATTTGGGAACCGGAAGAGGACATCTATTGGGGCTCTGAAAAGGAATGGCTTGCCGACAAGCGTTACAGTGGCGATCGCGAATTGGAAAACCCTCTTGCCGCGGTGCAGATGGGCTTGATCTACGTCAACCCCGAGGGTCCCAACGGTAATCCGGATCCACTCGCCTCGGCTCGTGACATTCGTGAGACCTTCGCGCGCATGGCGATGAATGATGAGGAGACTGTCGCGCTCATTGCCGGTGGTCACACCTTTCGCAAGACGCACGGCGCTGGCGATGCCAAGCATGTCGGGCCCGATCCCGAAGCATCGCCGATCGAAGAGCAGGGCTTTGGTTGGAAGAGCAGTTTTGGCAGCGGCAAGGGTGGCGACACCATCACCAGTGGACTTGAAGTCACATGGACGCAGACGCCGACGCAATGGAGCAATTATTACTTTGAGAACCTCTTCAAATACGAATGGGAACTCACCAAGAGCCCGGCCGGTGCGAACCAGTGGGTGGCCAAGGGTGCTGAGGCGAGCATTCCGCATGTGCATGATTCGTCGAAGCGATTGGTGCCGACCATGCTGACCACCGACCTCGCGCTGCGCTTTGATCCGGCGTACGAAAAAATTTCGCGTCGTTTCCTCGAGAACCCTGCGGAGTTTGCCGACGCGTTCGCGCGCGCATGGTTCAAGCTGACGCATCGCGACATGGGTCCGCGTGCGCGTTACCTTGGCGCCGATGTGCCGAAGGAAGAGTTGATTTGGCAGGATCCGATTCCGGCGGTGGATCATCCCTTGATCAATGATGCCGACATTGCCGCGCTCAAGGCGCAGGTCTTGGCTTCCGGGCTCAAGGTTTCCGAGCTTGTCGGCACCGCGTGGGCATCGGCCTCGACCTTCCGCGGATCCGACAAGCGCGGTGGTGCGAATGGCGCTCGCATCCGTTTGTCTCCGCAAAAAGATTGGGCGGTCAATCATCCGGAGCGTTTGGCCAAGGTGCTCAAGGTGTTGGAGGGTGTTCAGGCATCTTTCAACGGCTCGCAGAGCGGTGGTAAAAAAGTTTCGCTGGCAGATGTCATTATTTTGGCAGGCTGTGCGGGTGTTGAGCAGGCCGCGAAGAATGCCGGTGTTGAAATCAAGGTGCCCTTCACTCCCGGTCGCATGGATGCCTCGCAGGAGCAGACCGATGTCGAATCATTTGCGGTGCTTGAGCCGGTGGCCGATGGGTTTCGCAATTATCAGCGGGCGAAATTCTCGGTCTCGACTGAAGAGTTGTTGGTCGATAGGGCGCAGTTGCTCACGCTCACCGCTCCGGAAATGACCGTCCTTGTTGGGGGGCTGCGCGTGTTGAATGCCAACTCCGGTCAATCGCAGCATGGTGTCTTCACCAAGCGTCCTGAGGTCTTGAGTAACGACTTCTTCGTCAACCTTCTCGACATGGCCACCGAGTGGAAGCCGATCTCGAAGGACGAGGATGTGTTCGAAGGACGCGACCGGAAATCGGGCGAACTCAAGTGGTTTGGCACCCGCGCTGACCTTGTTTTTGGATCCAACTCGCAGCTTCGCGCTTTGGCCGAGGTTTACGGATGCTCCGATGGCGGTGAAAAATTCGTAAAGGATTTCGTGGCGGCATGGAACAAGGTCATGAACCTTGATCGCTTTGATCTCGCGTGAGCAAACACCGCAACAACAAAGCCCGCATGGTGATCCATGCGGGCTTTGTTTTTGTATGAGTTTATATTTTTACAAATCAGGCCGCGTTGTCATCGATCGAGCGATGCACGAGTGCGCCGATGATCGCGCCTGCGATCGGTGCGGCCCAGAACAGCCAGAGTTGTGAGACGGCCCAGTCGCCGACGAAGACTGCGACGCCGGTGCTGCGAGCGGGGTTCACCGAGCAGTTGGTGATCGGGATCGTGACCAGGTGGATGAGCGTGAGTGCGAGGCCAATGGCGATCGGCGCAAAGCCTTGCGGGGCGCGCTTGGCGGTGGCTCCGAGAATGATTACGAGGAAGAACGCGGTGGTGAGGACTTCCGTGATGAAGCACGCAACCATCGAATAATTGTCGGGTGAGTATTTCCCGAAGCCATTGGAAGCAAAATTGCCAATGTTGGTAAATCCTTCCTTGCCGCTCGCGATCAGGTAGAGCGCGCCGCCTGCTGCGATGCCGCCTGCGACTTGGGCGATGATGTAGGGGATGAGGTCCTTGGCATTGAAGCGCCCGCTGATCCATAGGCCGATCGAGACCGCTGGGTTGAGGTGGCAGCCCGAGATGTGGCCGATGGCGAAGGCCATGGTCAGCACGGTGAGGCCGAAGGCGAGTGAAACGCCGGCGAGTCCGATGCCGACATCGGGGAATGCGGCGGCGAAGATCGCGCTGCCGCAGCCCGCGAAGACGAGCCAGAAGGTGCCGATGAATTCTGCGATGTATTTTTTCATGTGGGTGTTGTGTATGGGTTCGTTATTCGTGTTTTTGTTTTCGCTCGGAGCGGGTTATTTCCGCGTGAAAGTGAGTCCTTGGTCACCGGGTGGGCCGCCGGCGAGTACGAACTTCAGTTCGTTTTCCTTGGGCTGTGAAACAGTGGCGGTCATTTGGCTGTCCTTGGCATCTAGCACGAGCAGGCCATTGTCGTTCATGCTGAAGTCGCCACCGAACTCGTTGTTTTGATCGCCTTTTTTGAAAGACCAGATGAATTTTCCATCGTCCTTGAAGACCAGCGAGACTGTGCCTGCCTCGCCTTTGTCGGAGACCCATGCACCGCTGAGTTTTTCGAGCGGGAGTGCGGATTGTGGGGCAACTTCCTTTTCCGCATTTGGCTCGGTGGGTTCGTCGCTGCCGCTTTGCGAGGATGCCTTGGTGAGGTCGCGCAGTTGAGCGGAGACCGAGTCTGCGGGTTGAAGTTTTGCAGCGGCTTCGAATTCTTCAGTGGCTTTCTCGAGGTGGCCGCAGACCATGTGGTGGTAGCCAAGCAAGAAGTGTGCGTCGGCGGCTTTGGGTTTGCCCTTGCTGTAATCCTTGAGCGCTTCGAGTTGGCGCATGTAGGTTTCCTGTGAATTGTAGAGGGCGATCATCGTGGACCAGTCCCAGCCGGGTCCGCCGGCGAGGACCGGGTTGAGTACGCCGGCTGCTTCTGAGAATTTGCCGAGGGCAAAAAGAATGAGCGCACGGTATTCATGAAGCGCGCCATCGCCGGGTGCTTCGGCGATTGCCTTGTTGGCCGATTCGAGAGCGACGAGGTAGTTTTCTTGTTTGAAGGCCGCTTGCGATTCGGCGATGAGCGATTCGGATTTTTGGGTGATCCTTGCCGTTTCATCGTCCGCCTTGGGTGCGGTTTTTGCGGCAACGACGGTGATTGGTTCCTGATAGGTGATGACGGTGCGATCGACGACTAACACCGGTTGGACCGGATAGGGATTGTAATAACTTTGGTAGCCGCAATCGTAGATCAGTTTGCCGAGGCTCCATCCGATGAGGCCCCAACCGATCGCGTTGGCGACATTGTTTTGCTCGACCACCACATAACCAGGCCATGGGCGGTATCCGCCATAGTAGGAGAAGTAGGGCCGGCGATGATAATAGCTGCTGCTCCATCCGCAGTTCCATGATCCGCCGTACCAGGGGCGGACGGTGGGGCGGTTCCACCATGGATTGTAGCCCCAGTAGCGGCGATCGGTTGACCAGTTGACGTTGTTTTGGAAGTTGTTGTTGATTTGGATTTGGTTGTTGGTCTGGTTGTAAATAGGTCGGTTGATTGATTGGTTTGAGTCCCACCATGGTCGGGTGGTAGGGCGCAGGTTGGTGCTGGTGCTGGTCGCGTAATTGAGTTGCGGGCGTTGGACAGGGCGGGAGTTAATGCCGGGCTTCGTGACCGGTTGTTGCGGTGCGGGCTTGGTGGCGATGCCGGGCAGCGTCTGCGGTTTTTGTGGACGCGGGTAAGTGACTTGTCCGGGCAGTGCTTCGGGGCGGACCTGTGGGCGGAAATTTTCCGGGCGGTTGAAGGTGCCGGGTTCTGGGCGGTTGGTGATGTTCGGGCTCGGGCGCTGGGTTGGGCGGGTTTCAGGGCGTTGGAAATTTTCCGGCCGTTGAAGGGTTTGTGGTTGCGGTGCCGGACGATTTTGCGGGCGTGTGAGCTGGGGGACTTCGTTGGGCGCCGGGCGATTTTGCGGGCGGTTGATTTGTGGGCTTTCGATTGGTGCCGGGCGGGTGGTGGGGCGCTGGATTTGCGGTGCGGGTCTTTGGCTTGGGCGCTGAATTTGGTTCAGCTCGGGACGATTGCTCGGGCGCGGTGAAGGTGTGTCGATGATTGATTGCGTGATCGGGTTGCGGTTCTGGTGGGACTGCGGGTGGATGTTCGGGCGTTGAGCGCGGTCACCGCGATCGAAGTCGCGGGCCATGGTACCTGTTATGAGCGTGAGCATGCAGGTTGGTACAAACAGAAAAATGGTGGTGGATTTCATGGTCGGATTGTTTGTGAAATTATTTTCCGTTTTGGTTTGTGCCGGTGGTTGCGTCGGCGTCGGGTGGCCTTTTGACAACGCGCACCGATCCATCCGGCAGCGAGTTGTTGCCTATGGTTTGGTCGCGCGTGGACCAAGTGTAGTGTTGAAGTGAGGGATCGGGCTCGATGGTTTGGGTCGAGTGGTTCACTTCGCCATCGGCGGTGACGCCTGAGGCGCGCAGCAACCAGCCACTGCTGTTTTTCGTCCACTGCGAAGTCATGTGCCCGCCGAAAGAGTCGAAGGCCCATGAGACATAGTTCTTGCGGTTGTTGTTCCAGCCAATGCGATAAGTGCTGCTGGTGTTTTCCTCACCGGCCATTTCGGTGACCGCCTTGCCGTCGATGAAGGGACCATCATCGCTCCATTTGAAGGTGAGAAAGGTGCGCAGGCCGTTTTTTTCGATGATCCAGTCGCCGATCATCCACTCCAGCGGCAGAAGTTTTTCGCTGGCCGGCGCTATATCCTCGATTTCGTCGCGGATGCTGGCGGTGAGCCATGAGCCGTCGTCCTGCTGCGTTTGGGTTGATGTGTAATGGTGTGAGATCACTTCGCCGGTGGGGCGGGTGACATGGAGCGTGCCATCCTCAATCGCGAGTTTGGGGGTGACAAAGCGGACCGAGCCTGCCTCGAGTGCCGCGCGTGGCCGTATTTCACCGGAGAAAAGATCGCTGTAGAACTGTTGGATTTCGGCACGACCTGAGACGATTTCGCCGGAGCTGAGAATGATTTCACCTTCGGGGATGAAGAGCTTGGAAATGGCTTCGGCGTTGCCCTCGTTATGAGCTTTGACGAAAGTCTCCGCGTTTGCGGCGAGGGCTTCGAGAGAGGTCTTATTGGGGTCGGTTTCCTGGCTGCGTGCGCTGGTGAGCGCCATGAGCAATATGGCGGATGGGAGAACGAATGGTCGGATCATGGAATGAGTTTGGATGACGGTTCGGATTAACTACGCATGTGTTACATTACAGATTTTCGGCACCATTAGGCAAGTTCTCTGGCAAAGTGTTTTTTCAGCCTGGTCTTACCAGGGCATGACGGGCAGGAGCGTGATTTGCGGGTGGCGCTTCGTATGATCTTTGCTTTCCTCGATGGCGCTGGCCAATTGGTTTTCGAAATCGACATTCGTGCGGCTTTTTTCTTCCTGCGTGATGTGTGACAGCTGGCGATAAGTGTTGCCCGTGGCGGGGTCGATCCTTGTGATGTAGTGTTTGATTTCCTCGTACTCTATGAATTCCCAGCGGGTGGATTCGCCGGCTTCGGTTTTGCGACTGCTGGTTTTGGTGGGTTTGCCGAGGACCTGGGCGACTTCATCCATGGTCATGCCAATTGCGAGTTGTTTGGCGGCCAGGAGTTGCTGGACCTGAATCTGGCGATCGTAGAAATTCTTGAGTTGCGTGACGAAGTTCGGATCGCTTGGCGCGAAGGCCCAGGGCGCGACCCATCCTGCGATTCCCTCACGGCGGCCCATGCCGCGGACGCGATAGACCTTGTCTGTGATCGCCTCGATGCGAGCGGTTTGGTTGGCGGCCAAAAAACCTAGCTGGTGTTTGCCTTCCTTGTCGGAAAAGACCGGGGCCTCGCGGGCGACTTTGAGTTCGAGCGGTTTTACCGATGCCTCTTCAAGATAAACCACGCCGGGTTCCGAATCGAGCAACGATTTCCGCGGTTGGCGTTTCACCTCTGCGGCGAGCGGCAGAATCAACATGCTGGCCAAGAGCATGGCGACGGCTGGTTTCATGGATGGCAAGTTAGACTGAATTTTTGGAAACTGAATCTTTTTCATCGGGTGTGAATCGGGGAATTTGCGGGATGAGTGTTTCGGTATTGGACGAAGGCGGCGACTGTAGCAAAGTCGGCGCATGCATTCCGTGGGTCCGCTTTCCGATAAGATGTTCGAAATGGCCAAGCGTTACACGCCGGGTGGCGTGAATTCCCCTGTGAGGGCGTTCCGCAATGTCGGCGGCGAGCCGTTTTTTGTGCGGCGTGCGGCGGGCAGTCGGATTGAGGACATTGATGGCAAGAGTTATATCGATTACATCGGCTCGTGGGGGCCGAACATTTTGGGTCATGCGCCGGTGGTGATCACCAACACGATTCACGAAGTCGCCAAGAGTGGCATATCATTTGGCATTCCGAATCCCTTCGAAGTCGAGATGGCGCGCAAGGTGTGCGATTGGGTGCCATCGGTGGAAAAAGTGAGGATGTGCAACTCCGGCACCGAGGCCACCATGTCGGCGATCCGGCTGGCACGCGGTTTTACCGGGCGTGACCTGATTGTGAAATTTGACGGCTGTTATCATGGTCACAGCGATTCATTGTTGGTTGCGGCAGGGTCGGGTGCATTGACTCATGGCGAGCCCGACTCGGCGGGTGTTCCGCGGGCGGTGGCATCGAACACCGTGGTGTTGCCCTACAACGAGCCTGAGGCGCTTGAAAAACTTTTTGCCGCACGCGGTGAGGATATTGCGGCGATCATCGTTGAATCCTATCCGGCCAACGCGGGATTGGTTTTGCCGCGGCCGGGGTATTTGCAGCAGCTTTCATCAATCACCAAAAAATATGGAGCTTTGTTGATTTTTGATGAAGTCATGACCGGTTTCCGTTTGGGCAAGGCGGGTGTACAGGGAATTGAAGGCCTCGTGCCTGATCTCAGTTGTTTTGGCAAAGTGATCGGTGGCGGTTTGCCGGTTGGGGCCTTTGGCGGTCGTGCTGATGTGATGGATCATCTTGCGCCGCTCGGGCCGGTTTACCAAGCGGGCACGCTTTCCGGTAATCCTCTGGCCATGGCGGCTGGACTTGCGCAGCTGCGTGAGTTGGAAAAGCCATCGGGCTTTGCGCGGCTTGAGGAACTTGGTGCGCATTTCGAGAATGGCATGCGCGGCGTGATGGAGGCGAGGGGCATCGCGCACCGGATTCATCGCGTGGGATCGATGTTCTGTTTGTTTTTTACCGATCGTGAAATCGTCAATGTCTCCGATGTGATGAAACAGGATCTCGGTTTGTTCAAAAAATTCTTCTGGGGATGTCTTGAGAAGGGAATCTATCTCGCTCCCAGTCCTTATGAAACCGGCTTTTTGAGTCTTGCTCACACTGAAGCGGATCTGGACGAAACGCTTGGAGTGTTCGACGAGGTGCTGGCAAAAATCTGATGCCTTCAGCGGAATACCACCAGTAGCGGCCGGTGGTCGGACGCTTTGCTCCAAAGTCGATCGTCGATGATGTGCGAGGCTTCGAAATCAACCTCGCGGCGAAGCGCGGTTGAGGTCATCACGAAATCGATGCGCGAGTAGACATCCTGATCCGACCAGTGGTGAGTCCATGCCTCATCCTGTGAGTCCTTGAGATAGACGGGAGTGATGCGAAGATTTTTTGAAGGTGAGTTTGTGACGGCTTTGAGCGTGTTGCTCATGTAGGTGTCGTTGAAATCGCCATAGACAACGAGTTTTGCATCTGCGTTCGAGCTTAGGATGGAGTCGATATGGCGGCGCAGCAGATGGGCTTCCTGAAGGCGCATTTTTTCCTGATCTCCCCCTTCGACAGCGCGTTTGGACTTCAAGTGAACACCGACGAAGCGGTAGTTTTTGCCATGGGCTTGAATGCTCGCGTCAAGGATTCCCCGGTTCATTGAGAAGCGGCGGCCTTCCATCGTGTATTGAGTTTGCGTTGGCTTGGCGGTGGAGGTGATGGGAAATTTTGAGAGAAAACCCAGAAAGCGGGCCGTGTCTGAACCGCCTGTGTGGTATGAGTGGGGAAGGTCGAGCCCCGCAGCTTTGAGCGACTGTTGGATTTCAGTGAGGTCGGCCTTCGTGCCGATTTCGCAAAGACCAATCACATCCGGTTGGTTCCTAACCAAGATGCGAAGAACAGCGGACTTTTCGGAGTCGGGCTTTGGTTGGTTGGCCACCATGCGGCGGTCGATCATCCGTTCCATTGTCAGCCAATTTTCAACATTGTAGGCGATGAAGCGGAGCTTGTTGGAATCGGTTGCACCCTTTGGACGATCGGACTCGGTGGCGGCCCAGTTGTTGGAAGGGATGGAATCCGTTTCAACAAGCGATGGATCTGGGTTTGCCGATTTGCGGGATGCGTCAGGCGAATCGGCGCCAGAGCGTTGGCATGCGATGAAAAAAAGCGCGAGAAAAACAGAACAGAATGTCCCGAATGGTTTCGGGGCCAATCCTTTCCGTGCGCGGGTACGCATGATTGTCAGGAGTCTCGAGGCTCCTTGCCGGGAGCGTCCTTGGTCCGCGCTTCGACCTCGGATTGGGTGATTTCGCGCTCGAAGTCGTCTCTTGCCTTCTTGAATTCGCCCATGCTTTTGCCAATGCCGCGCGCGAGCTCGGGCAGTTTTTTTGCTCCAAAGAGTAACAGGATCACGACGAAAATCATGATCATTTCAGGCATTCCGATTGGTCCCATAATGATTTTGCTGGTTGCTGTGAAGGCTAGCCACGGAGAGCGCGGCGTGCAATCGAATTACTGGCAAACTTTTGCATGCTTTTGCAAATCCAAGGGAAGCGCCCTAATTTTCTTCATCCGTGAAAGGATTGTAGCCTCGGAAGGCAGGTTTCGATTCAGGTTCTCGAGCGAGCACAAGGCGAAGCTTGTGGACAGAGATGCTCGTTGATCTGCGGCGAACCCTTTGTGGAGGCCAGCCATGTAGCCGGCAAGCAGTGCGTCTCCCGCGCCGACAGTGCTTGCGATGGTGATTGGCTGTGGCTCGACGAAAAGAGTCGCGCATGGATCGAGAAACAAAGCGCCTGCTTCGCCGAGCGAAAGAATCACGCGCGGGATACCTCGATCCTGAATTGCGCTGGCGGCGCAGCAAGCGGATGATAGGTCGGTGATTTTGCGGCCGATCAGTTCCGTGAGTTCGTGCTGGTTGGGCTTGATCAGGTCGACTTTGCGTTCGATTGCAACGCGCAGTGCCTCGCCGCTGGTATCAACCGCAACCAGCGCGCCTGCGGATTTGAGCAGATCGACCAATGCGGCAAAATCATAGGGCGTGAATCCCGGAGGCAGGCTACCGCAGAGCAGGCACCAAGATCCTTCGAGCTCGAGCCCGCGCAATGTGCTGTGGAGTGCGGTGATATCGTGAGGGGTGACCTCGATTCCGGGAAGGTTGATGTCGGTGGTGAGCTCACCGCTGCGTTCGACGAGTTTGATGCCGGTGCGGGTCTGGCCCGATATTCGCACGAAGGCGTCGTTGATCGGGAGTTTGGAGAATAGCGTGGTGAAATGGTTTTGATTTTCCGCGCCCAGGAATCCGCTGGCGGTGGTCGCAATGCCGAATTCACCGAGTCGTGCCGAAACATTCACGCCCTTGCCGCCAGCTTGATGATGGCTGCGTTCGGCACGATTCACTGAGCCTGTTTGCAGCGAGGGCAAAATGATCGTCTGATCGATCGCCGGATTCAGCGTGACGGTGATGATCCGGTTTTGGTTGTTCATATGCACTGCTTCGCGATGTGAATAAGTCGTGGATAACCTGTGAATCAATGAGGAATCGCGACAAATTGTTCCGATTGAGGGGATTGATGAAAATTTCGGGTCTTTTTTCCTTGTCCCGAGATCCTCGTTTGTTTCCCTCGCGGCGCAATTTGTTGGGGACGATGATTTCCTGCAAATTTCGGCACACAAAAGGCTAACCCGCAGCCGACTGGCTGCCCACCCGAAACCATGATCCCAACAAACACATCAACGAACAAGGCCGAGGAATCTGAATGCTCCATCATGAGCCGTAGGAGCTTGATGAGTGGTATTGGAATGGCAGGTCTGAGTTGGTTGGGCTCTTCGGCGTTGGGATCTGCGTTGTCGCTGACCCCCAAAGTTTCCGTGGTGACCAATCGTGGCAATGTCGCTTCTCCAGCGCAGAGTCAAGGAACCACGGGATTGGCGATGCCCGATCTGCCCGAAGAATGGCTTGCGATGAATGGCAGGCAGGCCGGCGACTATTTTCGTTATCTCAGCGCTCTCAAACTAAAGCGCATCAGTCCCGCGCAGGTGCTGGAGTCGCATGCCAAACAAAAAGGAGGCGTCTGGAACGGCATTCCGGCAAAAGCTTCATGGCGGAGCATGGGATATACCCTGCGGGTCGCCGAGCGCATCGCACAGGAAATGAATGTGTCGGAGGTCGAGGTCATTTCCGCTTATCGTTCGCCGCATTACAACGCCCGCTGCTATGGTGCGAAGGCCCATTCATGGCATCAGCAGAACATTGCGGTGGATGTGAAATTCTCGGAGCGCCCATCAAAGGTTACCGCGATGGCACGTCAGCTTCGCGATGAAGGTCTTTTCCGTGGCGGTGTGGGTGGTTATTGGAATTTCACGCACATTGATGTGCGTGGTGAGAACATCAACTGGTGATCGCGCGGCATGTCTGCCACGCGGTGTCAGTGATGTTTTTTGATTAACGGGATGCGTT
Source organism: uncultured Luteolibacter sp. (assembly GCA_964639755.1). Taxonomy (GTDB): domain Bacteria; phylum Verrucomicrobiota; class Verrucomicrobiia; order Verrucomicrobiales; family Akkermansiaceae; genus Luteolibacter. The sequence continues at coordinate 2,420 of CAZXHZ010000133.1, read as the reverse complement.
TGACACTTTTGTGCATGGGCCGATAGTCGCTTCGTTTGGCGATTCAACGCGCATGATTCAACGCACCAGGCAAACTGATGAAATTCGCGGCGCGGGACCGATCGAGTGTTGGTGTCTGCATGGGGCGGTGGGTGCTGCTGGCGATTGGCGTGAATTTGCGGCGGCGATGTCGGCGGATTCGATTGCATCGCGGGCGGTGGACTTGTGGCGATTTCTTGCGTGCGAGCCGATGTCGATGGCGCGGTTTGGCGAGTCCCTAAATGCTGAGGCAAATGATGTGGGGGCGGGTCGGGCGAAGCGCGTGCTGGTCGGGTATTCGATGGGGGGCAGGCTGGCTTTGCATACTTTGGCGCGTGCGGATGCGCGGTGGGATGCAGCGGTGATTGTATCGGCGCATCCGGGTTTGGAGGATGCCGATGAGCGTCGGGCGCGATTGGCACAGGATGCCGGATGGGCGGCAAAGGCGTTTGGCGGGGATTGGCAAAATTTTTTGGAGGAATGGAATGCGCAATCGGTGCTCGCGGGTCAGTCACCGCGTGATGACGACGCATGGGCCCGATTGGTGACGCGTCGGCGCGAGATTGCGCGGAGTTTTGTTGATTGGTCGCTTGGAGCGCAGGAACCGATGTGGGGTCAGCTCGGGCGGATCAAAATTCCTGTGCTGTGGGTAGTCGGTGAGCGGGACGAAAAATTTCACGGGCTTGGTCGGCGGGCTGTTTCAATGATGCCGCATGTACGTTTGGCGGTGGCGTCGGGTGCGGGTCATCGCGTGCCGTGGGAATGCGGCGAGTGGTTTGCGGCGCGGGTGGCGGAATTTATCCGGGCCTCGCTGGCTTGATGCGCGAATCTCCGGTTGCGGCCCGGGCTTTGAGCGTTCAGGCTCACTCGCATGTGGACGACCGCGCGCGAATTTGAGGACATCCGGTATGAAACGACGGATGAGGGGAAGATTGCCAAGATCACGATCAACCGCCCGGAGGTGCGCAATGCGTTTCGTCCGAAGACGGTGACCGAGTTGCTGCAGGCCTTCGATTTCGCGCATCAGGATCCGCAGGTGGGCGTGATCATTCTTACTGGCGAAGGTAATTTGGCCTTTTGCTCGGGCGGCGACCAAAAGGTTAGGGGGCATGCGGGATACATCGGTGATGATGGTGTGCCGCGACTCAATGTGCTCGATTTGCAAAAGAAGATCCGCTCACTGCCCAAGCCGGTGGTGGCGATGGTGGCCGGTTATGCGATTGGTGGCGGTCATGTGTTGCATGTCGTGTGCGACCTCACGATCGCGGCTGACAATGCGCGCTTTGGTCAGACCGGGCCGAAGGTTGGTTCGTTTGATGGCGGGCTTGGATCGAGTTACTTGGCACGCATCGTTGGTCAAAAGAAGGCGCGGGAAATTTGGTTTCTCTGCCGCCAGTACGGCGCGCAAGAGGCGCTCGACATGGGCTTGGTCAACACCGTCGTGCCCTTGGCCGAACTCGAAACCGAAACACTCAAGTGGTGCCGCGAAATGCTGGCGCATTCGCCATTGGCGCTGCGCTGCCTGAAGTCCGCTCTCAATGCCGATTGCGATGGTCAGATGGGCTTGCTCGATCTCGCCGGCAACGCGACTTTGCTCTATTACATGAGCGAGGAAGGCCGTGAGGGCAAACAGGCGTTCCTTGAGAAGCGCGCGCCGGATTTCGGAAAATTCCCGCGGGTGCCTTGATTTTTACGGCGATTTCATGATTGCCAAATTGGCGGATGCTGGTTTAATTTCCGCCCGCCGACGGGCCCGACAGGGCTCCAAAAGCCTCATAGTGTAATGGTAACACCCCGGATTTTGATTCCGTTATTCTAGGTTCGAATCCTAGTGAGGCTACTTTTTCAGCTTGGCGTGGAATGGCATACCCGCCTCGCGCGCTGCCCTTTGCGCATCGCATGCCATCGAGCCTTCAAAAAACTCTTGGCAACCCGATACCGAGAGCTATACCCACTTCCGGCCAAATGAGCGCCGAAAAATTTCCCAATCCGTCTTATCTCAAGCTGGTTTGGTTAATTTTTACCGAGGCGCCTCATTGACCCCTGCGTCACAGGTCTAGCACATCAACAAACTACCAGAATTCATGACTGACTTTCTCCTTCTCGCCACCGATGCGACCACGACCTTGGCATCCAATCCTGCCTCGATGAAGATTTGGGCCTATGTCGCTTTCATCGGCCTCGTGATCCTGTTCCTTGCCCTCGATCTTGGCGTTTTCCACCGCGAGGCACACGAGGTTTCCATGAAAGAGGCGGCCACCTGGTCCATCATCTGGTTGTCCTGCGGCATCGCTTTCTCTGGATTAGTTCACAAGGCCTACAACGAACACTGGCTGGGCCTCGGCCTCGACACTCCTCGCTACAATACCCATGAGCTTGCGGGGCAGGTGCCCGAGCAACCC
>CAZXHZ010000132.1:0-6179 GCA_964639755.1 uncultured Luteolibacter sp. | reverse complement strand
CCATTGGTGTCGCGATCTTGGACGCGGATGTACTTGCCAGTCGGCTTGAGTGGTTCGTTGTCCTTGGTTTTTATATCAGGCCAAATTTTACTGATATTTGAATACACTTTGCCGTCGCGCTCAGATTGATCGACAAGAACTTTCACCCCCATGCCGATCAGATCATCAGCGTCGAATCCTTCACGCTCAGCGGCCGTTAATTTATGGCCCAAAATAGCCTCAAGGTCTTTACGGAGGTTTGATTTCTCATGAATGGTTGGGGTGTATTGGCGGCTCCAAATGAGATATGGTGTTCCGTCCTCCCGAAGCACTTCACTTTCGTAAACAATCTTGAAGACTTCGCGCTCGCCGTACTGGCTTTGCTGTTTTTTGAGTGGCGTGACATCGACGATCACGGCCTTTACTTTTCCTTCGGTCTGCGGGTGCGGGGTGAAGTCCCCGCCTTTTTTTTCGGTTAGTTTCATAGGATTTCAGTTGGTTAACGATTTGTTGGATTCCCGCGTGATCGTCGGGTGCGCGGCCCCCGTAGTTTTCTGTCAAAATGATGCCGGTGCGTTCAGCTTGCGGTGGGCTTCCTGCGTGATGATCACGCCGTTGCCCGATGCCGGGGCAAACTTGTCGACGCCGTGTTCGAGGAGTTGCAGGGCAAGCACCTCCTTCGAGTTGCTAGGGGAGACCAGCAAGCAGGTGTCCTCGCGTTCGATGACTTTGTGGGTGTCTTGCCGCTGCGTGAGCTCGCGGATGATGACCTGCGGCCGAAAGACTCGTTGGTGGAATTGGAAAAGCATGGGTGTGTTGTTGTTGGAGATCAGAGCCTTGGGCGGATCGCACGGCGGGCCTCATGCACTTGCTGTTCGAGGCCGAGCTTGTAGAGGCGGGCCGATTCATTGCCGGCGATGGCGGCCCATGTGGCGGAGCCGATGCCGGTGGCGATGAGACTGAAGAGCCACAGAGGGTTCGCGCCGGTGTGGTTGTCGATGATCGCCGATGGAATCCAGCAGACGCTGGCGGCGCAGGTCATTAGAGCGAGCGCTGCTTGGTAGGCAGAGGCTCGCGAGTTGCGGTAGTATTTTTCGGACAGTTTCATTGGTAGGTTGGGTTGGGGTTGTTGTTAAACGCCGTTAAACGGCAAATGCAAAAAAAAGGGGGATCAATAAACAAGAGCGCGGGGTTGTTTCTTTTTGGCTCGGGCCTTGAGTGTCGCCATCACCTCGGTGAGATCGAAGCGAGTGATTGATCGCTCGGCCACCACTGGAGTGATGACTCCTTCGCGCGTCCAGCGGTAGATGGTGTGCTTGGTGACGCCGAGTTGCTCGGCAAGGGCTTGTGGGGTTAGTTTCATTTTCAATTATGGATGAGTGTTTTGTCAGCGGCCTTGGAGAGATGATAGCGAGCGAAGGCGCTGATGGTGCGCTCTTGATGCGAGGCGGCTTTTTTTAGTCTCTCTTTCATCTCGCTTGAGAGCTTGACGCCAAGAAATGCTGTGCTTGAATCGGAAACTTTATTCCCTGTTTGGGAAGTGTTTGGTTTTGCTTTTGCGTGTGGCATGCCCGCGTTAAACGCCGTTTAACGCAAAGCGTCAAGTCAATAACGCGAAAAAAAAAAAAAAAAATCGCTCCCTTGGTTTTGAGGGTGTTGTAAATTCAGACATGTCAGCACCCAAAAAGCCGAAAGACCGCTCGCCGGATCAGACGCTCCTTGGTGTCTCGTTGCCAAAAGCCCTCAAGGAACGCATCCGAAAGGCCGCAGCTCGGGAGAATCGCACCATGGCGAACTGGTCTGCATATCACCTCGGACTGGTGATCGATGAGATCGAGGCCGATATGAAATCGAAGAAGTAAGGTCGGCCATTTACTGCCCAAATACTTTTTCGCGTTTGGGCAGTTTTTTTGCGTTTGGGCAGTATTGGGCAGTCCTGCCAAGGTTTTCCTGATAAAACCTAGGTTTTTTTTAAGCTACATGCGGGTTCGTAATGAGCAGGTCGTCGGTTCAAATCCGACCAGCGGCTCCATCAGCCTCGGCTGATTTCACAACTCGGAATACTTGAGGTTGTTACCTCGCGACTTGGCCACCGGATAACGCTGCTCGTTGCGTGCAATTTTTTCCGCCATCACATCGCCGAGCTTGAAACCAAGATTATCGGCAAATTCAAACAGCAGAATCGCAACATCGGCGATTTCCGAAGCGATCTCATCACGGTTGCGCTCCAGCCTTGCATCGATCTGATCCGGCTGCTGCCACACAAAATGCTGCATCAATTCGCCCGCCTCCGCCGCGATCGCCACTGACAAATCCTTGGGATTATGGAACTGCCGCCATTCGCGAGCATCGACAAAATCTTGGATTCGCGCGGTCAGTGAGGAAATCAAGTCGTTCATGTCCGAAGACTGGACCAATGCACCCGCACCGTGAAAGAATTTTCACCACATCAGACACATCGATACGAAAAATAGCCCAAAACGAAAAATTTTCGTCCAATATCACGCAACTTATCGCCAAACCCAGTGTTCAATATTTAGGACCGATGGTCAACAAGGCCAACAACATGAACCAAAAAAAAATCCAAGCCGAAGAGTCATGGGAATCGGATGCCGTCTGGGAACTTCTCAAAGCATCCCCTCCGATCAAGGCATCGCCGCGCTTTGCCGATAATACCCTTCGCAGCGCACGCACCAGTAGTCAAAAAAGACGCTGGTGGTCATCGCTCTTTGCTCCCGCACCACTCGCCGGTCTCACCGCTACCTTCGCTGCCGCCGTGGCAATCGCATATCTCAACACGCAGCAAGCCGCTGTTCCCCATCATATCATCGATTCCGCCCAAGCAGCCGAGATCGAGGAAATCGCCGAGACTGAAACCCTCATTGCCGCTGTCGATCACATGGAGGAATTCAGCGATTCGGAATTGATCAACCTGATGGGTTTCTAGAAATCATCCCCTCTCGTCCTTCACAAAGCCCGCAAGGTCAGGCAATCTTGGTGCGTGAAGCCATTGCTCATCTTTGATCTCGACGGCACATTGGTCGACTCATTGCCCGGCATCTCCGCATCGCTCAACCACAGCCTCACAATCCACGGCCGCCCCACCCGCCCGCAGACAAGCATTCGAAACTTCGTCGGCGATGGCGTCGTGATGCTGATCAAGCGTGCTCTTGGCGAATCAGACGAAGCGACCCTTGCGAACGCAGTGGTCGAAACCTTCAAGCAGCACTACGATACCAACTGGCATCATGGAACCCATCCATACCCAGCTATCATCGAAGTACTCGAGACACTCACTGAAGCAGGCTACCCATTGGCCGTGCTTTCCAACAAACCCCACGCATTCACCACCGCCATAACAACACGCGTGTTTCCCTCGATCAGGTTCGCCACCGTCCTCGGCCAGCGCGATGGCATCCCCCACAAACCCGAACCCCATGGCGCGCTCGAAATTGCAAAAATGGCCGGCCACACACCGCAGGATTGCATCGTCATTGGCGATTCCACCATGGATCTCGAAACCGCCCGCCACGCCGGCATGCGCGCCATCGCCGTGACCTGGGGCTACCATGACCGCGAACGCCTCATTGAGGCAGGCGCCACCCACATGATCGATCACCCAAACCAACTCAACGCCGCATGCATCGCCTCGCGGCTTGATTCCAAAATCTAACGGACAACAATCAGCCACAGTGAACACCTTCACCGCGCCACTCACACCGGATCAGGTCAAGACCCTGCGCCAGGTGCTGGAGCAAAACGGCTTTGAGTTTGTCGAAAAGGAGCACGCGCTCTTTTCCGCACGCAAGGCGAAGCTCAATGTCACGGCCTACGAAAAAGGCCCGAAGGTGCTCGTCCAAGGGAAAGACACCGAGGACTTCATCCGCTTCACGCTGGAGCCAGAAGTGCTCAAGGAAGCACGACTCGGTTACGAGGAAGTGCTAGATCCGGAACATTTTTCCCCGCACTTCGGCATCGATGAAAGCGGCAAAGGCGACTATTTCGGCCCGCTTGTCATCGCCGGAGTCTACACCGATGCCGCAATTACCCGTCATCTAATCGCTGCCGGCATCATGGACTCGAAACGAATCACCAGCAGTGACCGCATTCGTCAACTTGCCGAGATCATCCGCGCAACACCGGGTTGCATCCATGAAGTCGTATCGATCGGCCCCGAACGATACAACGAAATGCATGCGTCTTTCAAAAATCTCAACCGATTGCTCGCATGGGGCCACGCTCGCGTGATCGAAAAACTCTGCACTGCAAGGCCCGATTGCCCGCGCACACTCAGCGATCAGTTCGCCCGACCTGAGGTTCTCGCACGCGCACTTCGTGAAAAAGGCCTCACGATCCAACTCGACCAACGCACCAAGGGCGAGTCCGACACCGCCGTTGCCGCCGCCTCAATCCTCGCACGCGAACGTTTCATTGACTGGATGGAAAAAACTTCCGCCGCTTCAAGCGTGAAGCTCCCGCTTGGAGCTTCCGACAGCGTCATCAAGGCCGCCCGCGAACTTATCGCCCTGCACGGCTCGAATGCCCTCGGCAAGGCCGCCAAGCTTCATTTCCGCACCACTTCAAAGGTCCTCGAAAACCCAGTGAGCAATGACTCTACGGAATATAACGCCCACTAAGGCTCACCGCGCTTTAGCCGGCAGATGGCACTGGAAATGCTATTCAGACAACAAAACACGAGCCTGCTCGGACATATGATTATTATGAGAGACAAATGGCCACAATGTCCGTAATCTCACCTCCCAAATTCAAGCCCATCGTTTCAAACCCATGCCCACCGTCACCAAACGCGAATTAGCCATCAAAATCACCGATCATCTCGGAGCCAAGGGGCACTCGCTTTCCCAACAGGATGTGCTCGAAGTGATTCAACGACTCATCATCGAGGTATCCGATTCTTTGTCGGAGGGCGATGCGGTGGTCATGCGCAATTTCGGATCATTTCAAGTCCGTGAAACAAAAGCAAAAATCGGTCGCAATCCGAAGCAACCGAACAAAACAGTCAAAATTCCCGCCCGCGCGACGGTAAAGTTCAAACCCGGTCGCAAACTCAAAGATCAGGTCGCCACCACACTTGGCGTCATCCGCCAGCGCAAGGGCTGAAGCATGCCCCACACGCCATGCGCCAGATGCTTCAAGTCACCGGCATTGCATTCGCTTTTTGCATCTTGTTCTGCTCCTGCAGCTCCCGCCCGTCGGGTTACAAGGGATACATGACCAAGCCCTACACGGTTCGCGGCGAATCATATCAACCGTTGAGCGTGAAGGCCGCGCTAAAATTTGAGGAAACTGGCACCTGCTCATGGTACAACGAATCCACTTTTTTTGGACTCCGGCGCGGTAACACTTCGATTGGTGAAAAAGTGATGCCGTGGCACCTCACCGGCGCACACAAAACCTTGCCCCTGCCCTGCCTCGTCAAAGTCACCAACCTCGAAAACGGCAAATCACTCAAAATCCGCATCAACGACCGCGGCCCCTTCATCCCAGGACGACACCTCGATGTGACCCCGCGCGCCGCCAAAAAACTTGGTTTCTACGATAAGGGCCTCACCACCACACGAATCGAGGTACTCTCGGTCGGCGACGGATCCTACAAACGCAAACGCCGCTCGTGGTGGCCGTTCTGAAAACCAATCGCCGCACGCTCCACTGCTTTCCGGGCTTGAACAATGCCAAGTCCCGCTCCATGACTCTCCCCCGCCCACTGCCACGCAGCTGAGCCCGCAGCCTCTCCACCCCATGGCCTCCTCTTCCGAAATCCGCGTTTTTGCTCCCGCCACCGTCGCCAATGTCGCCTGTGGCTACGATGTGCTCGGCTTTGCCATCGACTCGCCCGGCGATGAAATCGTCGTGCGCCATTCAAACAAGCCCGGACTGCAAATCACCAAGATCACCGGCGATGACGGCAAGCTGCCGAAAAATCCCGCGCAAAACACTGCCGGCGTTGCCGCCCTCGATTTGCTCAAGCACCTCGGCATGACCGATCGCGGCATCGAAATGGAGATTCATAAGAAAATGCCTTTCGGCTCAGGTCTCGGATCCTCCTCGGCATCCGCAGTTGCCGGCGCTTATGCAGTCAACAAACTCATCGGCGAACCTCTCAGCAAAAAACAACTGCTGCCCTTTGCGATGGCCGGCGAAGCCTCGGCCGACGGCGCATGGCATGCCGACAATGTCGC
>CAZXHZ010000131.1:0-3398 GCA_964639755.1 uncultured Luteolibacter sp. | reverse complement strand
TTCGAGCGAGGGCGTTGCCGAGCCAAGCACGATCGAGCATTTTTCAAATGACGCGCGCAGCACCGCGACATCGCGTCCGTGATAGCGCGGCACGCTTTCCTGCTTGTAAGTGTTTTCGTGTTCTTCATCGACGAGGATCAGCCCGAGATCCGGCAGCGGCGCAAACACCGCCGAACGCGCGCCGATGACGATGCGCGCCTCGCCCTTGCGAATGCGATGCCATTCGTCGAAGCGTTCGCCTTGCGAAAGATGCGAATGCATAACTGCCACCTTGTTCTGCATCGCCGCGAAGCGTGATTTGAATCGCCGCACGGTTTGCGGGGTCAGCGAAATTTCCGGCACCAACACCAACACGGTTTTGCCGCGATCCAATACTGCTTGCGCGGCTTGCAGGTAAACTTCGGTTTTTCCCGAGCCGGTGACGCCGAGCAAAAGGATCGGCGTCGGCGTCTCTAATTCGAGGCTTTGCACTATCGCCTCCAACGCTGCTTGCTGACCTTCGTTGAGTTGCAAGGGCGACGAACCCACAACTTCGTCGAGGCCCTCAGCTTCGGGATCGCGACGCACTTCTTCGGTTTCGACGTGCACCCATCCGGCTTTTTCCAAAGCCTTCAATGCGGCGTTCGCACCTTCGCCGAGCTCGGTCACCGCCATGCGGTTTTCTGGCGCGTGATTCAAAATGCTCAGGATCACATGCTGCCGCGGCGCACGACGCGCGAGTTTTTCCATCGCTTCGGCATCGGGTTGCTTCGCGAGCACCGCGACCCGGCGGGTCTTGGCGGAATTTTCCTCCGACCTCACCGCCTCGGGTAACAACGAGCGGATCACCGTCTCGATGCCACAGCCATAATACCCCGCGATCCACTCGCCCATGCGCAACAAAGCGGGCGTCACCAACGGCTCGGGGTCGATCAGAGCCTCGACCTCACGCAGGCCGAAGTCCGCCTGCGCCGGCTCGACCACCGCCAGCACCGTGCCCGTGGCATGCTTTCGCCGCAAAGGCACCCGCACCCGACACCCCGCGAGCACGGACATCGCGGCCGGCACGGCGTAGTCAAACACCAGCTCCGAGGGGCCATCGATCAATACGCGGACATTCACCGCCCCACCATGCCTGCCCCACCAATCCCGGCCAAGACGCAATTCTCCAGGCCCACGAAATTAAATGTTCAAATGAACAACTTTTTTCTTGCGCGGCCGAAATGGCCGTGCTCCAGTGAAGGTGAATCCCAATTCAGGAGATTATGAAAACAATGACCCAAAACATGACCCAGAACGAAACCCGCCCGGTCGCCAGCGCCAGCCGCAGCACTGGAAACCGCCGCTCCACCGCCAACCCGGAGGCCCCCGCCACGGAGGATGCCGACCCGCGCGGCACGGAGTTTCCCGCCGATTACACCATCTACAAGCCGAACCCGCGCACGACCGGCGGCGTGGTCCGCTTCAGCCTCAAACGCAACAAAGCGGCGCTGTTTGTCGATGCCGCCAACCAATCGGGCGAGAAACAATTCGATTGGGAAAACAAGATCACCATGAAGTGGAATCTCAGCGATATCGGCCAAGTTCTCGCCACCCTGCAAGGCGACCTCACGCAGGCAAAACTTTTCCATCAGTCGGAAAAAGCCAACAGCACCTTCGAACTCACCGTCCGCGACGATCCCGGCCGCGCGCCCTACCTGCTCGGCATGTCGCGCCAAATCGCCGCCGACAAATCCGTGCGCAAGGTCGCCATCCCGCTCACCCATGGTGAAGCCGCCGTCCTCGAAGCCACCCTTCGCACCGCTGTATCCAGGCTCATCGGCTGGTGAGTCGCTGGTTTCTGATAACTCGTTGGTTCGCCAGGGCGTGTCTCGATGCAAGGGTCGGGGCACGCCCTTTTTTCTGCGCGAAACGAGCGACTTCTTCATTCTCTTACCCACAACATCTAAGCGATAACCAATAACTCTCCCTCTTCTCTTGAAACCGAATTGCCTCCACTTCGTTCCGGCCATGCCAGTTTGGCTTCGCTTTCATTGCGGGTCACTAAAGCTCCCGATGCATTCTTGAAACTTGAAACTTCATCATCTCCATGGTGCATCATGCGTTTATGCCTGAAGCGAAGCCCAGCATTGAGACCCGCGAGGAGGTGATGTTTTTCGACACCGATTGCGGAGCAGTGGTCCATAACCTTGCCTATTTGCGCATGATCGAAACCTGCCGCACGCGGCTGGCAGCATTGATGGGCATGGATCTGCGCACGATGTCGGAAACCCAAGTGTTCCCGGTCGTGGTGCGCACCGAGATCGATTATCAGCGTCCGGCAAAATTGGGCGACTGGATCACGATCCGAGGCCGACTCGATGAAATTTCCCGCGCCCGCTTTTGGTGTGCCTTTGAAATGATCCGCGAATCCGACGGCGCGACCCTCGTCACCGCGCGTCAGGCGCTGGCCCTTGTCGCGATGCCCGCCGGCAAACCCCTGCGCCTCCCTGCCGAATGGGCAACACGCTGGGATTGACGGCCTGTGCCTCGGCCATTCGTTTTCAATTTCTTGCCAAATTGCGCGGGGTGGCTTTCACTCCGCCCTGCTTCACCCATGGCCCTTATCGTCCAAAAATACGGCGGCACCTCCGTCGGCTCGCTCGATCGCATGCGCAATGTCGCGGCGCGCATCAAACGCACGCGCGATGCGGGCAATCAAGTGGTCGCAGTCGTATCCGCGATGTCGGGCGTGACCGATGGCCTGATCAAGATGGCCAAAGATCTTTCGAGCAATCCCTGCGAGCGCGAGCTCGATGTGTTGCTGGCTACGGGCGAGCAGCAATCAATCGCGCTGGTCACGATGGCTTTGCGCGAGCTTGGCATCGATGCGGTGTCGATCACCGGTCGCCAGGCCGGCATCCACACCACCGGCTCGCACACGCGCGGTCGCATTCTCAACATGGATCCCACGCTGATGCGCGGTTTTCTCGACGAAGGCAAAACGCTGGTCGTTGCCGGATTCCAAGGCATCACGCCCGATGGCATGATCCACACCTTGGGCCGCGGCGGGTCCGACCTCACGGCGATTGCGGTGGCTGCGTCGTTGAAGGCCGATGTCTGCCAGATCCTCACCGATGTCGATGGCGTTTACACCTGCGACCCGCGGGTCGTGAAAAACGCGCGCAAGCTGCCGGAAATTTCCTACGATGAAATGCTCGAGATGGCCTCGTCCGGATCGAAGGTCATGCAATCGCGCTCGGTCGAGTTTGCCAAAAAATTCGGCGTTGTTTTCGAAGTCCGCTCCTCCCTCAACGATAACCCAGGTACCCTCGTGTTAGAAGAACATCCCAACATGGAAAATGTCGTCATCCGCGGCGTGTCGATCGAACGCTCGCAGGCCCGCGTCACGATCACCGGCATCCCCGACGAACCCGGCA
>CAZXHZ010000130.1:0-24075 GCA_964639755.1 uncultured Luteolibacter sp. | reverse complement strand
ACTCACCAACCCGCCGCGCCTTCACATCGCCGCGAGGACTCCATTCGATCCAGGAAATGAATTCCCCCAAGGCCTGGTCGGCTGGCTTTCCCGCACTCGGCGGCATCGGCACGGCTTCTGCGCTCGCAAAATTTTATCAGGCCATCCTAGGCCACATCGAAAGCCCACTCAGCCCCGCCATCCGCCACGCACTCACGGCACCGCTCAGCTCCAGCGACGACCGCGTGCTGCTGCGCCCCACCGTCTTTTCCTGCGGCGCGCAACTCGACCCGCTCGATGCCGATGGCCAAAAAATCCGCAAAATTTTCGGCCCCTCACCCCAGGCCTTCGGTCACCCCGGCGCCGGCGGCAGTCATGCACTCGCCGACCCTGATTCCGGCATTTCCTTCGCCTATGTCATGAATCAAATGAACCTCGGCGTCATGCCCGGGCCGAAATGCATGGCATTGGTCGAGGTGCTTTTCGGCAATGATGATTAATCCCGTGAAGCATGCCGCTTGACCGAATCAATCAGCGGATTCCATGCTCATCTCCGATGCGAATTCTCACCGGCCTCCAACCCAGCGGCAAACTCCATGTCGGAAACTACTTCGGCGCAATGGAGCCGGCCGTGCGCCTGCAGGATCAGGGCGAAGCATTCTATTTCATCGCCGATTACCATGCGATGACCTCTTCACACAAGGCCGACGCCTTGCGCGAAAATGTCCGCGAACTTGCCATCGACTTTCTTGCCTGCGGCCTCAATCCAGCAAAGGCAGTCTTCTTCCGTCAAAGCGCCGTGCCTGAGGTCAACGAACTCGCATGGATCCTCTCGACGGTCTGCCCGATGAGCCTGCTGGCAAAATGCCACTCGTACAAAGACAAGACCTCGCAAGGCATCGCACCCAACCACGCGCTTTTCGCCTATCCGGTTCTCATGGCCGCCGACATACTTCTCTACGACTCCAACAAGGTTCCTGTCGGCAAGGACCAAAAACAACACCTCGAAGTCACACGCGATCTGGCAGTTAAACTCAACGACACCTACGGCGAAGGCACTGCAGTGATCCCCGAACCAATCATCCGCGAGGAAACTGCCATCGTCACCGGACTCGACGGACGCAAAATGAGCAAGAGCTACGACAACACGCTACCGCTCTTCGGTGATGAAAAAAACCTGCGCAAGCTCATCATGAAAATCACCACCGACTCCACACCGGTGGAGGATCCCAAACCGGTGGATAACTCGATCATCCTCGCACTCTATCGTCTCTTTGCGAGCGAAGCGGACTACGCGACCATGGTGGCCGACCACGAATGCGGGGGCATCGGCTACGGCGATCTCAAAAAACGCCTCGCCGATGCCTACTGGGACTACTTCGCCCCGATGCGTGAAAGGCGGCTCGCGATTTCCCAAGATCCGGGCTATGTTGACAAAATCCTCGCCGAAGGCGCCGAGCGCGCACGCAACGAAGCCAACAAAGTCCTTCAGCGCGTCCGCCGCGCCGTCGGTCTCGCCTGATTCAATCACACTACAAATTTATCATGAAAAAATCCGTGCTCTGCCTGCTCGTCGACGGCTTCGAAGAAATTGAAACCGTCACCCCCGTCGATGTCCTGCGCCGCGCCGGCGTTCAAGTGACCATCGCCGCGCTCGCTGCCAAAACGGCCACCGGCAAACAAGGAATGCGCCTTCTTGCCGATACCGCGCTCGATGATGTCGATGCGTCGGGCTTTGATCTGCTTCTCATTCCTGGTGGCCCGGGTGTGGCCGCATTGCGCAGCGACGGACGCCCCGCGAAGTTGGCAGCCCAATTCGCCGCCAAACACAAACCGATCGCAGCCATTTGCGCTGCACCACTTGTGCTCATGGATGCCGGCCTGCTCGCAGGAAAAAAATTCACCGCCTACCACTCCGTCCGCGAAGAACTCGGCGGCGGACTCGATGGCCGCGTGGTCGTCGACGGCCAGATCATCACCTCGCGGGGTGCAGGTACAGCCCTCGATTTCTCATTGGCAATCGTCAAGCACCTGCTCGGTGCCAAAGCCGTAGCGGATGTGGCCGAAGAAATTATGGCCTGATATCTGACGACCTCCAAAGCGCGCTTGCCTTCAACCCGCCGCTTGCGAATTCTTCCCCATCGTGCGTGCCGAGCCCCGAAAGCCGCTTTGGCTCCTCCCCAACCTGCTGAGCCTTGATGCTCCGCTTGTCGCAGTCTCATGGCTCTATGTTTTTTCAAAAACATGGTGCCTGGGTTATTTGCCATGGGAGTCCTACCTTATTTTGGGCCTCGCAGTATGGTCAATCTACATCGCCGACCGGCTTCTCGATATTTCGATTCTCGGTAGTGAATCACCAAATCTGGCTGCCCGGCACAAGTTTCATCAACAACATCGGAAATTTTTCAGCTTGGCATTGGTTATCAGTTCGATGGTTGTTATCGCACTGGTTATCTATCGAATGCCAATGTCAATCTACGGAAAACTTCTTCCCGGAGGAATGTTGATAGCCGCGTTCTTCGGCCTTTCGATGTTGGCTACCCAGGATCAAGAGGAAATACCGCATGCAAAAAACATCATCGCAGGAATCGCCTTTGCTTTTGGCACTGCGATATTTGCACAACTTTATCGCTCCGGCTTCGACCTAAGGGATATGATCGCATCGCGCGAATTCATCATCTTTGCCACACTCTGCACTCTGAACATTTCCTCCATCGACATCTGGGAGCATTCAAGTCGCGCATCCGACTCGGAAACAAAAGCCTGCGACGAACTCTCCCTCACCTTGCCGCTAACGCTACTCGCGGCCACCGCACTCGCCAGCGCTCTTCTCAACAATAACGACACAAGTCGTCCGTTTTTTTACGCAATCCTTACCGCTACGGCCCTACTCTACACCCTCAACCGCAAACGCGCCAAATTCTCGATGGATGCATTGCGAGTTCTTGCAGATGTTGCGATGGTGGCACCTGTTCTACTTTTCATCGCCTTACGGCGAAGCTGATCAAAAGATTTCCTAATTCAAAAAATTTAATCCATAAACCGACGCAAATGAGCCGTTCCGATCAATACACCCTCAAGCCAGCCATCATAATCCTCGGGGCCCCCGGCTCTGGCAAAGGCACGCAAGGAAATATCCTCGGCACCATTCCCCGCTTCTTTCATTGCGCTTGCGGCGATGTGTTTCGTTCACTTGATACCCGTACCCCCCTCGGCATGCAGTTCGTGGAATACTCAAGCCGTGGAGAACTTGTACCCGATGAATTGACCATCAGCCTCTGGAAAGCCCAAATCGACAACCTCGCTGACACCTACATTTACAAGCCCGACATCGACCTTCTGGTGCTCGACGGCATTCCGCGCAATGTCCGCCAAGCGGAACTCCTCGACCAACACGTCGACGTCCAGCATGTCTTTCACCTCTCTTGCCCAAACCGTGATGAACTGGCACGTCGCATGCGAAAAAGAGCACTCAAGGACAACCGTATTGATGATGCGAGCGATACGGTGATCAACCAGCGCATATCCAACTATGAGGCAGAAACCAAACCGATTCTCGAATACTACTCGTCTTCGCTGATAACTGATATCGACGCGACACAGAAGCCGGTCAAGGTTCTCTCCGAAATCATCCAAAAAGTCATCACGCTTCCGATTTATAGAGAATCGGTGAATCAGATCGTTTGATCCTGTGATGAGAATTTGAGGCTTCATTGATCCGGCCACAAAGTCATGAGATTGGTTTTCATCGCCACGGGAGACATCGCGCTGCCAGTTTTTCTGCACCTTCTAAAGGTTGGACCAAAACCTCTTGCCCTTGTCACACAACCGGACAAGCCGGTAGGAAGACATCAGGAAATTCAGGCCTCCGCTATCAAAACCGCAGCAGTCACTGCAGGCATCCCTGTTTTGCAACCACAAAGAATCGGCGATGCCACCGCCGAAATCAGCTCAATGAATCCTGATGTCATGGTTGTGATGGCATATGGGCAAATTCTCAAAAACGACATTCTCACTCTTCCGAAACTGGCGATTATCAACCTTCATGCATCGCTGCTGCCAAAGTACCGCGGAGCCGCCTGCATACAGGCGGCTATCGACGCTGGCGACCGCGAAACCGGGATCACATCGATGCATGTCGTGCGTGAACTCGATGCCGGCGACATGATCGTGTCCAAATCGATCTCGATCAACTCCGACGAAACAGGCGGAAGTCTTCATGACCGTCTCGCGCAACTTGCCATATCGGTTCTCGATGAAACACTCATAAATTTGACCAAAGGCACCGCACGCCGCACGCCGCAAAATTCAGAACAGATCAGCTACACACCGAAACTTGAACGCGAAGACGGCAAGCTCAACTGGTCAATGCCTGCTACCAATCTTGAGCGCCGCATCCGCGCCTACGACCCATGGCCAGGAACCTTTACAACGGTCTTCGAAAACGGATCACCCAAGCGCCTCAAGGTTTTTCCACCCACCCGCCTGTCTGACACTTCCCTCAAGCCATCAGAAATTTCATGCGATGGTGGCAAACTCATCGTTGGCTGTGGCGATGGCTCCCTCGAGTTGACCATGGTACAACCTGAAGGCGGCAAACGAATGACCGCCACTGACTACCTTCGGGGCAAAAAGCCCGAGCGCTTTGCCTGAACCAAGCGGGTTGCTAAAATTTGGCGCAGCATCTAATGTGAAGATAACGATAATGCACCACCTCGCACGACTTATCCTCGTACAGGCCATCAGCCTGCATTGCGCGGTGGCGAACCGTCTTTCGATCAATGACAAGCCTGCGCCGGAAAACCGTGAGGATCTTCTCGCGATTCAAAGCGCCGTCATAAACGCCCTGCCAGCCGCCAGTGCCGCCACCGTCGCTATTGAGGTCACGGAAGGATCGGGCACCGGGGTGATCGTTTCACCCGATGGACTCATCCTCACCGCGGCACATGTGAGCGGCGCTCCCGGAAAAAAAATCCAAGTAATTCTTCAGGATGGCAAACACTTGAACGCAATTACGCTTGGTCTCGATTCAGAATCCGACGCTGCGATGCTTCGCATCACTGACCCCGGTACATGGCCTTTTGTCGAAATCGATAAAACGGAATCATACAAACTTGGCGACTGGGTCTTCGCACTCGGTCACTCCGGCGGTTTCGACAAGGAACGCGGTCTTGTACTACGCCCCGGCCGCATCGTGCGCATCGTCCATCAATCACTCCAATCAGACTGCATCTTGATCGGTGGTGATTCAGGAGGCCCCCTCTTTGATTTGTCCGGACGCCTCATCGCCATTCATTCGCGCGTCGGCCAGCAACTGGTAGTCAATATGCATGTCGGTGTTGGAATCTTTCAGAAAAAATGGGATTCGCTCTTGAAATCAGAATTCATCGGCGATGGGCCATTTGCTAAGAGACCTGTGCCTTCAACTGAAAATCGATGATTGCTTACCGCGTCATTATCCTCAGCGCCATTTTGCTTGGCCCGCTTTCAGCCCAGCAAAATCTCGAAACCGATTTGCGCATGACCGGAAAAACGACCCTTGCCGCATTCGAAGCGCAACGCGAGGTGCTCCAGCAATCCAGCGCGGTGATCCTGATCGATCAGAAAGAAATCGGCTATGGTGTGGTAGTTTCAACAAATGGTCATGTGCTAACAAAGGCCAGCGAACTGCGCAAAAAAGACAAGATCACCATCACCATCGATCGTCAACATTTCGACAAGGCAGAGGTCATCAGCACCAATGAGGAATGGGATGTCGCGCTGCTCAAGGTCGATGCCAAAAATCTCGTCCCAGTGATCTATGCCAGCACCACCGCCCCACCACTAGGCAGTTGGGTTGTGGTGAATGGCGCGACCTCGCGCAGTCAACGCCGCGCCAACATTGGACTGATCAGCGCTAAACCACGCGAAATCCAGCCCAGCGGCGGTCTCGCTCTCGGGATCGTGATCAAAAACCCATCAAAACACCTCGAACTTGAAAAAGTAAGCCCTGAAGGCGGCGCCCATGAGGCCGGTCTCGTAGCAGGTGATGTAATCATCGCCGTCAATGACAAGCCTGTTGCAAAAATCGAGGATCTATCCGAAGTACTCGAAAGCCACAAGGCCGGCAACAAGGTTCACATCACCTTCAGTCGCGATGGGAAAAAATCGACCGTCGATGTCCGCCTCACCGCCAAGACAGAACTCTTTGACATTTCCGACAACCGCAATGACGAGATAAGCGGTGATTTCTCCAAACGCCGCAGCGGATTTCCCCGTGTGATCGAACATTCAGTCATGGGCAACCGCGAAACCATGGGCGGACCGGTGATCGACATCGACGGCCATTGCGTCGGCATGAACATTGCCCGGGCCAGTCGCTCCGAAACCTTCGCCATCCCAAGCGCGGAATTGAAGGAACTTGCTGAACGAATGATTTGTGAAGATCGCTGATTCTAAATACACGACTGAGCGAGAACGCAGCCATGGGGTAGGTTTCCGGGGATAAACCAAGACCTCGCGAAGTCGTAAATTAACACGCACCTCAACCCTGCCATCGGCTACAGATTTGAGCAAAATGCTCTAAGGCGTAAAAGGTTTCGCATCACTGCCATCATGACGACTCCATTTGATGACGCGTGGGTCATGAGTAGTCACTTCACCCCTGACAAAGGCCTCAAGATCTGCCGGCAGACCAATGCGCCAATCCATCACGCACTCATTCCAAATCAGGCTGAGTCTTGTAGCATGCAGGGCATGTCGCGGCAAAAGTAGCCTCTTTTGCAGTTCCGGCGACCATCCATCGCGCATCCATTCGAGATATTCCAAACCATCGCCCGAATAAAGTTTGTCGCCGACAATCGGAAATCCGTCATTCGCCAAATGCACGCGAATTTGATGCATTCGGCCGGTTTCTGGATAACAACGAACCATGGCATGACGCCTCCCGCTGATTTCAAATCGCTTCTCGACCTTGAATCGCGTCAGGCATTCACGCCCCGCAGGATCTGCCACTTGCCTAACCCAAATCGCGGCCGACCCCAGTTCACCTTCGCGCATGATCGGTTGCGCATTGGTCC
This sequence comes from uncultured Luteolibacter sp., assembly GCA_964639755.1. Taxonomy (GTDB): domain Bacteria; phylum Verrucomicrobiota; class Verrucomicrobiia; order Verrucomicrobiales; family Akkermansiaceae; genus Luteolibacter. Next base: position 17,038 of record CAZXHZ010000130.1, on the reverse strand, counting down.
ACTCATCCGCATCCGGCCATCCCGTCACGATCGCGAGGTATTCTTTTTTAACCTCACGCCGTTCAAAAATGATTCCAAGCTCCCGCGCAGCGAGAGTGTGCTTAGCCACCAAGACAAGTCCGCTCGTGTCGCGGTCCAAGCGGTTCACGATCGCCGGCCTGGCTCCGTTCTGCATTTCAAAAGCCAAAAGCCGCTCAATTCCACCGAGCAAGGTCGGCTCGGGCTTGCGATTCGCCGGGTGCACAATCAACGGAGCCGGCTTGTCGACCACAAGCCAGTCGGCCGATTCGTCGACCACCGAAAAATCCGCCACAACTTGCAAGCTCACCCTGCCAAGTCACACCAACCAATCGAACCGCGCAACCTCTTCTTATTCGATGCGACCTTCTCGCAAAAAAATACCAGAGACCCGCCTTGGCGGATTTCTGGTATTTAAAGATTTGATAATCAGCCCTTGGATCAGGACTTGTAGCGGAGACGCTTCTTGTGGCGGTTCTGCTTCATGCGCTTCTTGCGCTTGTGCTTGTTGATTTTCGTTTTACGGCGTTTCTTGATGGAGCCCATGGCGTTTGCTATCTGTGTGGTGTTACGGTGAGAAAATCAGGGAACGATTTTGTTGAGAGGATATTCAATGATGCCTTCAGCGCCAAGGCACTTGAGCTCGGGGATAATGTCCCGAACAACGATTTCGTCAATCACTGTCTCAACCGCCACCCAATCCGGTTCGGAGAGATGGGAAACGGTCGGACGGCGAAGTGAAGGCAGTTTTTCAAGCAGCTCATTGAGGCGATCAGCCGGCAGGTTCATCTTGAGCCCAACCTTGCCGCGGGCGCCGAGTGCGGCCTTGAGCAACAGCGCGATGCTGTTCATTTTTTCGCGTTTCCACGGATCAGATGCGGCAACCGGGTTGGCATAAAAATGCGGAAACGAAGTCAAAAGGGTGTCGACGATGCGCAGGCGGTTCGCCTTGATCGACGAGCCGGTTTCGGTGACATCGACGATGGCGTCAACAAGATCCGGCACTTTTACTTCGGTGGCACCCCATGAAAATTCGACTTCAGCATTGATGCCACGCTCGCGCAGATAGCGCTTGGTGATCCCCACCCCTTCCGTGGCGATACGCTTGCCTTCAAGATCCTCGGGCTTGCGGATCGGCGAATCCTCGGGGACGACAAGAACCCAACGGGTCGGAAGCGAGCTCGCCCGCGAATAGGGAAGCTCGGCCAAATCCAACAATTCCACTTCGTTTTCGTATGCCCAATCGTAACCGGTGATGCCGCAATCGATGAAGCCCTGACCAAGGTAACGACCGATCTCTTGGGCGCGGATCATGTAAAGGTCGAGCTCCGGATCGTTAGATCCGGGCCTAAGACCGCGCGAAGACACATACACCTCATAGCCAGCCTTGGCGAGAAGCTCGATGGTCGGCTCCTGCAGACTGCCTTTGGGGATCGCAACTTTTAGCGTACGGTTCGTGTCGGACATCAGGGGGCGGGCGTTTTACGCGCGAAATGACGGGAATCAAGCCAAGTTTCGCGAATTTTCCACATCATCGCTCCCATCGGCATGAGATTCAAGCCGCCACATCCAACCCAAAATCAGGAAATATCCTGCAAATTCCACTGCTTTTGCCCAATAACGGATCAGCGCATCGCCCCCAAGACATCCGCAGGAAATATCGAGCCCGCGTACCCACGCCGAACCAACAGCCACGGAAAAAACCAGTACCAAGCCAAATATTGCCAGCAACGCTCCACGACGCAAAACCCCGAGCATCAGGCAAATACCCGCAACTAACTCGAAAAAAGGCACGCTGTAGGCCACCCAAGCATCCAAAGGCGGACTAATTATGCGGTAGTTTGCCACATCGACCACAAAACGATCCAAACCACTGCCAAAAATTTTCACTCCGCCACTGTAGGCAAACCAACAGCCAAGCATCACCCGTAAAACGAGAGCGGCCACCTTATTAAATTTTTGAGGCGTCATAGGGTTCAGAATCGATATGGAATTGAAGAATTCTTGTTCCGGTCCCTATCGAATCCATTTCCGCTCATGTGTGGGCCATGTAACGCCGCTGCGCTTCGGCCTCGGGGTTGTGCGGAACAGATTCGTTTTCAACCTTGGTATCTGCCATCAACTCGTCGCGGAACTTGGCAATGATCGCTTCGACGGGCCATGAAGATGCCTCACCGAAGGCGCAGATCGTGCGTCCATCGATTTGATATGCCACGCTCTCGAGCGTCTGTATGTCGCTCGGTGCCGCATCACCCGATACGATTCGATCGGAGATTTTTTTCATCCATGTTGATCCCTCACGACATGGTGTGCACTGTCCGCAAGACTCATGAGCGTAGAAGGCATTGATGTTATTAAGCACCCACGACATCTTGCGCGAGTCGTCGAGTACGATGACTCCACCCGAGCCGGCCATCGACCCGCAGGCGGCCAGCGTGTCGAAGTCGAGTTGAATGTCCCAGAAATTCAGCTGACGCTCACTGCCATCGGGATTCTTGAGTTTGAAAGATTCATCGCAGCGCAAAATCTTCGACGAAGAACCACCAGGGATTACTGCCTTGAATGAGCGTCCGTCCTTGGGGCCGCCGCAAAGATCGTAAAGCAGCTCTCGCATGGTGAGCTTGCCTACCTCAACTTCGAAATAGCCCGGATTTTTCACATCGCCCGAAACGCAAAGAATCCGGGTGCCTGTGTTGCGGGCAACGCCGAGCTTGGCGTATTCATCACCACCCATGCGGATGATATGTTTCACATGGCAGAGCGACTCGACATTATTGACGATCGTGGGGCACATGTAGAGGCCGAGCGCGGCGGGAAAGTAAGGTGGCTTGATGCGCGGATACGGACGCTTGCCTTCGAGCGATTCGATCAGACCGGTTTCCTCACCGCAGATGTAAGCACCGGCACCACGGTGAACATACAGCTCAAGATCAAAGCCCGATCCAAGAATGTTTTTGCCAACGAAATTTTTTGCGCGCGCCTCTTCAATCGCACGCTCAACAATGAGTGCTGCCTCAGGGAATTCCTCACGCAGGTAAATGTAAGCCGTGTGCGCACCCACTGCGAAGGCGGATATGACCATGCCTTCAATCAGTTGGTGCGGATCCTGATGAAGAATGTAGCGGTCCTTGAAGGTGCCCGGCTCGGATTCGTCGCCGTTGCAGATGAGATACACCGGCTTGGTGTTGTTGGGCGGAATGAAGGTCCACTTCATTCCCGTCGGAAATCCAGCGCCACCCCTGCCCCGGAGGCCGGATTTTTTTACCTCCTCGATGATGTCTTTCGGTGGCATCACCATGGCCTTGCGCAAATCCTCGTACCCCCCATCGCGCATGTAACACTCGATCGATGGATCCCAACCTTCACGGTCGACATTTTTGAAAATAAGCCGGTACTCGCGGGCGTGGGGTTGCTTGGTGTAGGTGATCATTTGGTAAATCAATCGACATTGGATATGACCTCAAGCTTGAGGCCGTGGGGAACGGAGCGTTTAAAATCGTTGATATTGCGCGTAGTGACTGACTCCTCATCCATGGCGTGACCAATCCAGTAGTGCTGAGCCATGACAGTGCGGATCAATTTGCTGAAATCTTTTCCAAATTGGTAATCCATGACTGTAATCAATGACCCATTGCAATCGAATTCAACCCGCGGAATACCTGCCAAGCAGTTCCCCTGCCTGTTCCGGTGAAACACCCTCATGGAAATCATCATTGACCATGCAGACAGGTGCCGTTCCACACGAAGCAAGGCACTCGGCAAATTCGACGGAAAATTTCCCGCATGGCGAAACGGATATGGGGTGATGATGCGAGTCGGCATGCGAGCGATCGATGCCGGTGAGCTCACAGAGGCGCTCCATCAGTTCGTAGGATCCGCCCATAGCGCATGAAAGAGTTCGGCAAACGCGGATGTGAAATTTCCCCGGAGCCGATTGGCGGAAGCCTGGATAAAAGGTCACCACCTCAAGCACCTTGATCGGTTCGAGGTCGAGCTTGGCGGCAACCCATTCGATCGCTGGCGAGGAAATGAAACCGAAGTGGTGCTGCACGATGTGAAGCAGTGGCAATGTCGCGGATCGCTTGCTCGCAGGATAATGAGAGATGCGCTCGTCCGCCTCGGCCTCAAGCTCGGGCGTGACCGCAAACGGAGGAAAACAACGGCTGCCCGGCGTCTCAGGCGAGGCAACAGAATCTTCGAGTGATGAGGCGGACATGAAAATGAAGCGGTTGGCGGCGGATGAAAATAAAAGCGGATGATCAACGATCGCACTCGCCCATGACGAAATCGAGCGAACCGAGGATCGCCGGAATGTCGGAGACCATGTGACCTGGCAAAAGTTTCGAGACAATCGAAAGGTTGCAGAACGAGGGGCTGCGGATCTTGAGACGGTAGGGAACTCCCCCACCCTTTGAGTGAATGTAAAAACCGAGCTCACCCTTGGGATTTTCCGCCCCGAAATAAACTTCTCCAACTGGCGCGTCGATGCCCTGCGTCGAAACTATGAAGTGATGGATCAACTCTTCCATCGACATCATCACACGCTCTTTGGCGGGAAGCATACTCTTGCTGTCGGCAAGATTCACCGGCCCATCCGGCATGCGATCGAGGACCTGACGGCAAATGCGGATCGACTGACGCATTTCTTCCATGCGCACCAGATATCGCGCATGGCAATCGCCTTCATCCATCACAGGGATGTCAAAATCGTATTTTTCATACCCGAGATACGGATTGTCTTTGCGCAGGTCGCGGGCAACTCCCGAGGCGCGCAGGTTGGGTCCGGTCATGCCCCAAGCAACTGCCGACTCTTTGGTGATGACACCGATGTCGACCATGCGATCGAGGAAGATCTTGTTGCGGTCGAGCAACTTGGAAACCTCGCCGATTGTAATCTCGCACTCGTCGAGAAATTTGCGCACCGAAGCTTCGAATCCCGCGGGCATGTCGCGAACCTGACCACCCACCCGCGTGTAGGAAGTCGTGAAACGCGCACCGGTGAGCTGTTCGCAAAGGTTGTAAACCTTTTCACGCTCGGTGAAGGTGTAGAGAAAAACCGTCATCGCGCCGACATCCATCGCGCAAACACCGATGCCCAGCATGTGCGAGGAAATGCGTGCCAGCTCGCAGCAAAGAACACGCAGGGCCTGACCCCGCGGCGGCAGCGTCCAGCCCATGAGCTTTTCGACCGCTAGGGCATACGCCACATTGTTTGCCAGCGGCGCAAGGTAATCCAGTCGGTCGGTGTATGGCACAAACTGGTTGTAGTGCATGTTCTCGGCGATCTTCTCATCACCGCGATGAAGAAAGCCCACATCGGGATCTGCCTTGGCGATCACCTCGCCATCAAGCTCGAGGACCAATCGCAAAACCCCGTGCGTCGCCGGATGCGATGGCCCCATGTTGAGAATCATCCGCTCGCCAACGAGATCGTCCGTCTCGGCATGATAACCTTCAACAGCCTGGGCCGCGCGAGCCATGGTGTCCGGAGCCTCGATTTCCTGGGTGCTTATGCTCATGAATTGCCGCAGGAGTAAGCACCCAAAACCGCCGACTTCGCAAGGGGTTTGTGAAATTTTCTCACCGCAGCAACAGACTCCGCAAACAGCTAAATCACATCCCCCCGCACACCCACGCCATTTCCAACTCGCAATACCCCACCATTGTGATTTGATCTTCCTCCATGCGTACCTATCTCATCATGACGATCCTCGGCAGCGATCGCCCCGGCCTCGTGAATTCGCTCGCCGATACCGTCGCCCGCCATGGCGGAAATTGGCTCGAATGCCGCATGACCCGACTCGCCGGGCAGTTTGCCGGCATCGTGCGCGTTGAGTGCCCCCACGATCATGTCGATGCACTCCTGCATGAACTCCAATCTCCCACTGGCGACCCAGCCCATCCAGGCCTTATCGTGCAGGCTGTTCGTGAATCCACCGAACCACCTCATCCACGCCGGACAATTGATGTGGAAGTCGTCGGCAATGACCGCCCGGGCATCGTGCGTGAACTTACCGCAGCGATCGCGTCTGCCGGTGGCAATATCGAAGAACTCACAACCAATCTCGAAAGCGCCCCGATGAGCGGACACCCGATTTTCCGTGCAAACGGCACCGTTTCGATACCTGAGTCAGTTACGATCGGTAAAATCACCTCGGCTATCGAAAACCTTGGTAGCGACCTCAGCGTCGATGTCACGGTCTGATCCGCAATGCGCCGATCAAAACGGCCAAACCATCGGGATCAGAAGGCAGGAAACAATCCAGCAAATCAGGTTCAGCGGGATGCCGACCCGCAGGAAGTCGACAAAGCGGTAGCCGCCCGGACCATAAACCATCATGTGTGTCTGGTAACCCATCGGCAGCGCAAAAGCGGTCGATGCCGCCACGGTCACCGCCATGATGAATGGCCGCGTGCTGACTCCGAGCTCGCCCGCCAACGTCACGACGATCGGAATCATCATAACCGCCGTGGCGTTGTTGGACAAAACCTCGGTCAGAAGAAGCGTAAGTAAAAATACCAGCCAAAGCATCAGCAACGGGAGGTTTTCAGGCGCTACAAGATGCTCGGCAAAGTTTACCAAACCTTTCGCCAGCCAAACAGCCGTGCCGGTGTTCTGCATGGCCATGCCAAGCCCTAGCAATCCGTAAAGCATCAGCAAGACCTGCCAGTCGATGCTTGCATGCGCCTCGCGCGGGGTCATGACCTTCATCCACAGCAATAACAGCGCACCCACCATCGCCGCATAGTGGATTGGAATCGCAGGGATCCACGGATAAGGCCTGCGCAGAACATCGCTCAGCGTTGCCACCAGCACCACACCAATCAGAACACCTGCGGAAAGGAACATGTGCGAACGTTTGTGATGACGCTCCACCACTGGCGCATGCGTTTCGGCCTTGTCGGTCATCACGAAGTCCCGCGTCGCCTCAAGCGCGTCGAGGTTATTCTTGGCGGTGATTACCAAAAGAGTATCGCCTACCTCAAGATCCAACAACGCGATTCGGTCGGTGATGTTCTGACCATTGCGGTGCACAGCAAGCACGACGCTATTGTATTTTTGGCGAAAATCCGACTCGGCTAGCGAAACTCCGATGAGCGATGAATCATCGCGAATAACTAGTTCGGACACCATACCATCGACCGTTGAAAGAAGTTCCGCGCCGATCGAAGCAAAAAAAGCCTCAGCCTTCGCAGCACCACCACGCCGACGGTGAAGCGCGACCAGAAAGCGGTCGTTTTTCTCCACCACAATTTCCGACAAAGGCTGCATCACACGAGCGCCACTGCGCCTAACCTCCATGATATGGATACCTTCGGCACGATTCGCAAGAGGCGTTTGGAAAAGCGGCTTGCCCACCATGTCGGAATCACCGCCGACAAGCAAATGATAGAGCGGTGTCGTGCGGGATTCGATGTCCAGACTCCCGGTGATTGATGAGCGTGCAGGAATCAGTTTCGGGCCGAAGATGGTTAGGTATACGATGCCGGCAATCGCCAGCGGAACACCAAGCGGAGCAAGCTCGAACATCGACATCGGCGCGACTTTGAGGTCACGCAACGCACCATTCACCAGCAAGTTGGTCGATGTGCCGATCAGTGTGCAGCAACCGCCAAGAATCGAAGCGTAAGAAAGCGGCATTAACAACCGTGAGGCCGCAATGTCCTTCGACCTTGCAAAGCCCAGAGTCACGGGCAACAAAATCGCCACGATAGCGGTGTTGTTCATCCATGCGCTGAAAAATGCGGTCACCGACGAAAATGCAAAAATTGCGGTGCGGGTGTTTCCTGACAAACGGTTGCGAAGCAGCATGCCGATGCGGTCAACCGCCCCCGACTTTTCGAGTGCCCCACCAATCACAAACAGACAGGCAATCGCCAAAGGTGCTTCGTTTTTGAAAACATCGACCATCTTGGTGGCATCCACCAATCCGAGCGCCACCACCAAACACAAAATCGACAACGCCAAAACATCAGGTGCGGCCCATTCTCGGATGAAGGCCACAAGAGTCAGGGCAATCACAGCCAGAGTCAGTGCAATTTCCAGTGTCATGTTGGGCTGGGGAAATGCGGACCCCATGAACAGCCCCCGCCGGTTTGGCAAGTCCAAGTTTGACCACCAAATCCCCTCGCAGCTTGCCGAAAACGCAAAAAAGCCCCCTATTTACCCCATGCAACGCCCCCGGATCTCCACAAACCTCGCAATTTCCGCCGATGGCAAAATCACCTCGGCCGATCGCCGCCCCTCGGGCTGGACCTCGAAAAAGGACCATGCTCGCCTCATGGAATTGCGCATGTCCGCCGATGCAATCCTTGTCGGCATGGGGACGCTCATCGCCGATCGCATGACCCTCACCAGCCCGGGGAAATCCACTCCACCGCTGCGCTGCGTGATATCACGCAGCCGCTCGATCGATCCCGAGCACCCGATTTTCCATCGCGATTGCGGACCGATACACTTGGTGATCACTGGCGAAAAAGTTCCGCCGATCGACCCGATGATCGTCGACAAAGTCACAATTCATCACATGCCGCTCGAAAAATTTCTCGATCACCTCAAGACCAAACGCGGCGTCCAGCACCTCCATTGCGAAGGCGGCGGTGAATTGATTCGCTCGCTCGCAGCCATGGATGCCATCGACGAATTCCACGCAACCTTTGCCGCTCACACAATATTCGCCGGAGAGAATGCCGCCACGGTCACGGGTAAAAACAACGATTACTTGCAGCACACCATTGAATTCGAACTCAAGCACTTCGAGCCGGATGCCGCACTCGGCGAATGTTTCCTCAGCTACGGACTAAAAGCCGTTAGCCTCATTCAATGAGCGGCCTTGTGGCTCTCTGCGTGTTCATCGCCGTTGGCATGCTCGTCGGAATGACCCGAGCCATGCTTGTGAAGCTGCTTGGTGCCATTGGGGCCCTCGAACTCATGACGCTCGCAGGAAATACCCACAAGACAAGCCACCACCAGAATCAGGGAGGAAAAGCATTTCATCGCGCCGCTTCTTACCTTGCTACCGCCGAAACGCAACCCCGAAGCGATGGAAAAACCACCGAAATCAAGTTCAGCGCTTCGGCCGCAGATCATTTCTTCAACCACCCCGCCACCTTTTCAGCCGCTCTCTTTTGCACACCGGGCTGACCCAACATCGCCGCCACGTCAGAGAGACGCTTCTGCATTTTTTCACTGACCTCTGGCGATTCAATCAAGCGTCTGAGCTCTCTCTCAACTTTCTCGGGATTGGCTTCGGACTGCACCAACTCCTCTACCACGCGCTCTCTAGCGATGATGTTGACTAATCCAATGAACTCGATCTTCACCAGCAATTTGGCCAAAAGATAGGTCAAGGGCGCGACCCGGTACACGAGACAATACGGAATGCCAAGACAGGCTGCTTCGAGCGTTGCCGTGCCGCTGGCGATCACCCCGCAACCTGCTTGTCGCATCAGTTGATGACTTCCACCGATCCTAACCCTGATCCAGCCGGAGGCCCCGGCCCTTTCGATCAGGCTCCGAATTTTGGTCGCCAGTTTTTCCGTCGCCGCAGGCACCTCGAAATGGAGATCCGCACGCCAACTTCTCAAACGGTCGGCGACCTCGATCATCATCGGAAACAAACGCGCCACCTCACGCTCGCGACTCCCAGGAAACAATCCCACCAAATGCGCATCCCTCGAAATATCCGTGGCAAGCACCCCCTGAAGTTGATCCACCAAGGGATTCCCCACAAAACTGGCTCTGAGTCCCGCCGCTTCGAAGATCGCCACCTCGAATGGAAATAAACAAAGCACCTCATCAAAAATCCGCGCCATTTTCGGAATTCGCCGCTTGTTCCATGCCCACACCTTCGGGCTGATATACTGAATGACCCGTATCCCCGGAAATTCCCACCTCACCGCCTCAGCAAAACGCAAATTGAAACCGGGATAATCGATCAACAAAAGTACCCCGGGGCGGAATTCCCGTAGCTCTCCCATCATCCGCGCAAATCGCTCACGAAACCACCCGTACTTTTTTAGCACCTCCCACACACCCATCACCGCAGCGTCCTCAACCCAATCAGTGATCCCTCCACCCGCTGCTTTCACCATTTCCGGACCGCCCGCACCACGTACCTCAAGCCCCGGCCGCAGGGCCAGTAACTCACGCAAAAGCCCCGCGCCATGCGCGTCACCACTCAGCTCGCCCGCCACAACATACAAGCGCTCACCCATGGCCACCAGCCTAACGGCCATCGTTTGAGCTGACCATGAAAAACACCGCTGTCACACTATTCGGGGAAAATCCACCCCCTCACTGACTTACGGATTGATATCTCGTGACATGACCGCTTTGATCGCCGAAGCGAACACTTTCACAAGGCATGCCCGAAGATCTCACCTCATCCGCCGCACCACTCGCAGAAATCCCCCTCGGCCCTAGCAAGTTGGAGCAATTTCTGGATCGCAATCTAAAAGGACTAATCATCCTGCTCTGCGCGGCTCTGCTTGCGACGGTCGTCTACATCGTTATGCACGGCATCAAAACAAGCAACGAGCGAAGCGCGGGCGCAAACTTGTCCAAGGCAAACGATGTTGCCGCATTGCGAGAAGTAGTGGACCAACACGCCAACACCAATGCAGCCGAATCCGCTAAACTTCTTCTGGCAGACAAGCTTTGGAGCGACGGGCAACAAAGCGACTCTATCAAAACTTTGCGTGATTTCATCGCCACCAACACAAATCATCCCGCCAAACCCACGGCCAGCGCTAAACTTGCCGCCAAGTTGATGATGCAAGGCAACGCTGCCGAGGCTGTTTCAATCTTTGAAGAACTCTCATCCGATCCCAATGCCCGTTACATCGCCCCATACGCGCTGATCTGCCTTGGCGACATCGCAAAATCCAGCGGCAATCTTCCCAAGGCGGAAAACCATTACAACAAGGTCAAAACCGAATTTCCTGACAGCGGTTTTGCCAATTTGGCACATGAGCGCCTAACCCTCATGAAAGCATCTCCCCCAGTGGAAATCGAGCCGCCCGCACAGGCTCCCGAGGGAAAAAATGAAAAATCTGACCAACCATCAAACGCCTCCAAGCCAGCCACAGGAAATGATACCTCCACTGATCCCTCTCAAAATTCAAAGAACTTGAATGAGAAATGAGTTTGGATAGAGTCGCCCTAATAAAGCTAGCAAAGTAAGCCATTTAATTACCAACAACCAAAGCAACCAATACCATGTTCAAAAAAGTCGTAGGCCATGACCAAGCTGAATCCTCCCGCTCAATTCCGTCAGCCCCAGATGCACGACAAGTTGATTCAACTGCTCCAGCACAATCATCATATGTGGCCCAAACTGGCCCGCAACGGAGTATCGCCCCACAGGCAAACCGCAATGTTCTCTCCTCCGATGTCGAAATTAAAGGCTCTGTGAAGTTCACGAATGACCTCGTGATCGACGGCAAGATCGAAGGCAGCATTTCCTCCGATGGCAATCTCACGATCGGTGAAAATGCCCGCATCAAGGCGGAAATCAGCACCGCAATCATCATCGTCTACGGCAAGGTCCACGGCAACCTCACCGCCAGCGACCGCGTGGAACTCAAAGCCAGTGCCGAAGTGATTGGTGACATCAAAGCCAAAACACTTTCCATAGAGTCAGGAGCAATATTTGTGGGCAAATCAGCCGTTGGCACACCCGCCCAAAGCTCAGGTCAAGCCGCCTCTGCTCCTGCTCCGGCAGCCGTGAAGCCCGCACCAACTCCAACCGAGCTTCCCAAACAAGGCACACTCGCCGGAACCATCTCCTGAACCTGAAGCCCCGCAACTCCCGCACCAGACGCCATGGCCGATGAGCCTCAGCGCCATCGCATCCGCATAGAGTGCCCGGATTGCGGTAACACGCAACTTGAACCGGCACTGGTGGTCTCCACCCAGTGCCGAAGTTGCAGGGCTGGTATCAATGTCATCGATGGCAAGGGCATCGCGCGAGTAATCAGCACGGTGCGTATCGCAAAATCGCCACCCGATGGCATATCCAATGCTCCCAAATCGACTCCTGCACCACCGCCATCAAGCACTCCAAAAACCACTCTCAAGGAGACTCTCCTGCGTTTCCTTAACCCACCTGCGCCACCGCGCGAACTAACCTGCTTCGCGTGTAAGCATCGCTTCAAGGTCTCCGGCGATGCCCAATCAAGCCAATGTCCGAAATGCTGCGGCTATCTCAGCCTTCTCAGCCACGAAATCACCACTCTCTGCGATCGCAGCATTCAAACTTGCGGGAATGTGGTCATTCGCAAAAACGGCATATTCAACGCCGCCAGCCTTAGCTGTCACCACCTCACCCTCATCGGCAGCGTCCATTGCCCGGTCGAATGCTTCGGCGACCTGATCATTCGCACACACGCAAAAATCAACTACCCGGTACGCTGTCGCAACTTGATGGTGGAAAAAGGCTCCCGCGTGGAGTTCCTCGACACGGTTCATGCGGACACCGCCCGCATCCATGGCAATGTCCGGGGTCAACTCACCTGCACGGGGCAGGTCACTCTCGAGAAACGCTCACAATTTCACGGACTTGTTCGTACGAGCTCGCTTGTGGTTCAATCCGGAGCCCAACACTTCGGCACTGTCGAAATCATCTCTACGGAAACCAATTCCGAATACCAGGCCATCTAAACGTTCCGTCACCACCATGAGCTCACTTGACCTCAAACAGGAAATTCTCGCTCTCAAAAAATCACGCAACGCAGTCATCCTTGCCCACAACTACCAGTCGGCGGAAATCCAAGATGTGGCGGACTATGTCGGCGACTCGCTCGGCCTCGCTTATCACGCGAAGGAAACCAACGCTGATGTGATCGCATTTTGCGGCGTCCATTTCATGGCCGAAACCGCCAAAATCGTGAATCCGGAAAAAATCGTTGTCCTTCCAGACAAGGATGCCGGTTGCTCGCTCGAGCAATCATGCCCGGCCGAACAACTCGAAGCCTTTCTGAACGCCAACAAGGAAAAGAATTATTATGTCATAGCCTACATCAATTGCTCCGGCGCGGTGAAGGCACTCTGCGATGTGATCTGCACCTCCGGCAATGCTGTGAAAATCGTCAACCAAGCACCCAAGGATCGACCCATCCTTTTCGTTCCCGACGAAAACCTCGGCGCGTGGGTCATGGAACAAACCGGACGCAAAATGGACCTCTGGAAAGGCAACTGCTATGTCCATGTAGAGTTCACCCGCGAGTCAATTCAACGCATCAAATCGGAATACCCCGACGCACTCGTCGTCGCCCATCCGGAATGCACCCATGCGGTCAGACTTCTCGCGGATGAAGTTTGCTCGACGGAAAAAATGGTCGACTACTGCAAAAACGCGCCAGTCAAAAACATCATCGTCGTCACCGAAAGTGGCATGCTCCACCGCCTGCGAAAAGAATGCCCGGACAAAAATCTCATCCCTGGCCCCACCGACCGCTGCGCCTGCGCCGACTGCCGTTACATGAAAATGAACACTCTCCAAAAACTCCGCGACTGCCTCGCCAACCTTTCACCCCGCGTTGAAATGGACGAAGCTATCCGCAAACGCGCCGAAGCTCCGCTCCTCCGCATGCTCGAACAATCAAAAGCCTGATTTTTTTCCACTCTCCCCACACTTCCATGTCTTGGCAAACCTACAACCAATCACTCCTTCGGTACCCACAGCTTGGCTTCTCGCTCGATCTCTCGCTCATGGAGATCGGACCCGAGTTCATCGCGATGATGATGCCAAAAATCAACAGGGCCTTCGAGGACATGAAGGCGCTTGAAGCTGGTGCCATCGCCAACCCTGATGAAAACCGCCGCGTCGGTCACTACTGGCTGCGCAATGCCGATCTCGCACCGACCCCGGAGCTGCGCCAAGCGATCACATCGCCACTTGCCGATCTGAAAAAATTCGTTGCCCGCGTCCACTCCGGCGAAATCACCTCACCATCCGGCTCACCGTTCAAACAACTCCTGTTGATTGGCATCGGCGGCTCGGCCCTCGGCCCCCAACTCGTCGCTGATGCACTCGCAAACCACGCCAAACTCCCGATCTTCTTCTTCGACAACACCGACCCCGCCGGCATGGACGCGGTGCTCGAAAAAATCAAACCGCTCGGCCTTGCCCACACGCTCGTGCTGGTCATATCAAAATCCGGCGGCACACCCGAAACCCGCAATGGCATGCTCGAAGCCGAAGCGGCATGGAATTCGGCCAAACTCAATTTCGGCAAACACGCTGTCGCCATCACCGGCGTCGGTTCGAAGCTCCATCAATTCGCCACTGAACAAAAATTCATCACATGCTTCCCGATGGAAGACTGGGTTGGCGGCCGCACCTCCGTGCTCTCAACGGTCGGCCTCGTGCCCGCAGCGCTGCAAGGCATCAACATCGACGAACTTCTCGCCGGTGCCGCGGCGATGGATGAGGAAACCCGCAAGACCGATGTGAAGTCGAATGCCTCGATGCAACTCGCGCTCGCATGGCATCACGCCACGAACGGAAAAGGCGAAAAAGACATGGTAGTCCTTCCCTACAAGGACTCGCTCGTGCTTTTTTCAAAATACCTCCAGCAGCTCGTCATGGAGTCACTAGGCAAAGAACTCGATCTCGATGGCAAGGTCGTGAACCAAGGCATCGCAGTCTACGGCAACAAGGGCTCGACCGACCAACACGCCTATGTCCAACAGCTGCGCGACGGCGTGAATAATTTTTTCGCGACCTTCATCGAGGTCCGCAAGGGGCGCGATGGCAACAGCATCGATGTCGAACCCGGCACCAGCTCCGCTGATTATCTTCAAGGCTTCCTGCGCGGAACCCGCAAGGCTCTCCACGAATCAGGAAGAAATTCCCTGACCATCTCGATCCCGGAAGTCAACCCTTTCAATCTCGGCCTGCTCATCGCGCTCTTTGAACGCGCAGTCTCGTTCTATGCCTCGCTGGTGAACATCAACGCCTATCACCAACCGGGCGTGGAAGCGGGCAAAAAGGCCGCAGGAGTGTTTCTTCAAACCCTCAAAAAGGTGCACTCAAAACTGACTGGCTCGCCGCAAAATGCCGATCAAATCGCCACGGCGATCCAGGCGGATACCGAGGATGTTCACCACTGCCTGGTCCACCTCGCGGCCAATGGTCAGGCCAAAGCCACACAGGGCGGAAACCCAGCGCAAGATACCTTCACGGCCTGAAAGCAGCACATGCGGGGAGGAGGACAAAAATCCTAGCCATCATCCTCTTTTCTGTTAGATATCGGAGTGCAACCCATGAACTCCACATCCGACAAATCCGACATGGCCCTCTTCTGGGGCTGCTTCATCGCGCTGATCACCACGGCCTTCGCCTTCATCACCCGTGCGTTCCTGGTCAACGACCCCACCCTCTGGCCCAAGGCTTTCGGTTTGGACGGCGTGCAGGCCCAACAGTTGTTTGGTGCCGGCATCTGGCCCTTTGCCATCTCGATCATCGTGTTTTCCCTGATCATCGACAAAGTGGGCTACAAGGCAGCCATGTATTTCTCCTTCGTCTGCTACGCACTCTATGCCGTGCTTGCGCTCAAAGCCCACGGCGTAATCACCGCGGATCCCACCGCCAAGGCCAAGGCATACCAACTTCTCTACTGGGGCTCGGTCATCCTCGGTCTCGGCAATGGCACCGTGGAAGCCTACATTAATCCCGTGGTCGCCACGATGTTCAACAAGGACAAGAGCAAGTGGCTCAACATTCTCCATGCAGGCTGGCCGGGCGGATTGGTCATCGGTGGCCTCATCACCCTCGCTCTCGGCACCAAGGCTCATGAAGACTGGCGCGTGCTTGTCTATGTGATTGCCCTTCCCGCCCTTGTGTATGTCGCCATGCTGACCAAGGCGAAATTCCCACTCAACGAGCGCGTCGCTTCCGGCACCACCTACCGCGAAATGCTTGCTGAATTCGGCATTCTGGGTGCGGCCATCGCTAGCTACTTGATCTGCGCACAACTTGCGGAAGTCTTCGCTTGGGCGGCTATCGTGAAATGGTCGATCTTCGCCGTTGCTGTCGTTGCCTTCGGCGCTTACTGCAAATCACTTGGCCGTGGCATCCTGGTGGTGCTCTGCCTGATCATGGTCCCTCTGGCCACCACCGAATTGGGCACCGACGGCGCCATCTCCGGCATCATGGAAAAGCCGATGCAGGCGATCGGCGGTAACGGTCTCTGGGTGCTCATCTATACCTCCGCTATCATGATGGTGCTACGGTTCTTCGCCGGTTCGATCATCCACAAGTTCTCTCCGCTCGGACTGCTGGCTATTTCCGCCACTCTGGCCGTCGTCGGTCTCATTCTTCTTTCCGGAGCATCTTCCATTGCCATGATCTTCATTGCTGCGACGGTCTACGGCTTCGGTAAGACCTTCTTCTGGCCCACCACGCTCGGTGTGGTATCGGAGCAAACCCCCAAGGGCGGCGCGCTTACCCTCAACGCCATCGGCGGTATCGGCATGCTTGCCGTCGGCATCATCGGTGGCCCCGTGATCGGTGCCATGACCGAGAAGACCGCCCAAGCCGCTATCACGCGAGACGTCTCCGCCCAGGCTTACCAGAAGGTGACCAAGGAAGGAAAATACGTGCTCGGCAAATACAATGCCGTCGATGCCGACAAGGTTGCGGAACTTGCGACCACCGATGCGGAGACCGCCGCGAAAATCACCGCCGCGCGCAACAACGCCAACCAGGGCGCACTGTCCAAAATCGCCATCTTCCCCGCCTTCATGCTGGTCTGCTACCTCGGCCTCATCGTTTATTTCCGCAGTCGCGGCGGATACAAGCCGGTCAACCTCTCCGACCAAAATCATTGAAATTTCAGCCAAAACAAAAAGCCCCGGGCCACCCATCGGCCACGGGGCTTTTTTGTTTCTTTGACCATCGTCATCGGAACTCATGCCTTGTCCTGATCACGGCCCTCGGCTAGAAATCAACCCGATGAAGCGAACCTTCACCCTTCTCCTTGCCCTGATCGCACCACTCGCGGTTTTTGCCAA
>CAZXHZ010000129.1:0-3987 GCA_964639755.1 uncultured Luteolibacter sp. | reverse complement strand
TGGGTCCGCAGCAGTAGAAGCGGAAGGTCGAGCCGTCGATCGGCCGGAGTTCGCGTTCGGTGCGGGTGAGCGTGTCGAAGAGCCTCATGCGCGGCGAGTTTGGCGATTGGCGGCCGTGAGCCAAGAGCAAATGGCTGGCGCGGGTCGACCACTATGGAGGAAATTTGCGTTTCCTCTGAGATCGGTGCTTATGCTAGATGTTTTGCGTGAAACGCTTTCTTTGCATCATCGCGGTCATGCTGCCGGTGGTAATGAGCCTCCAGTGCCACCGCATCGAGCCACCGACTGGTGTTCGTCAGGGTCGGTCGGGATCCTCATCGGGTGGCAAGAGCTCGGTTTCGCGGATGTATCGTGAGGTGAACCTTCGCGCCGACATGGTGTCGCGCGGGTGCCATGGCCGCAAGGTTGTGAGGCCGATGCGGCCGCGGTACATCACGATTCACAGCACGCAGAACTACCGCGCGGATGCCAATCAGCATTCGATCGCGCTCAAGCGTGGCGCACTGCGATCACCGAAGACCAAAACCGGCAATCGCATTGGTTATCTCATTTGGCATTTCACCGTCGATGACCGCGAGGCGATCCAGCACATGCCGATCAGCGAGCAGGGCGAGCATGCGGATTTCCATGGCCCGGGAAACCGCCTCTCGATCGGCATCGAAATGTGCGAGCATCGTGGCAGCAGTCGCAGGGCGACGATCGAGCGGACTGCGAAACTCACGGCGATCTTAATGAAGAAGCAAGGCATTCCCTTGCGTCATGTCGTGCCGCATTACCACTGGCCGAGAAAGGGAAGGAATCCGCCCAACAAAAATTGCCCGCACTTTTTGCTCGATAACGGTAAGCCCGGCAAGAAATGGCGCTGGTTCCTTGGGCGAGTGAATTATTATTATCAGCGAATCTGAGATCGGATCATGAGTGAGCATGACTTGTCATTGCACGGCAGCGTGGCCAACCGCGTGACCTCGTTGGAAAAGGGTGTGCGATATGTGTGCCAGCGTTGTGCGGCGTGCTGCAAGTGGCCGGGTGATGTGCGGCTCGAAGAAGACGAGGTCGCGGCGATCGCCAAATTTCTCAATCTCGGCGAGGAAGAATTCATTGCGCGTTTCACCCGCTTGCGCAGCGACCGCATGGGGCTTTCGCTGATTGAGAAAGACAATCACGAATGCGTGATGCTCGATGGCAACAGCTGTACGATTCAGGCCGTGAAGCCGATCCAGTGCAGGGGTTTTCCGAATCAGTGGAATTTCCCGGGATGGCGCGAGGTTTGCGAGGCGATTCCCGTGGCTGACAGGTCGGCCGAATGACGCGATTTTTGTTTCCCCTTGCGAATGGCTTGGAGGCGGTCCAATGATCTCACGACAAGTGATGGACGGATTCACCAGAGAAGCGCCCGGTGCCTTGAGGGTTTTGTTGGAGGATGCCCTCAAGCATGCCTTCGATTGTGATGAGGCCGGCAGGGGGGCGACGCTTGAGAGCTTGGCTGGCGCGATGGGAAAATCGCGCGAGGAGGCGGCGACGGCCTTGGGTGAATTGCGGGCGCGCGGCTTGTTGGTGGCGGCGGGCGATGCGCATCAGCTTTCTGACGCGGGTAGAAAATACGCGCTGCAGGTCGTGCGAAATCACCGGATTTTTGAAACATGGTTGATGAGGCAAACCAGCACGCCGGCGGTTGATTGGCATCGTGAAGCGCATCGCGAGGAGCACCGGCTCGAGGCGGATGAGGTCAATGCCATGGCCGACCGCATGAACAATCCACGCTATGATCCGCACGGGGATCCGATCCCGACGCGTGAAGGGTTGATGCCGAAGCGGCCATTGCCATCGCTTGCGGCGTGGGCGGATGGCGTGCCGGCGCGCATTGGTCACATTGAGGATGAGCCCGAGGCTTTGTTTCGCTTGGCGGGTGTTTTGGGTTTGGCGCCTGGGACGCGGATGGATGCGATCGCGCATTTGGCCGATGGATCGGTAGCCGCAAAAGTTGAGGGCCGTGAGCTGGTGATTCCTGCGGCGGTTGCGGGTTTGATTCATTTGATCGGCATCGATGTGGGGGATGATTTGCCCGCGGGTTTGGGGCGTTTGTCGGATCTTCATGTCGGCGAGACCGCGGTCGTGCATGGGCTGGCACCAAGCTGTGTCGGGCCCGAGCGGACGCGTTTGTTGGATCTCGGCGTGGTGCCGGGAACAATGATTCGCTGCGAATTTTCAAGTCCCTTTGGCAGCCCGAAAAGTTATATGATTCGCGGAGCGATGATCGGGTTGCGTGAGTCGCAGGCGAAACGGATTTTGATCCTCAGGCCGGCGGAAGTTTCATCATCGCAAAAAGCATGAAGCCGATTTCCGAACATCAATCCAGCGAAGCGTGCGTGACCTGTCCATCGCGTCAGGGTCGTTTGCAAAAGCTTGGCCTGCGCGTTGATGACAGCGATTTTGTCATCGCACTCGCAGGCAACCCCAACACTGGCAAGACCACGGTTTTCAATGCGCTTACCGGCTTGCGAATGCACACGGGAAATTGGCCGGGCAAGACCGTGGGTCGCGCGGAAGGCGGATTTTCCTATGAAGGAAAAAAATACCGGATGATCGATCTGCCGGGGACCTATTCGTTGTTGTCCGCCTCGCCGGATGAAGAAGTCGCGAGATCGTTTTTGTTGTTTGGCAGGCCGGATGTGACGGTGATGGTCGTCGATGCCTCATGCATGGAGCGCAACCTCAACCTCGTGTTGCAGGTCTTGCAGATCACGCGGCGTGCGGTGCTTTGCTTGAACCTCATGGACGAAGCGCGGGCACATGGGCTGGAGGTCGACACGCGGAATCTGGCGCGCGATCTTGGGGTGCCGGTGGTGCCGTGTGCGGCGCGGTCGGGCGAGGGGATTGCGGATTTGCTCAAGGAGATTTCGTTGATGGCGGCCCGTGCGGATGATCCGTCGCCGCGCAAGTTGCCGCTCGATGTGCGTGGGCTCACGCAGGCCTTGGACAAGGTCGAGGCCGACCTGCTCGAGGTGTTTCCGGGCTTGCCGCAACCGCGTTGGGTGGCCTTGCGATTGCTGGAAGGTGACCGCGAAATCATCGATGCGGTGCAATCGGGAGAGATTGGAAATTTGGTGGAGGAAAGGACGATGCCGCAGGTTTGAGAGAGGCGAAAAATTTTTAATGAAGAGCAAGGACGATGTGTTGAAAGAGGCAGGGGAGTTGCGCTGGCAACTGCCGCAGGACCTGCACGACCGGATCGCCGAGTCGATTCATGGCGAGGCTGCGCGGATTGCCGAGCGCAGCGTCACGCGCAGTGGGGGTGATCGACGATTGGCGTGGCAGCAGGCCTTGGATCGATTGCTGACGCATCCGCTCACCGCCTTTCCGATCATGATCGCCGTGTTGGGTGCGATCCTTTGGCTGACGATTGTCGGTGCGAATGTTCCATCGGCGATGTTGGGATCCTTGTTGGTCGACAAAGGTCATGGCTGGCTATCGGAGTTGTTTGTTTCGGTGGGTGCGCCGTGGTGGTTGAAGGGCTTGCTTGTCGATGGCATGTACCTCGCCACCGCGTGGGTGATCAGCGTGATGCTGCCGCCGATGGCGATATTTTTCCCCTGTTTCACCTTGCTGGAAGATTTCGGATATTTGCCGCGCGTCGCCTTCAATCTCGACCGCATGTTTCAGCGGGTGGGTGCGCATGGCAAACAGGCGCTGACAATGGCGATGGGCTTGGGTTGCAATGCGGCGGGGGTGGTTGCCACGCGGATCATTGATTCGCCGCGCGAGCGATTGATTGCGATTTTGACAAACAACTTTTCACTCTGCAATGGGCGCTGGCCGACGCAGATCCTGATGGCGGGCGTCTTCATTGGCACGCTTGCGCCGCGCGGTTGGGGTGGTTCGATCGCGGCGCTTTCGGTGCTGGCGGTGGCCTTGTTGGGTTTTGGTTTTGCGATGCTGAGTTCGTGGATGCTTGCCCGCACGGTGCTGCGCGGCGAGGCCTCGACCTTC
>CAZXHZ010000128.1:0-19008 GCA_964639755.1 uncultured Luteolibacter sp. | reverse complement strand
TGCCATGGAAAGCCCGCATCCGGCGTTTCACGAGCAATTTCTCAAAACTCAAATGATGCGCCTGCATAAAAGTTTCTTCCATCGGCGGGATCAATCCCATCGGCCCGCACACGGGCGAAATAACTTTCATCAAAGAGATTGTTGATCCCTGCCAGCAGGCGGATGTTTTCGTGCACCTTCCACTCGGCGGTCAGATCCCACACCATGTAGGCCGGAACGGTATATTCATCATCATTGCTGTCGTTGGCATGGTGATCGGAAAGGAATGTACCCCCAAAGCTCAACTTTAACTTGTCGTCACGGCGGTAGTTGAAACCCGTGCGCACCATGTGATCGGCCGCGTACTGCGGTGTCTTGCCGTCATTCGGCCCATCGACGAACTCGGCGTCGAGCAATGTGGCATTGAGATACCATTCGATCGCATCCTCGCGCTCGCTGCCGGTGACCAAACGCAAGAGATCCGCAGTAACGCTGGCATCAAGACCCTTGTGAATGGCATCGCCGACGTTCGAAACGGTGCTGCCGTTGATGCCAACTTGATCTCTGAAAGACAGCAGGAAAGCGCTCGCATCAAAGGTCAGCCACTCGGCGGCACGGCTTCGATAACCCAATTCGTATTCGATAGCCTTGCCCTCTTTGAGATCCTCCGATGCCACCAAGCCGTTACTCGTCGGCACCGACTCGGTGAAAATCACCGGGCGATACGACTGGGAAACATTGCTGTAAATGGCCGACTCTTCACCGGTCGCATACTCCATTCCAAGCCCGCCAAGCGCCACCGTGTCATGCACCTTGCGCTCGCGTGTGACACCCGCCGGATCAATGAAACGCGTTGTCACATCCTGACGGAAATTTTCGTAACGCAATCCCGGCGTGATCGAGAAATTCCCGAAACTGAAACGGTTTTCCATGAACACCGGCATGTAAAAAACCTCCCGCTCAGATTCCCGCGAGAGAATCCCCGTCGAAGCCGTGGGCGTCGCCCCATTCAAATCGACCCGCGGCGAATCCACATGATAAACCTGCACTCCAGTGCTGAAGGCATGCCGTCCATCGCCACCCCAATTGATGCGATACCGCGAGTCCAAGCCCAGAGTTTTGAAATTCTGATCCTCAATCTTATTGGTGCTACCCGTGGCAAGTGTGCCAAATCCCCCGCCATTCTGCCGCTCGCTGTAGCGCGTGTAATTCGTCCACCAAGCCGTGGTGGTGAAAAACGAATCTGGCGTCGCTTCTATCTCATAGGTCAGCGAAACCGAATCCCGATCCAAGGCCAATTCATCATTCAACCTCGTCGCCGCGAGACTACCCGCATTGAAATCCGCCACCGACAAACCACCCGGCTCGCCATGTTTTTCCTCATACATGTCGGCATTAAAGATAACGACGCCACCATTCTCCAGTGTCTGCAGCAATTTGATCGCACCGTTGTCCAAATTGTAATCGCTATTCGCCGAACGAAACCCGTTGCTTTCGCGGTGGTTGTAATAAAGATAATAGCCGAGCTTCCCCACCGTGCCGTCGGCCGAGCTGAAGGTGGAATACAAATCATGGCTGCCACCCACATGCTGCGTGCGCATTGAAAACTCCTTGTCCGTGCGCGGACGGTGCGTGATGTAATTCAAAGCCCCTCCCGGTTGCGGACCATGCTGCAACGCGGCACCACCGTGCATGAACTCAATGCGGTCGACCGTATCAAGCGGCGGCGTGTAATAGGCCTCGGGGTAACCGAACTGATCGGCATGAATCGGAATGCCGTCCTTGAGCACTTGAGTGAACTGCGCCCGATGCGGATTGAGTCCACGATAGCCGATGCTCACCAAGGGCGTCGATTCCTCCGCCAACAACAAACCAGGCGTCTGCGAAAGCGCCTTGCGATAACTGTTGCCGACATTCCGCGCCTGACCGTCCAGATCAATCACCGCCGTTTTCTTGCCCGCAAAAATTGCCGCGCCCTGCACCGGCGGCAACCAACCCCGCTGGTCAATCGCCGCAGCCTCCGACTCCCCCGTCACGATTGTCGCATCCAACATCGCCACCTGCGCCGCCGGCAATTTTGACATTCCAAGCATCGACACAAACAAACCCGTAAGGGCCAAAAGATGGGGTAATTTTATGTTATTGAGACTCATTTGCATTAGTGGCCGCCCGAAGAAACACCCAATCACCCATGACGGTCAAGCCAATTTGAGGAAAAACGGCCATGCAACACCAAGCCCAACACCAAGCCCAACACCAAGCCCAACACCAAGCCCAACACCAGGCCCTGTCCTGATCGATCAATGACTTACCGATAATAGGTCCGTCCCTTTATTTATTGGCTTGGTTCAAAAAAAACGCCTACCCCTTCCCCATCCTTTTGCGCAGTCCCTGCAGCGGCATCTCGATCCAACGCCATGAGGCGAGGGCCATGCACCAGGTCAAACCAGCGAAGACACACACTTTGAGCAGCGTCGGGATGCCCTTGTCAAAGGCACCGTTCCAAAGAAACGGCATCAGCTTGCCGGCGACCAGTGGCGCGAGATTGTGGAAGAGATAAATCCCATAGGACAACTGGCCGATCCGCAGCAAAGCGGGATGTTCGAGACATTTTCCCAGACGACCGCGGAAGCCGACAACGCCGCTTGCGATGTAACCGCAAAGTCCCACTGACAAAAATGTCTGTTGGAGGAAACGCATGCCATGAGTTGGCGCACCCAAGGCGTGAGCCATGAACATCAATGCGTATGCCGTAACAGCGATGATCGAGATCCCGCGCAAGACCGGACTTGTCAGCAACATACCGCGTCGCTGTGCGATAGCCATCAGCGCACCCACCCCGAAGTAATCGAGGCACGAAATCGTCAGCACCTCAGGTCTCACACACCAAGCGAGCATTTGTTCGCTGAAAAACCGCGAGAGTGGACCGACTGCGGCAAAGACGCATACCGCAGGTAAGATCAAGCAACGAGGCAGACACCAAATCACCAGGGGCCAAACCAGATAAAATTGCTGTTGCATTGAGAGCGACCAAAAATGATTGGTGCCCGCAGGCCATTGATCTAGGAAGGCCATGTGGATGTTGGAAAGATGGCCGACATACCATGGCCACGCCTCAAGCATGTCGGGCGCACGGAACAACCAGGCGATTGCAAGCGCTGCATAATACGGAGCCAAAATCCTCAAGCCGCGCCGCACTTGATACGACCACATCATTTTCCCTCGCCATGCCACACCGCCCGCCTCGCCGCGATCACGCTCACGCAGCAGTGATCCAGTGATCAGGTAGCCGGTCATCACCAGGAAAAAAAACAAGCAAACCTCAAAGGGCATCCAGCGCGACCATCCACTCGGCCGCCAGTGATCCCAGCAAATCGCCAGGATCGCCAAAGCTCGCAAGCCATCCAATTGCAACGCACGCCCGTTCACTCAAACCGAGAAACCATGGTTTCCACGCCGATGCACGCGTTTTTGAAAGGCAACGCAAGTTCTCGCCAGATGCAAAAAACCTGTGCCACCACCTCAAATCAATCTCATGCCTGATCCTTCTTTTCTTTCTTGAGCCAAGAAAAATCCGGCATCGATGTCATCCGACCCTAGTTCTTCATGAAATTAGCGAGCAGCTTTTCCTTGGTCATTTCGCCACGACGATGCAATTCCGGGATGATTTCATTAAAGACCCAATGCGCGTACTGCTCGAAACTGAACTTCGGCGCAGGCGGATGATCGGAGAAATCAGGAAATACCAGATCGTCGGCGTTCACAGGTAGCGTTCAATCTCGTTTTCAAAAACACCGGATCATAGATACTTGTCCGTCACCGCGCCTTCGCTCGCAGTTGAGACGAGCTTGGCGTACTTTGCCAGCACTCCTCGCGTGTAGCGTGGCTTCGGCTGCACCCACGCGGCCTTGCGCATGGCGATTTCGGATTCGGAAAGCTTCACGTCGATCCGGTTGTTGACGGCATCGATGGTGATCACATCTCCATCGCACAGGATGCCGATGGTGCCGCCGGTGAATGCTTCGGGCGTGATGTGTCCAACGACAAAACCGTGACTACCGCCGGAGAAACGACCGTCGGTGATCAGCGCCACATCCTTGCCAAGTCCGAGGCCCATGATCGCGCTCGTCGGTCCGAGCATTTCGCGCATGCCAGGTCCGCCCTTCGGTCCCTCGAGACGAATGACAATGACATCGCCCTTGTTGATCTGCTTGGCGAGGATCGCTTTCATCGCGAGATCTTCTGAATCGAAGACACGCGCATTGCCGGTGAAGACTTCACCTTCCTTGCCGGAAATTTTCGCGACCGCACCACCCTCGGCGAGATTACCGTAAAGCACGCGCAAGTGGCTGTCTTTTTTGAGCGGATTGTCCAGAGGCCGGATGACCTGCTGACCTTCGGGGTAAGGCTTGGCGAGCTTCTCAAGATTCTCGCGCATGGTGCGACCCGTCACGGTCATGCAATCGCCGTGCAGCAGCCCGGCATCGAGCAGCATCTTCATCAAGGGCACGGTGCCGCCGATGCGGACGAGGTCGGCCATGACATACTTGCCGGAGGGTTTGAGGTCCGCGAGCACCGGCACTCGCTTGCCGATGCGCTCGAAGTCATCAAGCGTAATGTCAACACCCGCCGCATGCGCCATCGCCGGCAAGTGCAGCGTCGCGTTGGTCGAGCCACCCAACGCGATCAAGACGGTGATGGCATTTTCGAAGGCTTTTCTGGTGAGGATGTCACGCGGCTTGATGCCGAGCTTGATGAGATTCATCACCGCCGCGCCCGCGTCGAAAGAGTCGCGCATCTTGTCGTCGGACACCGCCGCTTGCGCCGAGCTGTTGGGCAAGGAGAGCCCAAGTGCCTCGATCGCGCTGGCCATCGTGTTGGCGGTATACATGCCACCGCAGGAGCCCGGACCTGGAATTGCGCAGGACTCGACCGTTTCCAGCTCGCTGTCGGAGTATTCGCCATTAGCGTGTTTGCCGACCGCTTCGAACACCGAAACGATATCGAGATCCTTTTTCTCACCTTTCAGCGTCGCGCAACCCGGCAGGATCGTACCGCCATACACAAACACCGATGGACGGTTCATTCGCGCCATCGCCATCACGCAGGCCGGCATGTTTTTATCGCAGCCGCCAATCGCCACAAAACCATCCATGCCTTCGCAGCCGACGACCGTCTCGATCGAGTCGGCGATTACCTCGCGCGAAACGAGCGAGTATTTCATGCCCTCGGTGCCCATCGAAATGCCATCGGAAATGGTGATGGTGTTGAACACCACGCCTTTGCCACCGGCCGCATCCACTCCCTTGCTCGACTCTCGCGCCAATTTGTCGATGTGCATGTTGCACGGCGTCACTTCGCTCCAAGTCGAAGCAATGCCAATGTGTGGTTTGGAAAAATCTTCTTTTTTGAATCCAACGGCATAAAGCATCGCACGGCTTGGCGCACGGTCGGGACCATCAAGCATCAAGCTTGAAAACGGACGGGAGTTGTTATTCATCGCGCGCTCATACTCCGACTGAAGCGGACCCAAGGTCAAGAGGCGTGATGCGATTTGGATTTTGCAGCGAGACGATTTTGTTCAAGCTCGGGTCGTGGATTCGATCACGCAGGCAGTTTTGGGCGCCGCCGTTGGCGAGTGGCTTCTGGGCAAAAAACTCGGCAACCGCGCACTGGCATGGGGCGCGGCATTCGGCACGCTGCCCGATCTCGACATCGTGCTTTCGCCGTTTCTCGACACCGCCGGTAAGTTATGGTGGCACCGCGGACCCAGTCACTCGCTGCTGCTCATGATCGCAGCCGCGTGGTTCCTCTCACCATGGCTGGCGAAACTGTGGCGAAAGGAAAAGGTCAGTCGCGCCGTCGCCGGATGGTTTATCTTCGCCGCATGGAGTACGCATGTGCTCATCGATTGCTTTACGGTCTATGGCACACTCGTGTTTTGGCCGTTTTCAGATGTTCGCGTCGGGTTCAATCACCTCTTCATCATCGATCCGATGTTTACGCTGCCAATGTTGGTCGCGCTGGTGCGACTGGCTTTTTTGCGAACGAAAAAACAAATACCGCACCGCCGCCGAATCAATGCCTGGGGCCTTGGCATCGCCTTGGCTTATGCCTTGCTCAGCATTGCGATGAAGTTTGTGGCGTCTTCCGGCTTCGATGCCGACCTCGGTCGTCGCGAAATAAAAGTCGTCCGCCGCATGGAGGCCCCCACCCCTTTCAACATCCTTCTCTGGCGTTCGGTTGCCGATTGCGGCGACTCGCTTTGGGTCGGCTACCGCACGGTTTTCGAATCAAAAAACACGCCCGTGCGCTGGACCGTTTATCCGAAGGACGCCCATGTGGTCGAAAATTTTGGCTCGGCCCGCGAAGTGAAAACACTGCGATGGTTTTCCAACGATTGGTGGATCGCGCGCGATCATGTCAAAGGCGCGTGGATCGCCGACATGCGCTTTGGAGAAATTCGCAACTGGGGCGTGCGCAAAGGCATGGTCGACAACTGCCCGATCTTCGCCTGGGACTATAGGCCCGATGAAAAACACGACAAACTCCGCCAAGCCGCTCAACCTGCGATCAGCCCCAGTGAAACTTTCAAACGCCTCGGCCTGCGGATCATCGGTCAACGCGATGCGTGGGATACCAACCCGCGCCTCGCAGGTGCCACCGGCCAACTGCCCGAAATTCTCAGCATGGAGGAACTGAAGGAATATGATGGCAATACAGAAAGCCCGTAAAACACCTCTCTCCCTTCTGGTCTGCAGGACATTTATCCAGCTCGCCCGAACCCAATGCTTTGATCTTCTAATAACTTCTGCCCCAGATCGCACGCACGGCGGTTTCTTTGCCGGTAAGAATGCACTTGCCGCACAAGTCCTGAAGCGCATGCGCCGGCAACTCGACTCGATCAAGCGGCAAACAACGGATGGTAATCTTGTGCTGTTTTGAAAGCCTTTCCTCCTCTTCGGGTGTGCCCGCCCAATGCGTGCAAAGCCAACCCGGATTCTCACTCGCCCAATGCGCGTGGAACGCATCAAGCGTAGCGCAGGCCGCGATGTTGGCATCACGAAACGCCGTGGCCCGAGTGAGCAAACTGTGATGTATCTCATCGAGTGTTGCAACAGCACCGGCGACAAACTCATCGCGCGCCATGAACTCCTTGTGCGCGATCGGCTGATCCCGCCTCTGCACGCAAACCTTGCCGCTTTCCAAATCACGCGGACCAATCTCGATGCGGATCGGCACTCCCTTTTTGATCCACTCCCATTTCTTCACTCCGCCATTGAGATCGCGCGTATCGACATGCACCCGCAGTGCCTCACCGTGAAAAACCTGTTTACGCAACGATGCAGCCAAGTCCTGACACGCAGCAAACACCGCCTCACGGGTCTCTTCCTTCGGCGATACAGGCAAGATCACAATTTGTTGGGTCGCAACACGCGGCGGCAGGACCAAGCCGTCATCATCCGAATGCGCCATGATCAGCGTGCCGATCATGCGCGTCGAGACGCCCCACGATGTGGTATGCGCAAACTGCAAAGAGCCATCACGTCCGGTGAACGAAATGTTCTGCGCTTTGGAAAAATTCTGACCAAGATAATGCGAGGTGCCGGCTTGAATCGCCTTCTTGTCTTGCACCATTGCCTCAACCGTAAGCGTCATGTCCGCACCGGGAAAACGCTCATTTTCGGTCTTCTCCCCGGGGATCACAGGGATCGCAAGATGATCGCGCAAAAATTCCTCATACACACAATGCATCAGACGCGTTTCGGCAATCGCCTCTTCCGCAGTCTCGTGCGCGGTATGACCCTCCTGCCATAAAAATTCCGCCGTGCGCAGAAACATCCGCGGTCTCATTTCCCAGCGCATGACATTTGCCCACTGGTTGATCAACAACGGCAAATCACGATAGGATTCGACCCATCGCGCAAACGCCGCACCAATGATCGTTTCGGAAGTCGGGCGAATCACATACGGCTCGGCCAACTCACCGGTCGGAATCATTCGCGTCTTGCCCGTCGCTTCGTCTTTCACCGCCTCCAAACGGTGATGCGTAACCACAGCGCATTCGGTCGCAAAACCTTCGGCGTGATCCGCCTCCTTTTCGAGATACGAAAGCGGAATCAGCAGCGGAAAATATGCATTCTGATGTCCGGTCTCTTTGAAGCGAACATCCAACTGACGCTGGATCAGTTCCCAGATGCCATACCCCCACGGCTTGATCACCATGCATCCGCGCGTCTCGGAATTTTCCGCAAGATCGGCGGCACGGATGACTTGCTGATACCACTCGGGAAAATCCTGAGCACGGGTCGGACTGATGGCATTTTTATCGGCGGACATGTCGGCTGCCGGATAGGAACCACGAAGCCGGGAAAATCACACCAAAAAAAACGCGTCATCCGAGGCTGGGGGTTTGACAGGCTCTGACCACCTAGCCATCGTACACAACATCAAGTCACCAAATAACCATATGAGCGAAAACGAGAACTCGCAATCAGCCCCCAAACCTCCCGTGCCGATGGCTCCTCCCAACCCGACCGCCGCGCCCGGCTTGTCCGCTCCAATTGCCCCGCCACCTACCATTCGCCTCAACAAGCCCGCTGCCAGCGCACAAGCGGGAGCCCCAAAAGCCCCCGTACCAGCGCCAACCATTCCTCTCGGCAAACCACCCGGACCTGCCGCACCTTCGCCGGTAGCCAAACCAGCAGGACCCGCGCCAACCATTCCTCTCACCAGACCCGCGCCAACGGTACCCATCCGCCCACCCGGCCAACCGATCGCCCCGGCGGCTGCCTCACCCGGTTCATTGCCCAAACCGGTCAACACCGCTCCACTGCTACCAAAGGCTACCGTTCCGATGCAGCCACCTGCAGCAGGTGCAGCGCCTTCGGCACCCAAAGCGGCCTCCGTGCAGCAAGAAGCCGATGAGCCGGAGGAAATCACAGCCAAAGACCCTGTTCTCACAATTCTCGCTGGTGTCGGACTAGCTGCCGCTGTCGTGGCACTGGTCACTCATCTGATGGTCGCCAACATTTGGATCAATGCGGAAGACAGCGAGAACAAGGGACAATGGACGCAACTACTGCCATTCTAAGCGGTACCTACAATCATACCGAGGACCTTGAAAAAATATCCAAGGGCCACACGCAAGCCTTCTAAGCATTATCTTTTTTTACCGTAATCAGTTACCACATCAACATCATGGCCCTCAATCTCACTGAAACAAATTTCGAATCCGAAGTCATCAATTCCTCCGTCCCCGTCCTCGTCGATTTCTGGGCTGAATGGTGCGGGCCCTGCAAAATGATCGGACCGATCATTGACCAGCTTTCCGGCGAACTCGGCGACCAAGCCAAAGTCGGCAAGGTCAATGTCGACAACGCGCGCGACCTCGCGGTGAAGTACAATGTCCGCTCGATCCCCCTCCTCCTGTTCTTCAAGAACGGCGAAGTGAAGGACCAAATCGTCGGTGCCAGCGTCACCAAGGATCAGCTCAAGGCAAAGCTTCTGGCTCTCGCCTGATCGATCCGACACCAACAACATTCAGATCACTCCTACAAGCCACCGCTATGCGGTGGCTTGTTTGCATCAGTGCCGCTTTGGCAAATGCCATGACGGATGCTTTTGGTACGATTCTTTCAATAATGGAAACATCTGGCCTGTGCGCTCGATGACATATGGCGACACCACGATCATCTGCATTTGTAAGGCTACAAACCAAAGGAGGATGAACGCCACGACCTTGCCCGGCTTGAGCGGCACGGCATGCACCTGATGTCCGCCGGCGTGATCCCAAATCGGCATGCCCAGCCGCTTCATGCCCACTAGCGCCATCAACTGACAAATCAAAGCCAGCAAGCCCCACCCCATGCCGATGCCGATGAAGTAAACCCGCCAAGCTCGCCGCATCGATTCCGCGAAACTCATCTTCGAATCATCGCGGTTCAGCACACTCAGACCCATCAGCCATTTCCCCGGCGTGGTCCCGAAGCGATGCAGCAAAACAACCTCCAATGCGAACCACGGCAGGAAATGCAAAATCATCACCCATGTCTGGTCGAGCAAGGCGCCTATGTCCCTTCCCATCGCCCACATCCCAATCCACCAAACACCTTCGTAAAGATAGAGGTCAAACCACCTTGCCCAAAAACGCCGACCAAGGCGCAGCTTGCTGTTGGCCGCTACAGCGATGCTCTGCTCGGGATTTTTTTCCATCGTCACCTCGCCAAGCGAAGGAGGCTTCACGGGGTCGGTCTCCTTCTGAAACTCCCGGCGAAGATATTCGATCCCGCCCAGCACGCCCCACTCCTTCATGCCCTCATGCCAAGCTGGCGTGTTTTCATCCCACTCGCCAGAGTTGATACGACGCCGCACTTCGAAATCCTGATACGGACCCGACCTCTCCCCGTCCTTGACGATCCAAATTTCCATCGCTCACAAATTTCTCAACGACTTGGCCGCATCGCTGCGTGCCGCAAAAACCGCAGGCACCCACGCCGCCAACGAACACAACACAAACGCCATCAGTGCAATCACCACCTGCTCGGACACATTGTTGTATGCCGGCAAAACGCCAAATCCGGTGAACGATGCTGCGAACGGATCAAATCCAAGCGAACGAAACACCCCTTGGATCGGCCCGCGAAAATGAATCACCAAACGCCCCAACACCACACCCAGCACCGCACCGCAAAGCCCGAGGATCATGCCCTGATAAAGAAACACCCGCACGATTTGCCCCGGCGCCGCACCCAAAGCTTTCATCACGCCAATTTCGCGACGCTTCTGAATGGTGACAGTGAACATCACCGCCATCATCGAAAATGCCGAGACCAACACGATGAACGACAATGCGAAATACATCATCACCCGCTGTTGATTAATCAATGCGAAGAAGGTCTGATACTGCGCGCCCCAAGTCAGCAACGACCAGCCCGGCCCCAGTACATCACGCGACTCGGTTGCCACCTGTTCGGCCGCGTACGCATCATCAAGCCGCAACGAAATTCCCTGCACCCCCTCGCCCAAACCCGCGAGATCCTGCGCCAAGGGCAACGGCACAAACAATTCCGGCGTCACCGCCATCTGCGATGCGAGATACACACCAGCGACCTTTACCTCCTTCGGCAGCACGATGCTCTTGAGCCCCTTGAGCGCCTCGCCATCCATCTTTTCGGCATCAGTTTTCCGCAAGGCGTCGACACCAGCGGCCAACGATTTTCTCGTCTCGGCATCGACCCGATAAACGCCCGCTGCCTCATCTTTTTCCGCCGCCTCCATCGCCAGCATCAATCCCACAAGCAAGTCACGCTCAGGCCCACGGATGACCTCACCCGAGAGCTTGCTCAGCAGTTGATACGCCTCGCTCAACTTGGCAACGGGAATGGTCGCCACCCCCTGCTTCGCACTCCATCCTTCTTCCAAAATTTCCGACGCGCGTTTCCACGCATCGGCATACGCCTCACGCAATGGCGGCTTCTCGGTCGCACGATAAACGCGCATGACCTCTTCAAAATTCCGCGTCGAATACAAACGCACCGAATCCCCCACCCGCAGGCCCAACTGATCGGAAAGCACCGAAGAAACCACCACCCGGTCGTCAATGCCAAGATCCGCCGTGGAATCAGGATGTCCCTCGCGATCCAGCATCCGCGCGATGCCTTCAACCTGCGCCGCATCCGAGGTGTCGATGCCGCGAAACATCACCGGACGCTGCCACGATTCGAAATCTATGATGACATTGTCCGACACAAACGCAGTGGCCGATTTCACCCGCGGCAATGCTTTGGCCTTCGCCGCCATTTCCTGCCAATCCTCCATCGACCCTTCATCGGCCTCCATGTTCTGACGCAACAAAATGTGCGGCGTAAAGCCCAACAAGCGGCCCTTCACATCACGCTCAAGCCCGGCATAAACCGCCATCACAACCACCAGCACCAGGACCCCGAGCATCACACCAATCAGCGAGATCAGCGTGAATGAGGACAGCATCGCACGCCGCGGATTGAGATACCGCTTGGCCAACAGGAAACTGAAAGATCGTCGTTTGATCCCCTCTGCTAACGCCGAACGCGCGTAACGGCAAGCGATACCCGCCACGCGGTAGCGGAAAATAATCCGCCATCACCACGCCTAACCTCAATCGATCGATCGCAACCCCATTAGCTCTAACAACCTCGCGAGATCGTCATTGCCGTAATACTCGATCTCGATTTTGCCCTTCTTCGCCGAATGCTGGATCGAAACATGCGTCGCAAGATGCTCACGCAATCGGTTGATGATTGCCCGCACATGGACATCGACCTCGCGCGAAGCTGTCGGCTTGGAGCCATCGGCAGTGGAAGCATTGCTGCCGTTGGCGATCGATTGGGAAAGTTTCTCTGCCGCACGCACCGTGAGCTGCCGGCGAATGATTTGATCCGACACCAGCAACTGTCCGGCATGATCCTTGATCGAAAGCACCGCCTTCGCATGACCCACTGTCAGCCTGCCCTGCGCAACGAGCAACTGCACATCGGCATGCAGATCAAGCAAACGCATGGCATTGGCCACACTTGCCCGCGACTTGCCTACGCGCGATGCAATTTCATCCTGCTTCATCGCAAACTCTTTCGCCAAGCGCACATAACCCGCGGCCTCTTCCATCGGATTGAGATCCTCGCGCTGCAAGTTTTCAATCAACGCCATCTCGAGCACATCGCGATCCGATGCCTCGCGCTCGATCACCGGCACTGTCGCCAATCCCAACTTGCCCGCCGCACGCCAACGGCGCTCACCGGCGATCAGCTCAAGCTTGCCACCGACCGGACGCACGATCAGCGGCTGAATGATCCCGTGCTGGCGAATCGATTCGACAAGCTCATCAAGTGGCGACTCGATGAAATGCGTGCGCGGTTGAAGCGGACTCGGCACCACCTGGTCATGCGACACATCGCGCACGCGCTTGATGTCAGCCGCCAACCCATCGAAATTGGAAACAGGCGCAGGCGCACCTTTTTTGATCAACGCTCCAAGTCCTTTTCCGAGTGCCTGCTTTGCCATGGGGAGGAAATCCCTAAGCAATGCAGCACCGGATTCCAAGCGGATTTCTCAACCTGATGCCAACAACTTGCGGAAATATTCAATGGTCGGATCAAGACCATCTTCAAGAGCGACCTTAGGTTTCCAACCAAGATCAGCCTCGGCCAAAGAAATGTCCGGACGACGCTGCCTAGGATCATCCCCCGGCAAAGGCAAATGCGTCACTTTCGACGGACCACCGACCTTCTTGAGCACCATCTCGGCAAGCTCCAGCATGGTGAACTCACCGGGGTTGCCAATGTTGACCGGCCCGGTCTGCGACGGGTGGTTCATCAAGCGAACAAAACCCTCAATAAGGTCATCCACATAACAAAACGACCTGGTCTGTGTGCCATCGCCATAAATGGTCAGATCCTTGCCCTGCAGCGCCTGCACAATGAAGTTGGAAACGACTCGGCCATCATCCGGCAACATTCGCGGTCCATAGGTGTTGAAAATACGCACTACCCGAATATCAACCTGATTCTGACGATGATAATCGAAAAAGAGAGTCTCGGCACAACGCTTGCCCTCGTCATAACAGGCACGGATACCGATCGGATTCACACAACCGCGATACGACTCGGGCTGCGGATGCACCTCGGGATCGCCATAGACCTCGGAGGTCGAGGCCTGGAAGACCCGCGCCCCCACCCGCTTGGCCAAGCCAAGGCAGTTGATCGCACCCATCACGGATGTCTTGGTGGTCTTGATCGGATTATGCTGGTAGTGCGGCGGCGAGGCCGGGCAGGCGAGATTGTAGATTTGGTCGACCTCAAACTTGAAGGGCTCGATGACATCGTGCCTCACGAGCTCAAAATTCGGGTTGTCAATCAGATGCAGGACATTGCGTTTCCGCCCCGTGAAGAAGTTGTCCATGCAGATGACCTCGTTGCCCTCGTTGAGCAAACGCTCACACAAATGGGATCCCAAAAAGCCCGCACCTCCGGTGACCAAGATTCGCATGCCCGAAACCCAGCAGAGCACGCCTTACCGGGCAAGTTCCGAATGGGTATATTTGTTCAAATTTTATTGAACAAATGTCCTAATCTCTCTAGAGTGGTACTCATGCAGGAGGTGAATTATGACACCCAGCAGGAAACCGATCCCATCGAACGCGATATCCTCGCGGTCTTCGTTGATGGTGTTCGCGTCCTCGGCCTGCCCCGTTCGATCGGGGAAATCTACGGCCTCCTCTTCATTTCCCAGACAGCACTCTCACTCGACGATCTGGTCCATCGCCTGAAAATCAGCAAAGGCTCGGCCAGCCAAGGCCTCCGCACCCTGAAAAGCCTCGGCGCGGTACGCGAAACCAACGGCAATGGCAATGCCGAGAGACGCACCTACTACGAACCGGCCGTGGAATTGAAACGCCTCGTCGGCGGCTTCATCCGCGAACAAATCCGCCCCCACCTCGACAGCGGACGCCACAAAATCAAACGCCTCGGCGACCTCGCCAACAAGGAAACCGATCCCGACCGCCGCAAGTTTCTTCTCGAACGCACCGACCGCCTCGACCACTGGATCCGCAACGGCGGCCGCCTCCTTCCCATGATCCAACGCATCCTCGGCCAATGAACCCCTCCCCCCAAGACTCCCCCAGCTGGTTCTGCGTCCGCACGCAAACCAAACGGGAACACATCGCCGCCGAACACCTCAAGGAACTCGAAGGCATCGAGGTGTTCTGCCCCCGCCTCCGCTACCGCAAAGCCACCCGCCGCGGCAAAGTCTGGTGGATCGAACCCCTCTTTCCCGGCTATCTGCTGGCCAAATTCAATCTTGCAGAAATGGAACGCGCGGTGACCTTCAGTCAAGGCGTTCGCGGCCTGGTCCGCTTTGGTAGCGAAATTCCCAGCGTGCCGGAATCGTTTGTCGAAAACCTCCGCCAGGATGTCCTCAAACGCTCACAGGACGATCCCGAAACGCTGTCTGTGAGCCCGATTCTGCAAATCGGCGAGGAAGTCGAAGTCGCCCACGGCCCGCTCCAAGGCATGCGCGGCACGATCGTTTCGGTCGCATCCGCCGACGAACGCGTCAAAATTCTCCTCGATTTCCTCGGTCAACCCCAGGCGATCGATGTCGACCTGTTCTCCATTCTCCTCCCACGCAAGCCGCTTCCCAATACCTAGGGAAAAAGCCTGCACACTCACCCTTACCCGAAAACACCCGCCAAAGGTTTCCCTACGCGATCGCGTAGGGATCGACCACGGGCGGCAGCGTGCCCAATCCTTCTCTTTTCCCGCTAACCAATCACAAATAACCCATAAATCTCCTCCCTCTTGAAACTTCTTTTATGAACAAAATCTTCATCTCCGGACACCGCGGAATGGTCGGATCGGCCCTCGTACGGAAAGCCCAAGAACTTGGCGGATTCAACATCATCACCGCCAGCCGCAGCGAACTCGATCTCTGCAATCAGGCTGCAGTCTTTGATTTTATCGCGCGCGAAAAACCCGACACAGTGATCATCGCGGCAGCAAAAGTTGGCGGGATCCACGCCAACTCAACTTACCCGGCCGACTTCATTTACGAAAACCTCGCCATCGCCGCCAATCTCGTCGAAGGCAGCCGTCGCGCCTCAGTCCCACGCGTGCTTTTCCTCGGTTCCTCATGCATCTACCCGAAGCTGGCACCTCAACCAATGACGGAAGACTGCCTTCTCACTTCGGCTCTTGAGCCCACCAATGAGGCCTACGCGATCGCCAAAATCGCCGGCCTCAAACTCTGCCAACACTATCGCGCCCAACACGGCCTGCTCTACCATAGCGCCATGCCCACCAACCTCTATGGCCCCGGCGACAACTACCATCCGGAAAACTCACACGTCATCCCGGCACTCATTCGTCGCTTCCATGTCGCCAAGGAGAACGGCGACGCATCTGTCACCATCTGGGGCACAGGCACTCCACGCCGCGAATTTCTTCATGTCGATGACCTCGCCTCGGCCTGCTTTCACCTTCTCCGTCTCGACAATCCACCCGATTGGGTAAACTGCGGCACCGGCACCGACCTCACCATTCTCGAACTCGCCCAACTCGTCGCCAAAACCATCGGCTTCACCGGCAAAATCCTCACCGACCCCACCAAACCCGACGGCACGCCTCGCAAACTTCTCGATATCTCGAAAATCAAATCCACCGGCTGGCATCCCATCATTTCCCTCGAAACCGGGCTCGCCGCAGCCTACGAGGACTTCAAATCCACCCTCACCACCGGCCACGCAAGGCTTTGATACGAGAGGTATCGTAGATCGTGGATTGCAGAAAATCCCGCCTCTTCATCTTCTTTCATTTCGATGTTCAATGTTCAACTTTGCCTCTCCCCTAATGACCGTTAAACATTGACCGATGACCTCTTCCCCTAATAACCCATAACCAATAACTCTCACCCCCTCTCCCCATTCTTTTCCCTCCGCGCCTCTGCACGATACTCCCCTTCTCTTCAAACTGAAACCTTGAACCTTGATCTATGAAAAAAGCACTTATCACCGGTATCACCGGACAAGACGGATCCTACCTCGCCGAGTTCCTGCTCGAAAAAGGCTACGAAGTCCATGGCATCAAGCGCCGTGCCTCGCTCTTCAACACGCAGCGCGTTGACCACATTTACGAGGATCCGCATGTCAAAAATTCAAACTTCCGCCTGCACTACGGCGACCTCACCGATTCCTCCAATCTCACCCGCCTCATCAGTGAGATCCAGCCCGACGAAGTCTACAACCTCGGCGCCCAATCCCATGTCGCGGTTTCCTTCGAAGCTCCCGAATACACAGCCGACGTCGATGCGATGGGCACCCTGCGCTTGCTTGAAGCAATCCGTTTCCTCGGTCTCGAAAAGAAGACCCGTTTCTACCAAGCATCAACCTCCGAACTCTACGGCCTCGTTCAGGAAATCCCGCAAAAGGAAACCACTCCTTTCTACCCGCGCTCGCCTTACGCAGTGGCCAAACTCTACGCCTATTGGATCACAGTGAACTACCGCGAGTCCTATGGCATCTACGCCTGCAACGGCATCCTCTTCAACCACGAGTCCCCACGCCGCGGCGAAACCTTCGTCACCCGCAAAATCACTCGCGGCATCGCCAACATCGCCCAAGGCCTCGAACCCTGCCTCTTCCTCGGCAACATGGACTCACTCCGCGACTGGGGTCACGCCAAAGACTATGTCCGCATGCAGTGGATGATGCTCCAACAGGATCATGCCGAGGATTTCGTCATCGCCACTGGCAAACAAATTTCCGTCCGCGAATTCGTCCGCATGTCCGCCCGCGAGGCCGGCATTGAAGTCGAATTCTCCGGAGCTGGTGTCGATGAAATTGCCACTGTCACCAAGATCACCGA
The DNA here is from genome assembly GCA_964639755.1 of uncultured Luteolibacter sp. Lineage (GTDB taxonomy): Bacteria > Verrucomicrobiota > Verrucomicrobiia > Verrucomicrobiales > Akkermansiaceae > Luteolibacter. The sequence continues at coordinate 1,630 of CAZXHZ010000128.1, read as the reverse complement.
TCCCGCGAAAGCGCCCGCTCTCAAAGCAGGCGATGTGATCGTCAAGGTCGACCCCCGCTACTTCCGCCCCGCCGAAGTGGAAACTCTCCTCGGCGATCCCACAAAAGCGAAAGCCAAACTCGGCTGGGTGCCCGAAATCACTGTCGAGGAAATGTGCGCGGAAATGGTCGCCTCCGATCTCGATGAAGCCCGCCGTCACGCACTTCTGAAATCACATGGACATCATGTGGCCGTGGCCAAGGAATAAGATATTTCCGCGGTTCATTGGCCGATGACCAAGCTCCGATGAATCCCTCTACCGGCCGAAAAACCTTTGCTTGAGAATTGAAACGCCTTTCCATCATCGGCCTACCCGTCGCAGTAACCGACTACGCGGGTGCCGTTTCTTGGATTCTCGACCACGCTGCAAAAGCCGATCGTGCCTATGCGGTCGAGGCCGCCAACACGCATGTCGCCGCGCTCTCGCGCCATGATCCGGAGTTTGGCTCCAGCATGGCCCGTTTCGATTTGATCTGCCCCGATGGCATGCCCTTGGTCTGGGCATTGAATGCCAGACTCGCCGACTCGGAAAAAGTCCCCGACCGCGTCTACGGCCCGACGCTGATGCTCGAAACGCTCAAGGCCACCCAAGGCCGTTCCGAGTTTCGCCACTTCCTCTTCGGCGGCAAGCAATCAACACTCGACAAGCTAACCTCCTCCTTCAATGAGCGTTTTCACAATGCGATCATTGCCGGATCCTACTCGCCACCCTTCGGCGAATGGCCAGCCGACGAGTTCAGTAAAGTTTGCGAAAAAATCCGCACCAGCGGTGCCAACCTCATTTGGGTCGGCCTCGGCTGCCCGAAACAGGAACACTGGATCGCGCGCCACAAGGATCAACTCCCGCCCGGCGTCTACTTCGGCATCGGCGCCGCTTTCGCCTTCCACGCCGGTGAAGTAAAACAATCCCCGGCCTTTCTCCAAAAAATTGGCATGGAATGGGCCTACCGCCTAGCCATGGAGCCACGCCGGCTCTTCATACGCTACTTTACATACAATTCACTTTTCCTCTATCAACTCCTCCGCGACGCGGTCTCGAAGACCTAAGACTGCAAGATTCAAGATGAATAAGACGCTTCTTCATCATAGCTGGAGCATCTTGCTCCAAGTTCTGAACCCCTAAAGCATCCGCTATTGCTTATCTAGCTTCTTCTGTCTCCAAGTCTTCTGTCTTCTCAAATAATCATTAACAAATAACCTCTAACTCTTCTCCCTCCGCGCCCCTTGGCGACCTTTGCGCCTTGGCGGTGAACTCTTCTTCCTCTTATCCCATGCAAATCAAATCCATCTGCTGCCTCGGCGCCGGTTATGTCGGCGGACCCACCATGGCCATGATCGCTGCCAAGTGCCCTCACATTCAGGTCACTGTCTGCGACTTCAATCAAGCACGCATTGATGCATGGAACTCCGACAATCTTCCCGTCTATGAACCCGGCCTCCAGGAAGTGGTCGAATCCGCGCGCGGCAAAAACCTCCACTTCACCACCGACATCAAGCCCGCGATCGCTGCTGCAGACCTGATCTTCGTCTGCGTCGGCACTCCCACAAAATCCTACGGCATTGGCGCCGGACGCGCGGCCGACCTCCGCTA
>CAZXHZ010000127.1:0-13126 GCA_964639755.1 uncultured Luteolibacter sp. | reverse complement strand
GCGGAACGGGAGGGATTCGAACCCTCGGTAACATTTCTGCTACGTTCCCTTAGCAAGGGAGTGCTTTCGACCACTCAGCCACCGTTCCTGTGTGCGGGTCGGGTTGTTTGAATCACAGGGCTGGCGGTTCGTCAACCTCTGGGGAGGAAATTGCCGAAGATTCGTCGTTTGCGGATGTGATCGGAGTTTCGTTTGCGGCTTGATCAGTGATCTCGGTGTCGGCTTGCGGTGATTCGGGATCTGCCGGCGATTGGTTGTTGGATTCTGTGGCAGTAGCCGGCGTGGCCGCTTTGTTTTTCGACTTTTTCTTTTTGCGCTTGGGTTTGTCGGAAGCGTCGGCGCTGGCGGGTGCGGGTTTTTCGATGACCTCCTGAACCATGAGGATGTCGTTGGTGAAGAGCAAGATGTGGCCTTGATGAAGAAGCCAGAACAGGTCGGCGGCAAATTCCGCGGGCGGGGCGTTGCCACCTTCGGGCAGAACTGCTTCCCAGAGTCCGGCAAGCTTGGCGGGCGTGTTGGCGCGGATCCACTCGACCATGATGGCGGGGCGTGCGGCCAGCACGGCATTTTTAGGCAGCGGGTTGGGGCGAGCGGGGCCGGTGTACAACTTGCCCTTGCGTTTGAAGATGGGCATGTGTTCGGCTTCCACTGCGCGGCATATCACTGGGATAAGGCTGGCGGGGTTCTCGCGGGAGTGGATGCCGGCGAGTTTGAGTGAAAGCGCAAGCGATGGTGAAAGCAGCTCGACGGGTGTTGAAGCCAGCATCTCGATCCGCCGGATTTCGGTGAAGGCATCGTTGAAGTGCCGGGCGGCAAGTGCGCGCTCGGCATCGGGCTGGTTATCGATCCACGCTTCGTCGTCACTGCCTTTGATGCGCCAACGGTTTTTTTTCTTCATGGTTTCCATCCATGCGTTCACCGCTTCTTCACCGCGTTCAGTGCGAACTTTGGCGGCGTAAGCCTCGAAGGGCATGGTAGGGAATCGTTCGCGGTGGACGCGCCGCAAATTCGTCTGATAAGCGTGGAAATTCGGAGGTCCAAGAAGTTCGCCGGAAATCCCGCAGCGGGCGATGGATTGAAAACTTCCGGCCGGTGGATCAACCTCGACGGTTTCCTCTTCGAGGAATTGTTGGCGCAGCTTGGAATTCCACAAATGGCGGATTGCTTCCTCGCGCTTGACGAACAGCGAGTCGTCAAGCTTGCCATGGATGAGCGGTGGTTGGGCCTCTTCGACCTCAAAGATCGCGCGGCAGCGACTGCGTTCGGCGATGATGATCTTTGCCACATCGTAGAGCGGATATACGCGAGCGACTTGCTGAACTTCCTTGCCGATGAGGCGGATGGCTTCTTGATCGGGAATGATCGTGACATTCACGCCAACAGCCGGTGTGACCATGGGCTCGCGCCGCGTATCATGATTTTGGAAACGGGATTGCCCACGATCTTCGCGGCGGTCTTTGAAGCTGCGGCGCTCGCGATTGCGGGCATCCGCATCAAGTGGGCGCTCTTGCTGTTTGTTTCCTTTTTCCGATTTTTTGCGCGGCTCCGCAGCGTCACGTGCCCATGATGGACCGAGCGCGAAACTCGAAAGGAGTCCGGCAAGCGATTGTTTTTCGGGAGTGCTCACGGTGACGATTGTAGTGAAAGGATCGAAAATGACAAACTCCGCTTTGCGTCAATTTTCCGATATGGATGGAGCGTTCAAAACGGTCAGCACGCGTTTTGTCGCACCCGTGTGTGCGGCCAGTACGGCGCTTGCGTTGCTGGTGAGCTTGCGTGCTTGAACGGGGTCGAGCGCCTGCTTGATGGCATCGATCAGCTGCGCGTGATTGATGGCGCGGATGCAGGCATTTGCGGCGACAAGTTTTCCGGCGAGAGGTTCGAAGTTTTCCATGTGCGGACCAAAGATCACCGGACGCTTGGCAAGTATTGCCTCGGCAGGATTTTGCCCGCCTTCGGAAAGAAAACTTTTACCGATGACGACCGCATCCGCATGGGCCGTCCAGTCGCGCAGTTCGCCGGTGGAATCGATGAGAAAAGCGGTGCTTGATTCATCATGGATTTTTGCGGGATCGAATTGCGAGCGTGTGATGACCTTGAAGCCCGCGGCCTCGAGATCCTTGATGGCCGTTTGGCGGCGCTCGGCATGACGCGGCGCGATGGCAGGCAGCGCTTTCGGATCGGCTTCGCGAATGGCGCTGGCGATCCATGCGTCTTCGCCGGCGTGAGTGCTGGCGGCGAGCACGACTGGACGGCTGGTGCCAAAGTGAATGAGCATGTTTTGAAATGCCAAGCGTTGTGCAGGTGCAGGGCCGCTACCGGGGTCGAACTTGATGCTGCCGGTCAGATGGATCGATTCTTTGGCTACACCGAGCAGCTGCCATATGTTTTCATCTTCCACATCCTGAATGGCGACGGCATCGAGGCACGAAACAAAGGGCCGCAGCCAATTTGCAAAGCGGCGGTAACGACGGGTCGAGCGTGGTGACATGCGGGCATTTACCAACGAGACGGGGATGGATCGATTGCGGCACTCGAGCAGCAGGTGGGGCCAGAGCTCACCCTCGATGAGCACGATATGGGCTGGCTCGAAACGGTTGAGGTAGCGTCGCACCATCGAAGGGAAATCCAATGGCGAGTATGCGACGCGAATTTGTTCGGTAGCAGTTTGCCGTGCGACTGCGAAACCGGTCGCTGTTCCGGTGGCGAGAACGAATGATTTCTCCGGATTTGCGGCATGCCATTCGTGGATGAGTTTGAGCGCGATGATGGTTTCGCCAACACTGACCGCATGGATGTGAACGGCTCCGCAGGGTTCCAGGTCATCAGGATGGCCGTAGCAAGCAATGCGTTCGCCGAGGGGGGTATTGAGTCCGCCACGGCGCAGCATTTTCACAACCCATGCGGGAAAAGCCGCGATGAACAGGCATGGCAGCGAGAGGCGGTAAACCAACAACGCGAGGAATTTTCGCATGGATTTCAAAGCTTTAGACCATTGCCTGGCTGGCGTAAAGAAGTACCGCGCTGCCACCGTATTCACGGCGGTCGACAAGTGTGAGCTTGCCGCCATCGGGCGAGGCTTGGTTGGCGGAAATTTCCGCGATGAAACATCCTTCCGGGGCGAGGCGGGGCTCGATCAGGCCATTGGCCAGAAGTTCCTTGATTTGATCCTTGTCGCCATGATGCTTCCAGTATGGTGGATCGGCAAAGATGAGATCGTAGGTGGCCGAGTCGCGTTTCAAGAAACCATGAACATCCGATTTCACTACCCTGCCGCCGGAGAGTTTCGATTTTTCAAGATTTTGGCGGATGATAAGTTCGGCTTGGCGATGATCGTCGACAAACACGCAGGATTGTGATCCGCGGCTGAGCGCTTCAAGGCCGATCGCACCCGAACCTGCGAACAGATCAAGCACGCGCGCTTGCATGACCCGTTCGCCAAGAATCGAGAAGATGGCTTGGCGGATGAAGTCGGTGGTGGGTCTGGTTACTGCCTGAGGCACCTTGATGGCGAGGCGCCCGGCCTTGCCGGCGATGATTCTCATCGTGGGTGGTGGGTTGCGTGTGAGGGCCGGCTCAGCGTTTGCCTTGCCCTTTTGGGGGTGCGGCTTTTTTTTCCGGAACGGGAATTTTCTCCGCTTCGGCAGGAGCCTTTGGAGCGGTGGATTCTTTGATCGGGAAACGCACCACAAGGCTGCGGTCAAGCAGGCGTGTGCCTTCGGATGAAAGTTCCTGCGCGCGGTAAACGAGCAGACCGAAAGGCTGCTTGGTGAAACGCCCGACAGCGATATTTTCTTTGGTGGTTCCCAGGCTGTTTTGCTCCTCGAACTTCCATTCCCGACCGGTCCATTCGCCGAGGATGCTCGTTGCATCCGCCTTGATGTCGTCGATGCGTTTGAGGTCGCCGTTCGGCGATCGAACAACATCTTCTTTTGGCAAGAAGCGGAGCGTAGAGATCATATTGGCATTCCCTGTGGCAGTGATCGTCCAACCGTTGCCGGTCGCCTGTCTGAGTACGAGCATCACATCTTCCATGGGCTTAAATTCACGCTTGTTCCAAAGCGCGAGATATTCGGCGTATTCTTCCCGGGTGAGGCCCAGTCGTTCATCAAATGGCAATGGCACGCCGGGTTTTGATTGCGCGGAAAATTCGCGAAACCATTTGGGCTCTTTGCGGGCAGCGGCCTCCACCTTGGCAATGAATTTGTCGATCTCGCGCGGTGGCACCACCATGCCGATCTGACCCTTTTTTTGCACATTCGGTTCAAACAGGCCTTTGAACACATCAGGCACATCGGCGGCGAACATGCGGCTCGTAAGAACCATGGCGATGAGAATCTTGAGGGGCTTCATGTTGGTGATGTGTTTCAAATTGAGATTTTGGAGCTTTGAACTCAAGCGATGAATCTCAGGGTTCACCGTTCGGGAAAATGATGTTGATCGGAGTTTCCTTGTATTCGTCCATCCAGCGTTCGAGCGCTTGGCGCATCGGATTGAGCACTTCCGGGCGAGACTGCGCAAGGTTATGCTCGCCGTGGGGGTCGTTGATAATGTCAAAGAGCCCGAAATGACGGTCGCCTTGGGCCGTGGGAGTGCAGACAAGTTTCCATTTCACCGTTCTCAGGCAGCGTTGTTTCGCGTTGATCAGTGGATCGCGGTATTCCTCCTTGAGGACGAACTGATAGTTGAATGTCTCATCGATCATCGTCATTTCATCCATGGGCGGAAGTTTTGGCCGCGTGACTCCTGGCACACTGAGCTGGATGAAGGGGAAGCCTGTTTCGCCGTAAAACGGACGGTTCTCCGGCTTTGCTTCACCTCGCAGCCATGACGCGAAGCTTTGTCCCTCCCAGTCGGGAGAGCGATCGATGCCGATCAAATCCGTGATTGTCGGTGCGATGTCGACGAGTCGAACGGTTTCACTGATGACGCGCGGTTTTGCTCCCGGCACATGAATGATCATCGGCACGCGATTGGCGTGATTCGATCCGTTGAAGGTGAGACCGTGACCGAGCGTGACGCCGGGCTCGTAGTGATCGTCGCCATGATCGGCAGTGATGATGACGATGGTGTTTCCGTCGAGCTTATGCTGCTTGAGCGCGTTGAGAATTCTTGCAACGCAGGTGTCGAACTGCCTGGTGCATCCGTCGTAGAGCGCGCGTATCTGTTTGATTTCATCTGGCGGCATGGCCTTCCATTTTGATTCCAGATCGGTTCCGCCGATGAACTCATCGATGTCGAAATCGACGCCGTGACGGTTCGGGCCGCGATAGTTTGGATCCGCAAACATGCTGACATAAGGCTCCGAGCTTCTGTAGGGCAGGTGGTTGCAAGAAAAGAAAACATGCCAGAAAAATGGCTTTTCCGAAGATGCCGCCGCTTCAAGCCGTTGCTCGACCCGCCGGGTGACGATCTCAGGCGTGACGAATTGGGCGAACGATTTCAATTGGGGGAAGATTTCGTAGCCGAGCGGATTGTCGAAATAGAGTGGAATGACAAAATGAGCCATCACAACCGCTTGGCTCATGTAGATCCTGAAGTTGTCGAAACTTGATACCGAAACATGGTCAAAGCCAAGAGGCACGACTTCGTAGTATCCTGCGCACCAATCGCCTATGGCCGCGGTGTCGTATCCTTTTTCGCCCAAGAGGCGTGCCACCGGCGTGGTGGATTTGATGGTTTTTTCCACAGTCTTGCGGTCTGGATACATTTGGCGAATGCCGTGGCTGTGAGGATAGCGCGAGGTCATCAACTGCACGCCGGATTCGAGTGTTGAGGCGATCGAGGTGTAGCAATTTTCGAAACGGATCGAGCGCTTGGAAAGTTCATCGATGGCCGGAGACACACCGGCAGCGGCCGGCCCGTCCCTGCGTTGCGGTTGGTAGCCAGAACAACCCAAGCGGTCGCCACGCAACGAATCCGAACCGATGATGATGACATTGGTATTGTTTTGCTGCGCCGACTTCGAGGTTTGTTTCGATGAGAGTGTGCGATTGATGCCAAAGGCCGATGCGGCGATTGAAAAAACGGCGAGAGCAATGATCCATCCCCGTCGGCCGTGACGATGGATATGGGTGCCGATCGTGAGCGGAATCACCGTCGCGGGAACAAGAGTGAAAAGAATGAACATTCCCGCAGGCCTCGCGGGTTCTGGAATCAGATCAAGCGCCTTGTAATACCAATGTCCGAACTCCGCTTCGTTGAGGAAATACGGTCTCGTTTTGACAAGGCGAAGAGTGCTGTAGCCATGAAGCAGGGCCGTGATCACAAAACCGCGAATGGCAACCGCCCGAAGGCAGCGATGCCTAGAGCGCCGTGTCCAGATCGATGCTAGCGGTTGTGCGATGAGCGCGGCGCAAAGAGCCAGAATGGCGTATGCGGCAAGGGTGAAAAGATTTTGAAGAACTAGAAAACCAAGATATTTGTCACGGGCGAGTGAACTGAATTTGTTCATCATTTCGCCGGAGGATTGATTGAGCCGCCAGATGCCGAGGGCGAATTGAACGGCCAGAAAAAGCGATGCACCACAGAGCACGGCGCCAAGTTCCCGAATGTAGGAAGAATTTTTTTCGGAGGCGCACGACCGCTCCGACAAGGGCTTGAAAGGCATCATGTGCGCTCAGGACTCGGATTTTGGCGGATCAATGTAAATCCAATGGCTGCCGACAATTTTTTCGATGACGACACCGCGTTTGGACTTCAAGTCTTCGGGAATGAACAAGCGCAGGATCAATGAGGCCTTTTCGCCGCCGTTTCTGTTGATGCTTTCCACGATTTCGGCCGCGAGCGGATCGTTGGATTTGACATAACCATAAAGAAATTCTTGGGAGTTAAGCGCATTGAGCTGAAAGCAGACCCATTGTGATGTGTCGGCGAATTCATGACTGAAGAAGCTGTCCTGTTTCACATCGACCCTGAAGTCCATGGAATTGCCGGCGGGGCGATTCTTCGCATAATCATCCCAAGCCATGGGTTGATAGCAGACAAAGGATTCCCAATCGATCAACACCTCGCCCGATTCGTTGGCTTGCATGACGATGTTTTTAACCGAATCATCCGATTGGATCACCGTGGTCACCCAGAAATCGCCTTGAAGATCGATTGCGAGTGGGGTCATCGAGCGGATTGACCTTAGACGGAATTCGGAGACCGATTTGTCGGCGTAGTATTTTTCCATCAGCGGTTTTACCCGATCCGGGTGCCGCACGAGCGGGAGCAATTCCCTGACGGAAGAGGCCGAATAAAATTTTCGGACCAGCGCATCCATGTTCTCAATGAGCCGTGTGGCATTTTGTTGAGCTTGCTCTTCGGCCACGATGATGGCCCTGGATTTTTTGCGTATCTCCTCGGTCGTCACACTGGATTTTTCGACTTTGGCGAGAGACCAAACAATCGCGCTGGTCATGATGATTCCCAGCAGTGCAAACCAACCCCATGGGATGGGTTTGGATACCTTGGCGGTTTCTCCCCAATTGTTTTCGACAAGTTCGGGGGCGGGGGGATCCGGTTCCACCAAGTCATCGATGTTCGGCTCATGGCTCCGGGTTTCCAAGTCATCGCGTATCTGGAGCTTGAGCCGTGTTTTTGATCCCGATGCCTCGGTCGTTGAACCCAGGCGTACCGGTGCTTCAATATCCTCAAATTCGTCGATTTCCTTGTTTACAAGCCGCACCACGACTTCGGGCTCGCCTTGCAGGCTGTCCACAGCTCGAATTTGCACAGGTTTTGGCGGGCGTGCCATTTCCTTGAAATTAGAGACCGAAACGGCCATCGACGCAATGACTGTCTCATACTAAAACTTCGCAGCCCCATGGTCGATCGTCCGCGCATTCTCATCCTGACCGCCGCCTTTGGTGATGGTCACAACAGCGCGGCGCGCAATCTAGCCCTGGCGCTGGGTGCGGCGGGTGCGGAAACGAGGGTCGCCGATCCTTGCCTCGTCGGGGCCCCCCGACTCACCCGGATGCTGGGGCATGCCTATCGATTGGTGACCACGCATTTGCCGCTTGTTTGGTTGTGGATCTACCGCTCAGCCGAGTGCTGTGATTTTGCCTGCGACACGCCGATGTTTTTGCGGGGGCCGGAAAAAGCGACGCGTGCGATGGTCGAAGAATTTTGCCCGCAGGTGGTGGTGAGCACTTATCCGCTTTATCCGTACTTTTTGGCCAAGATGGCGAAGCAAACCCCCGGGTTCCCGCCGGTTTTTGTCGCGATCACCGATTCGATCGAGATCAACGCCTCGTGGCTTGGTGCGCCGGCGCAGGGGTGGTTGGTGACGGATTCCATAACGCGTGAGGTGTTGATCGAGAAAGGTCTGCCTGCGGCGCGGATTCATGAAACCGGTTTTGCCGTGCATCCGGATTTTGCGAAGCTGCAACCGATGGCGGCGGATGATGCCTGCGATCCTTTTCGCGTTTTGTATTTTCCGACATCCGATGTCGCCTGCATGCGGAATCATGCGCGGACCTTGCTTGATGCTTCGCCATTGGTGAGGCTTACGATCGTGATGGGTCGCAATGTGCGGCGGCTGTATGAAGCGGCGCGTGAGCTCAAGGTTGCTTATCCCGGCAGGGTGAGGTTGATCGGGTGGACGCGCAAGGTGCCGCAGTTGCTCAACCGCCATCACGTCGTGGTGGGCAAGGCTGGTGGGGCGACCGTGCATGAGGCGATTGCCGCGCGTTGTCCGATGTTGATCCATCATTTGGTGCCTGGGCAGGAGGAAGGAAATTTGCGTTTGCTTGAGCTCATTGGTGGCGGGGCCTTGGCTTCGAAGCCGGAGGACTTGCGGCATCGTGTGGTGAGCTTGTTGGCGCATGATGCGGCGGCATGGCGCGAGATGAAGAACGCGCTTGCGGCGCATGATAAAAATTCCGGCGCGATCGCCGGCGCGAAACTGATTCTCCAATCATGAATTTTTTGTACGACATCGGCCGCGTGCTTCTGGACTTTGATTTCGAGGCATCGCTGTCGCGGCTTTTGCCGGCGGATTGTGCGGATCCGCGGGAGCGGCTTGAGAGGTTGCTTGAGCGCAAGGACGATTTTGAGGCGGGCAAGATCGAGGCCGATGCCTACATCGAATGGGCGCTGGGCGTGATTGACAGCGGCGCGAGTGCCGATCAGTTTCGTGATGCTTGGTGCAACATTTTCACGCCGAACGAGCCGATGTGGGAGTGCGTGAGGGAATTGGCTGCGAACGGTCACCGGTTGATTCTTTTTTCCAACACCAACTCGATCCACTGCCCGTGGATCTTTCAAAATTACCGCGATTTTGAGCTATTTGAAAATGCGGTGCTTTCCTACGAGGTTGGCGCGATCAAGCCGCATGCGGAGATTTACGCGCATGCGCTTGAGACGCATCGGCTGGATCCCGGGTCCACGCTTTACATCGACGACCTTCCGGAGAACATCGCCACGGGCAGGGAGCACGGCTTGCATTGCTGGCAGTACGACTTGCGCGACCACGCGTCATTTGAAAAATGGCTCGGCAATTTTGATCTCTAATTTACCCGCAAGGACACCATGTCACCACTCATCATCGCCGGTCGTGAAATCCGCTCCCGTTTGTTTTTGGGAACAGGAAAATTTCCTTCCAACGAGCTCATGCGCGATGCCTTGCATGAGAGTGGTGCGGAGATTGTGACGGTGGCCTTGCGGCGCGCCGATCTAACCGGCAAGGGTGATCCCTATGCCAACATTCTTGACTTCATCGATCCCAAAAAATACCTGCTGCTTCCCAATACCAGCGGCGCGATGAATGCCGAAGAAGCCGTGCGTCTCGCGCGACTTGCTGCAGCGGCGGGATTGCCGAAGTGGGTGAAGCTCGAGATTCATCCCGATCCGACTTATCTGTTGCCCGATCCGATCGAGACGCTCAAGGCCGCCGAGGTGCTGGTGGAAGAAGGTTTTGTCGTTTTGCCTTACATCAATGCCGATCCGGTGCTCGCCAAGCGTTTGCAGGAAGTCGGGACGGCAACGGTCATGCCCCTGGGCGCGCCGATTGGCAGCAACCGCGGATTGGCCACGCGCGATCAGATTCGAATCATCATCGAACAGGCGACGGTGCCGGTGGTGGTCGATGCGGGTATTGGTGCACCGAGTCATGCGGCGGAAGCGATGGAGATGGGTGCGGATGCCGTGCTGGTGAATACTGCGGTGGCTATTGCCGCCGATCCCTTGCGCATGGCGAAGGCCTTCCGCATGGCGGTCGAGGCTGGCAGGGAGGCTTATGAAATTGGCCTGCCCGAAGCGCTCGATCATGCCAGCGCGACGAGTCCGCTCACGGGATTTTTGGCCTGAGCTCGGGTCGATTATTTACCGATGCAAAAGCGGCTGAAGATCACGCCGAGCAAGTCTTCGGTGTCGACGCGGCCTGGTATTTCGCCGAGAGCGTCAAGGGCCGCACGGAGGTTGATCGCTGCCAGTTCGGGACCGCTTTGGCGATCGCCGAGAATTCCGAGCGCGGCACGGAGTTCGTCGCGGGCGAGCGCGAGGCTTGCTTGATGGCGTGCGTTGATGGCGACGGCCTCATTGCCCCAATCAGCATCGCCGACATGCAGTGCTTCGCGGATCGCGAGGGAAAGTTTGTCGAAGCCGGAGCTTTGCAAGCATGAGAGGCGGATCGCATCGACGCAGTGCCAAGATGGATGTTCGCCGAGGTCGGATTTGTTTAAAACGAGGATGCGTTTGGCGGTCGAGTCCGCGTGTGGATGCGCGGCGAGTTGCGCCTTGCTGGCATCGGCAACTTCGATGACGAGGTCGGCGGCTTCAATTTGTTTGAGCGTGCGTTCGATTCCTTGAGCTTCGAGGTGATCGGCTGACTCGCGCACACCGGCGGTATCGACGAGGCGCAGCGGAATGCCATCGAGGTTGATTGTTTCCTCGATCGTGTCGCGGGTAGTGCCGGCGATTTCGCTGACGATCGCGCGTTCGAAGCCGAGCAGGTGGTTGAGCAGGCTGGATTTTCCGACATTTGGTTCGCCGAAGATCACGGTGCGGGCTCCTTCGCGCAGGATGCGGCCTTGGTCGGCGGTCGCGAGCAGGGCATCGACATCGGCGAGCACGCCCGAAATTTTTGCACGCAGCGCGGCACCGGATTGCGGATCGATGTCTTCCTCGGGAAAGTCGATCCAGGCCTCGAGGTGTGCGAGCGTTTCGAGCAAGGTATCGCGTGCTTCGGTGGTCTTGCGGCCAAGGCGTCCTTCGAGTTGGTTGCGTGCTGCGCGCAATGAGAGCCGCGTTTGGGCCGAGATCAGATCCATCACGCCTTCGGCCTGCGTGAGGTCGAGCTTGCCGTTGAGAAATGCGCGCTGGGTGAATTCACCGGGGGCGGCCATCACCGCGCCGCATTCGAGAAAGCGGCCGAGCACTTCGCGCGTCACGAGGATGCCGCCGTGCCCGGTGAACTCGACACAAGTTTCACCGGTGAAACTTCGCGGCGCACGAAAGACCGTGAGCAGGCCATCATCAATCACCACGCCATCGGCACCGATGATTTTGCAATGCCGCGCAAAGCGGTCGGCTTGAGTCGAGATTTTGCCATCGCAGGCCATGTCGGCAACCTCAAGTGCTGCGGGTCCGGAAATGCGGATCATCGAAACTGCGCCCGTGCCCGCCGCTGTCGCGATGGCGGCGATGGTGCTTCGAGGATAATCTTGAGGGTTGGGCATTGCGGGACGAAAAGTTGTTGGCTGTCTTGCTGCGGGCCCAACTTGCAGCAGGATCGGGCTTTTGCGCAGGCAAAAAAACGCCCGGAGCGTTTGCACGGTCCGGGCGTTGAATGATCGGATGAAAAAGATCAGGCCTTGGCTGCCTCGGCAGGTGCGGCTGCGGGAGCAACTTCTGCTTCGACGCCGGCACCGGGTTTGCCGATGTGCACAACCACGACATCCGCTGCGTGGGTCGGGCGCACACCTTTCGGGTACTTGATGTCACCGAGGTGCAGCGAGTCGCCGAGGGCAAGTCCGCTAATGTCGACCTCGATAGTTTCGGGGAGATCATCGGGAAGGCAGGTAATTTCGATCGCGTGGATGTATTGCTCGATCACGCCGCCGAGTTTCACTCCCGGGGACTCACCGTTGAGGTGAGCTGGGATGTGGGCGGTGATTTCGGTTTTCTCGTCGATCGCGAGGAAGTCGGCATGCACGGCGGCGCCGGAAATCGGATCGTGTTGGATCGCCTGAAGGAATGCGAGGCGGGTGGCTTGACCTTCGATTTCGAGGTTGACGACGATATTTTCCGAACTGCTGTGGTTGATGACTTCGGCGAATGCCTTGGCGTCTACCTTGAGGTTGATGTTCTCGGTACCGCGACCATATATCACGGATGGCAGCCAGCCTTCGCGGCGCATTTGATTGAGGCGGCCCGAGCCGGTGCGGGCGCGGGATGCAGCTTTGAGGTGTGTCTTTTTGGCCATGACGGAGATGGGTCGTTGAGGTTGGCGCCGGGTGTCGAAGTGATGGACACCCCGAGGCGCGGGGCGGGTGGTTTAGCGGCCCACGGGGCGCTTGTCAAAAAATTGTTCCGTCGGAACGGGAAAAATCCGCCCGAGTGGTCATTTCAGAGCGCAAACAGCGTGGTGATCGAATGCTAGGAATTTACTTTTTCACTTGGGCCGGAGAATGCACTGACTGGAGAGCTGGTTTGGGAAGTGGAAAAGGGGGTTGACGCCGCACGGCGGATTGGCATCGCAGAGCGGGCCAACCGGGCCTCGACCATCATCCTTGCTACGTCTGGCATCGCATATCGGGCCTTCCAGTCGAGCTGACTGCTGGCACGAGAGACATCCGCCCGGCCGGATTGAATCTCGCTTGGGCGCGCCAGCTCTGGATCTCGTATGACGTGCCTCCGCCAGTCGAGCCCGACCGCACGAAATACTTCTGCCACGAAATCCTCCAGGCTGCTCGTAACTCCCGTCGCGATCACGTAGTCCTCCATCGAGTCGCACTGCAGCATCCTGTGTATCGCGACCACATATTCAGGGGCCCACCCCCAGTCGCGCCGCACGGAAAGATCACCCAGTGCGAGCGTCTGCTGCTCGCCGGCGGCGATTCTGCATGCACCAGCGACGATTTTCTGCGTGACAAACCACTCCGGCCGCAACGGGCTTTCGTGATTGAAGAGGATGCCC
>CAZXHZ010000126.1:0-14629 GCA_964639755.1 uncultured Luteolibacter sp. | reverse complement strand
AAGATCCAGCCGTCCAAGGGGTTTTTGCCCGAGCACAAAGCCTCGGCGTTGGAGGCTCGCTTTTTGAATGGTCGGCTTTATGAGCTCACAGTTCATTATTTCGATCCCGACGCGTCGGCCGATCTGATGGAGGCGCGATTCGAGGAAATGCGGCGTGAGTTGACCGCGCGACATGGTGCCTTGACCGCCAACCAGCAGGAGCGCTCGGTGGTGGACAAGTTTGCGACTAGGAAGATTTCTTTTCATCGAGAACCGGTGAAGGGAATGATGCTTTTGTTGGTGTTTACCGAGGTGGAGGATTTGTTGCGTCAGAGCAAGGAGGCGAGGTTTTCGCTGGTCTATCGGAATGACAACTTGAGGCTTGAGTTGAGCAAGGAGCTGGGAGCGGCGAAAGAGGAGGATACTGGAAAGGATTGAAGGGTGGCTTTAGGGTTTTAGGGCTGGATCTTCGGCGGGTTTTTCTTCTGCTGTTGTTTTTGGGGGCAGGATTGAAATTGGGCCGCCGTGATAAGTGGCCACGACGATCGTCTTACTGTCCTTGAAGCTCGCTTGGATGTCCTGATCAATGGGTGAGTTGCCTTCGGCTTGCTCGCGGGTCACTTCGAGGGTGGTGATCCAGCCGCGGTTATTCGCATGAAATTCAGCCCAGCCAAAGAGTTTGGTGGCGTTCACAAGTCGCGTGCGTTCTTCCAGTTCCTTCGGAATGGCGAGGATTGCTCGTTTTGGAACAAGTGTGAAAGTGCCGTCGAAGCAGAGGATGTCCGACTGGCTGATCAGGTCTTTGGGAGCATCTTTGGCGGGATCGGACTCGCTGGCAGGCGGTAGTTTTTTCATCGGATCCTGGATGACCGCTGCGTGTGATTTTTTTTGCAGCTGCTCGTGAGTGGCGGCATCGCGCATCTCGGGTTCCGCGCTTGCGGTGTGGGCGGTGGTGAGAGCGATCACGCAGAGGGTGTGGATGAGGGTGGGCTTTGTTTTCATGATTCAATTATCGCCGAGGGTGATTTCATTTTTTGCGGGTTTTGATTTTTCCTCGATCCACGGGCCGTGGGGCACTTGTTCGCTTTCGACAAAGCGCCATGAGACCGGAGTGCCGCTGGTGATGCCGAGGTAGTCGCGTACGGCAGGGCTGAGGTCGATGCCGGCATTGCCGTTGCGGTTTGGGCGTGGTTTTTCGTGACCGAAGACATATTGCCAGTGGTCAACCTCGAAAGGTCCGACATCTTCCCATTGTGCGTAGCATGTTTTGTCGCCGTGGCGGATGCCGATCCAGCGGCCCTTGCAGACGGAGATGCCCTTGCCCATGTAGCTTCGCCAGAACCATGGGATCACTTCGTGGGCTTCCGGGCGGTGTGACCCGTCGGGCAGCAAGTCATTGTAAGGTAGGGCCACATAAAATTGATTGAGTCGCGGGGTGAAGCTAGCGGGTTTGTATCCTGAGCGATGGTTGGGATCATCGTAACCTCCGAAATTTTTTTCCCAGTTGAGATCCCATGCGCTGCGGTCATTGGGAACGGGGTTGTTTACGGTAGGTTCTTCGCCGATCCAAAAGACCGTGGCGGCGACTAAATCCTTCCAGCCAACGAGCCAGGGATCCTGTGATTCGAGCACTTTCCGCGGCTTTTGCGGGATGCCGAAGGGGTCGCTCAATGAGGCCAGCGCGGTGCGTCGTTCTTTGAGAAATCCCTCATGAACGGATGTAAGCCGATCTGTTAGAGAGCTTCCGCTTGCCGCTGCTGCC
Organism: uncultured Luteolibacter sp.; assembly: GCA_964639755.1. Taxonomy (GTDB): domain Bacteria; phylum Verrucomicrobiota; class Verrucomicrobiia; order Verrucomicrobiales; family Akkermansiaceae; genus Luteolibacter. Next base: position 12,888 of record CAZXHZ010000126.1, on the reverse strand, counting down.
ATCGCGAGGCCGATCAACAGCCGAATGGGGAAGTGCGGGTTCATGGCTATCGGGGGTGAGTGCCGAATCTGGGTGAGCGCAGGTAAAAATACCTATGATTACCAATACATCGATAGCTCTGAAATTGCCGATGTCAAATGGTGATGCAAATTTTGCAGTTTCTGTTAGATGAGACCTTTCAGGTCGCTCCACTTTTGGCCGGCTTCATTGAGATGGCGGATGTGTCCATCTTCGATGAGCAGGCTGCTCGGCATTTCCATCGAGTCATAATCCGGGTGGCAGCTTACCAATCGGAGAATGCCCTTAGTCGAGTCGCGCCAAAGTTCCTCGAAGGTTTGGCGGACGAATACATCGAGTCCGCTTAGGGGTTCGTCGAGCAGGAGGATGTTGCCATCAGGGTGGGTCGAGCATTCGGCGACGATGAGGTTTGCTTTGCGTTTGTTGCCGGTGGAAAGCTTGCCATAAGGCTTGGTGACATCGAGTTCCGTGCGATCAGCAAGCGCGAATGCGTCATCAACTCCGTCTTTTGGCAGGAGCGCATGAAAGATTCTCTTCGTGGGGAGTTCTTGGTCGAAGCGGATGTTTTCGGCGAGGTATTGCACGAATCCATGCATTTGAAAATGACCAGCCACTGGCTTGATGCTGCCAGCGAGAGTGCGCAAAAGGGTGGTTTTGCCTCGCCCGTTTCGCGCGACGAGGAAATGGGTGCCGAAGCTCAGTTGGATATCGGATGCGACGTGTGCGAGGGGTGTACCATAGCCGATCTTGAGACCGGCATCCATTTGTATTCGGGGTCTGTTCTCACTCATGGGTCTTGCAGTTGGTCACCGCATTGAACGCAACAAAGTATGTTGGCATTCAATGCCAACTACAATGTTGGCGATGTAATTGTCGAAGTCAACAAAGTTGTGATTGCAGTCGACGCAGCTCGCGCTGTTCAAGGCTTTTTCTGCTCTGACGCGAAGCGAAGTGCGCCGCCGTTGATGCAATAACGTTTGTCGGTCGGCGTATCGAAGCCCTCGCCTTCAAAGACATGGCCCAAGTGACCGCCACAATTTTTACATAGAACCTCCGTACGGACCATATCGAGGCTAATGTCTTCTCGAGTACCAACATTCTCGTCGCTCGCGGGTTCGTAAAACGATGGCCAGCCGCAGCCTGAGTCGAATTTTTCCTTCGATGAGAAAAGCAAAGCACCGCATCCGGCACAGTGATACCTGCCAGCTCCCTGTTGTTTGAATTCCTTGTAAGCACGACCATTAGGAAGCTCGGTGCCTGCTTCACGAAGAATATGATACTGCTCTGCACTCAGGGTTTGGCGCCATTCGTCATCGGTTTTAATGACCTTGCCGGTAGGTTCCACAGGTTTGTTGGTGTTTGAATCCATGGTCGGTGTTGTTTTTTTATTTGCGTCGCACGAAACAAGGATGAACGCGAAAAGAATGGAAAATGTTCTAAGAGTGTAATTCATGAGGTGTGTTTGTAACTTCATCAACCAACTGCATGATTCTTAAACTGCAAACCAATCTGTCGGTTGATCCTGTTCAGCGCAGTGCAGACCGATGTGCGGGTGGCCGAGCGTGTCGAGGCAGTTGCGCAGTCGGGAGATGACGATGTCCTTGCGATTGCAGTCCGAACTTAGGTGGCCGAAGACGACATGGTTGAGCTGTGGGTGGGCGATGTCGCGGAGGAGTTCGGCGACTTGGTCGTTCGAGAGGTGCCCGTGCTGCGAGCTGATGCGTTGCTTGGTTGACCATGGCCGGCGTGAGTCGGCATCGAGCAGGTCTTTATCGTAATTCGCTTCAACGAAGAGCCCGTCGAGATGACGAAGTCGTTCGGTGACGCTGCGGGTGACATGGCCCATGTCCGAGGCGAGCCCGATTTTTTTGCTGCCATCGCCGATCACGAAACCGACCGGATCGACCGCATCGTGTTGGACGGTAAAGCTCGTGATCACCGCGCCGCCGATTTGAAATTCGCATCCAGCCTCAAAGATTTTCCATGTGCCGAACTTGATGCCAGCGTCGTGGAGAAATTTTTTGGTCAAGGCGGTCGCATAGACCGGCACCTGGTGTTTTCTCAAAAAAACCTCGAGGCCTTTTATGTGATCGCCGTGTTCGTGAGTGATCAGGATGCCATTGAGGCTGGCGGGATCGACACCGATCGACTGCATTCGCGTCGTCAGTTGTTTCGCGCTCAGGCCAGCATCGAGCATCAGCCTCATGCCGCCGCACTCGACTACCGCCGAATTGCCACCACTGCCACTTCCAAGCACCGCGAAACGCATCGCGGAAAAACCTGAAGAGTGATCGGATCAGGTGCAAGAACTACCAAGCAATCCGTCGTAAGCCATTATTTTGGAAACAAAAAAACATGCCCCTCGCCTCACGCGGCCGAAGTTCTCCCCCCGGATTGCCCCGGCGTTGCGCGAAACGAGAAGCAGAGAAACTCTGCCTTGGATTTGCACCATATCAAGGGGATTTCATGGGGATGCGGCTTGATGGGCGGGCTGTGATGGCGCAGGCTTTGGGCCTGAATTTTATGGACGAGCTCGGGGCATTGCTGCGGAAAAACTTTGGCCATGAATCGCTGAGAAGCGGTCAGGCTGAGGTGATCGGACGGCTGATGGCTGGGCGCCCGGCGCTGGCGGTTTTTCCTACTGGAGGCGGTAAATCCTTATGCTATCAGCTGCCGGCGCTTGCGCTCGAGGGGCTGACGCTGGTGATTTCACCATTGATTGCGCTGATGAAGGATCAGGTCGAGTCGCTGACGCGGCGGGGGATTGCGGCGGCGAGGTTGGATTCGACGATGGATGCGGATGGCTTGCGGGCCTTGTATGAGGACTTGGATGCAGGGCGGATAAGGTTGTTGTATATCGCGCCCGAGCGGTTGGCCAACGAGCGGTTTCGCGAACGGGTGCGGCGCTGGAATGTGGTGATGGTCGCGGTGGATGAAGCCCATTGCATTTCCGAATGGGGTCACAATTTCCGGCCCGACTACCTCAAGATCGCGCGGTTTTGCCGGCGGCTAAAAGTTGCCCGGGTGCTGGCCTTGACTGCGACTGCGACGCCAAAAGTGGCGGCGGACATTCGGCGCGCGTTTCGGATCGTGAAGGAGGATCATGTCGCGCTCGGGTTTCATCGTCCAAATCTTTACTTGCGCGTCACGCCTTGCACTGCGGCGGAGAGAAAATCACTTTTGCTCGAGCGTTTGGCGTCGCTCGATGGAGCGGCCGTGGTCTATGTCACGAGGCAGGAAACTGCCGAGGAAGTTGCGACATTTCTCAAGTCGCAGGAGATTGCGGCATCGGCCTATCATGCGGGGTTGCCCGATGATTTTCGCGCCGCGTCGCAGGCGGCCTTCATGAGCGGCGAGACGCGCGTGATCGTGGCGACGATTGCGTTTGGCATGGGCATCGACAAGTCGGACATCCGTGCGGTGATCCATTACAACATCCCTAAGAGTTTGGAAAATCATGCGCAGGAAATCGGTCGTGCCGGGCGTGATGGCCTGCCGGCGCATTGTGAATGTTTTGTTTGTGCCGATGACCTCACGGCGCTCGAAAATTTCATTTATTCTGACACTCCGAGCATTGGCGCTTTGGAAAATTTGGTGCATCGGATTCTCGGTCTTGGCGCGAGCTTCGACATATCGCTTTATGATCTCGCGGTCACCTGCGATATCCGCAACTCGGTAATCGCGACGGTGATCGCGTATTTGGAAAATGATGGCATCGTCGAAGCGACGGGAAGTCATTATCACACTTACAAATTAAGGTTTTTGAGAGATCTCAACCGCGTGCTGGCTGGTAGGGCGAAGGGCGAGAGTCGATTTCTTGGAGATCTGATCGGGCGTGGAAAAGCCGCACGGTCATGGACGACATTTGAGCCATCGGTGTTGAGTGTGGAAATGGGTGTGAGCCGCGAGAAAATCGTGGCGGCGCTGCAGGAGCTTGAGTTGGCGGGTGATGCGGAGCTTGCGGTTTCGGGTGTGAGGCAGGCATTTCGCATGAAGAGGGATCCGGGTGACCTCAAGGCTTTGGCGAAGCGCTATGCGACGATGTTTGCCGATAGGGAAAACGCCGATCTTGCTAGGCTCTCGCAAGTGATGGGTCTTGCCTCGCACAAAGATTGCCTCACGGCATTCATCGCTGCGTATTTTGGCGAGAAAATGAGCGAAGCCTGTGGTCACTGCGATCGATGCCGTGGGATGCCCGCGGTAAAGATCAGGCGTTCATCAACGCGTGTGCCCGATGATCGCGAATGGGCTGAATTGCGGGCGGTGGTTGATGAAAAGCATGCGGCGCTCGGCACGCCGAGGCAGTTGGCGAGGTTTCTATGCGGCATGAGCAGCTCGGCATCGACGCGAGCGAGGCTTGGGCGTGACGACTCGTTTGGCATGCTCGCGGATCTGCCCTTTGCCGAGGTGCTGACGATTGCAAATGCGGTGCTGCCCGAGGGGGGAGTGGGGTAAAAGCTGAATGCCCTGTGAGCTTTAGCGAACTTGGAAAATCAAGCGAAGCTCACTTGGCATGGACGGAACGGAGTGCAGTCAAAGCTGAAAGTGGAAATGAAGAGGCGGCTTATTCGGGAAGTGTGATTTGCAAAATTGTGGAGCTTTGTACTGCGATGAGCGGGCTGGATGCTTTTGGCATGAGGATGAATTGGCCTTTGGTGAAGTGGCGGCCGTCGGCGGATTTTAATGCGCCATCGACCACTGAGATGATGGAAAATTTTTCCGCGTTTGGGTTGGTGAGGGAATCGCCGACCTTGAGGGATTTGCGGTCGGTTTTGAAATACTCGCAGGTAGCAAGCGTGTCGCCATTTGGTTGATCCATCGATGGCTCGAAGTCGTTGAAGTCGATGCTAGCGAGTGACTCGGCGACATGGAGTTCGCGCGGTTTGCCGTCGAGTCCGAGGCGGTTCCAATCGAAGACGCGGTAGGTTGTGTCGGAGTTTTGTTGGATTTCGTGAATCAGGAATCCCGCGCCGATTGCATGGAGGCGGCCGGATGCGATGAAGATCGAATCGCCGGGCTTGGGGCTCACCGCATGCACGCAATCGGCGACCGTGCCATTGGTGATCGTAGCTTCGAACGCCTCGCGGGTCACGCCATGCTTGAGGCCGACATAAAGTTTTGCGTCCGGATCACAATCGGCGATGAACCACATTTCCGTTTTTGGTTCACCGTTCAGCGATGCGGCAAGCGCGACCGGCGGATGTACTTGGATCGAAAGGTCGTCGCGAGCGTCGAGGATCTTGATGAGAATCGGAAAGCGCGGGTGCCGCTCGTAGCCATTGCCGAAAATTTCATCCCGGTGATGCGTCCAAAGTTCGTGCAGGCTTTTGCCGGCGAAGGGTCCGGATTCGACGATGGATTGCTCCTTCTCACGGTCGACGATTTCCCAGGCTTCGCCATAGGGATGAGTTTGGTCAGGAAGTTTACGACCGTAGACGCGTTCGAGTTCGCGTCCGCCCCAGACGCGCTGCATGTAGAGTGGGGTGAAAGTGATAGGATTCATTTCTCATTGAATTACTTGAATCGGATCGGCAAGGCAAGGCCTGTTCAATCGTGCGATTGACCGCGACGGGCGTAGAGGTGAAGTTGGTGGCGAATTGGAGGAAGCAGAAAACAACGCAAGTGTGTTGGAGGTTCGTCGCCGCAGTCGATGGCGGATGTGGGCGCTTGTCGTATTGATTCCTGTGGCATTTGGAGGACTTCTGTGGCTCAACGGGCCGGGTCTGCGATGGTTTGGCCCGAAGCTCGGAAAGTGGGGGCTGCATCGCGCCGGGTATGTGGGCTCTATGGAATTCGAGGGAAGCATCACGCGAGGCTTGGTGATCAAAAATTTCCATGCCACTGGCGAAGCTCTTGTCGGTGAATTGAAAATCGGTCGGCTACAGCCGAAATTTCATTTTCGCGAGATGCTCTTTGGTCGACTTGCCGGGCTGAGGGCCGAGGAGGTGGATTTGTTGCTGCGTTTTGATGAAACGCATGTTTCGAAATCGAATAAAAAGTCGACTCTTGATTTCAAAAAAATCGCCAATTCGATTCGCGATGCGCGATGGTCGCTCAAACCGATGGATGTGGCGATCGAGGGTCTGCGTGTTAAGGCGGTGAGAGATGGTGTGGAATTTTTCCAACTCGAATCGAGCGCATTGCATCACGAAGCGCATCGGGAAAATTATGAGATCAGCCTTGGTGCGATGACCGATGCTTGGGGCCAGCGCTGGCCGGCGCGATGTTCAACACTCATGTGGAAGAGTGAATCTTTGGAGGTTGAGCAATTCGTGCCGATGCCGGGAATTCGCATTGATCGTTTGACCTTACACACGCCGGACAAGGGAGGGCCTACAGGGTCGGTCGAGTTGCGAGTGAAGGATGCGGGTTTTCGCATCGAGGCGAGCGAGGAGTTTTCGCTTCTGAAGATGGATCTCACCGATGGCCAGGTGGTGCTGGCGGATTGGTTTGAGTTGTTTGGCATCAAGTCATCGGCGAGTGGCGAGATTCGTTCGTTTTCGGCCGAGTTGTTTGGAGTGTATCCGGATTTTTCGCGCGCTACAGGCAATGTAAAATTTTCAATGAATGGGCTCGAGTCGGCCGGATGGAATGCCGATGAGGTGGATGTTGATGTGGCGCTGGAGGAAAAGACCGCGAGGCTTGTGCTTGCGGGCAAAGGCATGGGTACGAGGATTTCGCTCAAGGCCGATGCCAAGGTGCGGCGCGATGATGCGCTGCCGAAAATCCGCGGCCTCAGTGGTGAGATAGTGATCGATCAAGTTGAAGGTTTCGCACGGCAGCTCGCGATGCAGCGCGATTCCGAGATGCCGCAAGGGCGGATCGAGGGAAGTTTCAGCGGCATGCAAAGCATCGGTGATCGTTCATGGAAATATGATCTCCGCTATTTACCCAACGACACGGCAGTCGAATCGCCGCTGAGTGTTCATGGAAAGTGGAGCGAGCCAAATGAATGGTCGGGCGAGATTGCGGGTGATGGCATGAAGGCGGATTTCAGCGTGAGCGGTGTTTCGTCCGAGTATCAAGTGGAGCTTGAATTCAATGGATTTTCGAGCAGTCGAATGGCCCGTGTGTTGAACATGTTTATCGATGGTCGCAATGACCGATACGTGGTCGATGGATCATGGAAAGTTTCGGGAAATTTTTCCAAGGCCTTGCACAGTGGAGTGTTGAATGTGGAGTGCTTGATGGTGAAGGACACCGGCGATGCGGACATTGTCGCCAGCGGCGCTGTGGATTACGATTGGCCGGAAAAACTTTCGACACGCAAGCTGCGGGTTGAGGCCGGCTCTCAGAGTGTGTCGGCACAGATTGCGCTCGCGAATGGCATTCTGGGCGTGAGTGATTTGAGGTGGCTCGACGGCAAGCGTGAAATCGCGCAGGGCTCGGCAATGTTGCCGATGCCGCGTGAGGTTGGCAAAGCTCGAAGCGAGTGGCGAAATGATCAGAGGGAAATCGCTGTTGATTTCGAATCGACGCGACTTGATGCCGCGCTTTTCTCGAAGTGGTATGCGGGAGCGTCGAAACTTGATTCAAAGTCGGCTGGCAAGGTTTCGATTCGCATTGAAGGACCGGTGTCGAATCCGCGGGTGGATGGCAAGCTCGAGCTCGATGGCTTGCGGCCGAAGGACAACCCGAAAGCGCCGGCTTTTGCGTGTGTGATCGATGTGAAGGGTCGGGATCGTCGACTTGCGCTGGAGGGTCGCGCAACGACGGCGGAATTTCCCGCACTGCGAATGAGTGCATCGATGCCGATGCGATTGCATGAATGGCTTGAGAAGCCCGGTGATTTTATGAACGAGGAATTTCTGGCGCGTTTGGACATGCCGCGTGTCGATGTAGCTCGGCTTGCGAATTTTGTGCCAGCAGCCAAGTCGCTTCATGGTGCGGTGAGTGGTGGCTTTGTTGCCACAGGCTCGGTCGCGAAGCCGGTGGTGAATGGAAAATTGGAGCTCTCGGGTGGTGAGATTGTTTGGAAGAATCGCAAAATTGAAACGATCTCAGGCATCTCGGCCTCGCTCTATCTTACGCGAGAACGCATCGAGCTCAAAGGGCTCAGGGCCTCGTCGGCGGGTGGCAGTCTCAGTGGCGGAGGTTATCTCGCGCTCACGGATTTCAAACCTGATGTGCTTGATGTGAATGTCGTGGCGCGTCAAGTGCCCTTGCGGCGCGATGAGTCGCTGATCGTTCGCGCAAATGCCGAGCTTCGCTTATCAGGCTCGTGGCAAAAGGCTTTGCTGTCCGGGCGAGTTGGTGTGGTGGATGGATTGTTTTATCGTGACATCGAAATATTGCCTATTGGCACGCCTTTTTTGGTTCCGCCGACCGCAACGCTGCCGCGTTTGGATCGATTGGAAAAACCTGTCGGCACGATGAGGGAGCCATTTCGTGATTGGACGATGGATCTGCGCTTGCATACCGAGAAGCCGTTTTTGATTCGTGGCAATGTCGCTGCTGGAAGAATTGACGGATCTTTGCGTGTGCGCGGTGGGTTCGAGCGGCCTTTGCCGGAGGGCGAGTTGAAGGTCACCGACTTCAAAGCCTCGTTGCCGTTCAGCACGCTCACGGTGCTCTCTGGCACTGCAAGATTCACGCCGCTAAACGGGATGGATCCGGTACTGGAAATCCGCGGATTTGCCGAGCCTCGTCCGTATCGGGTGAACATTCAGGTTTACGGTCGGGCCTCGAATCCGCAGATGATATTAATTTCCAATCCTCCCTTGCCCGACAACGAGATCATGACCTTGCTGGCGACGGGCGCGACCACCAAGGGCTTGGAGGATCCTCAGGCCGCATCGTCGCGGGCTCTGCAGTTATTGGCCGAGGAGTTTCGTCGCGGACGCTTTGTGGTGGGCAAGCGGCTCAGGCCATTGCTTAGCATGTTGGATCGTGTTGATTTCACCGTTGCCGAGCAGGATCCTTATTCGAGCGATTCGTTTTCGACTGCGACGCTTGAGATCACCGATCGCTGGTATCTCTCCGCCGGCATGGATGCCGAGGGGGATTCGAGGGTTTTTGGAATTTGGCGCCTCACTTTCCGATGATGAAATTTTCATGGCTCATCATGATTTCGCTGGCGACCCTGATGTCTGCTCGTGGCGAAACGCGTGTGCGCATCAGCGGGCTCAGTGGTCGCAGTGAGGGTCAGGTGTTAGAGTCGATGAGTGGGCGACTTGATCATGTGCGTGGTTCGGTGGCGACGCCAGCATCGGCGGAAGATGCGGCGTTTCTATTAGGTCAGGTTTTGAAGAAGGACGGCTACGATGGTGCGAAGGTGAGTTTCAAAATCGCATCGCCTGATGAAATTCGGCTAATCGTCGATGAGGGCGTGAGATACTCGCTTGGAAAGGTGAGGGTGCTTGGTGTTTCAAAGTCGGATCAAAAGCACATGGCGAGTTTGTTCCGCAAGCTCGCGGAAAAAGATCGATTTCTTTTTGGTGGAGTTGCACCATTTCGTGAAAACGATGTCGACAAAGGTTTGTCGAACGTGTGTCGCGATCTGAATGCGGATGGCTATTGGGATGCCCAGGTTCTGGTACAGGAGCGGTGGATTGATGGCCGCACGGGTGTGGTGGACCTCACGCTTGATTGCAGTCCCGGGCCGCGTTGCTTGATCGCGGAGCCGAAGGTGACGAGTATCGACGGGTCCGGTGTGCAGTTTGTGATTGAGGTCGTTAAGCCCTATGTGGGTAAGATTGCGACCACGGCGAATCTCAATGCCATGCGTGTGGCGGCCGAGGAAATCGCGGTGAGTCGGGGTTATCCCAACTCGACGGTGAACATGGGAAGGGCTTCTGTTGCTGGTGCATTTGTACCGGAGTTTCGAGTCGATCTTGGAAAGCGTCTCAAGCTCAACCGCGTTTCGGTGACGGGGCTTGAACGCACCGATTCCAAGCGCGTGTTAAGGCGCATGGAGGTGGCTCGTGAAGAGTGGTACAACGAAGCCGCGATGAATCGTGCGGTGAGGGGCTTGTTGGCGACCGGGGCATTTTCATCGGCACGCATCGAGACCGAGGAAGTCGGCGACAAGATGGTTGATGCCACTTTGCATCTCACAGAAGCCAAGGCCAAGGAGGTCGGTTTTGCGGCTGGCTACGGTTCATACGAGGGATTCATTGGTCGGGTCGGCTACTCGGATCGGAATTTGTTTGGCAATGTGATTGGGTTGAACTCCGGCATCGAAGTCAGCTCGAGAGGATTGCTTGGCGAATTACGGCTTACGGATCCGTGGTTTCTTGGAAAAGATCTGCCACTTTCCGGTCGCTTGTATGCATTCATTTACGGTCATGAGGGGTATGACACTCATGAGGAGGGGATTGAAGGGAAGTTGATTTGGAAATTCGGCGATCACTACTCGATGGATTTGAGTGCGGCATCGTCGGTAGTGAATTTGAGCGAGGATGGTCTGCCTGTCGAAGAGCTTGGTGAAACCGTGTATCTGCATCAGCGGGTGAAATTGAATCAATCGATCGACTATCGTGACAGCGTGATTCTGCCCACAAAGGGTTGGCATCTGGATTGTCCTGTGGAGATTGGATCCGCGATTGGCGACATCAGCACTTCTTACGCGAGGTTTGGTTTGTCGGGTGGATGGCACAAGCGCATCCATCGTTTTTATGATTTGGGAATCGGCGGATCGTTTGGTGGGATTTTTCCATTTGGTGACAGTGAAGATCTGCCGATCGACCTGCGCATGTTCAATGGTGGCAGTCGCAGCGTGCGGAGTTTTCCAAATCGTGAGTTGGGTCCGTTGGTCGATGGTTATCCGACCGGTGGTGAGGCCGGGTGGAACACCAATGTTGAGCTCATGCGAAACATTTGGGGATCGCTCAAAGGGGTGGCATTTGTCGATGCCGGTGGGCTTGCGCGGAACCGCGAGGAATGGGGTTCGGCGGATGTCGATTTGGCGACTGGCCTTGGCTTTCGCCTTGATTTACCGATCGGGCCGGTGCGTTTGGAGTACGGCTACAATCTGACGCGCGATGAGGGAGAACCATCGGGCACGCTCCATTTTGCGATCGGTTTTGCCTATTGATTCGCGATCTTTGGTGCTTGCAGTCCCAGTACGGGATGGCCATATCTATCAAATGGCTCAGATCAGCAAAAACAGACTCACGGTTTTTCTAACAGTTTTGCTCGCATGGTTTTCGATGGCAGGGTGGGCCGCTGCCGCTGAGGTGGCGACCGAGAGCCTCGACCAAAAAATCGACGCGTGGTTTGGAAAAATCACCAAGCCTTTTGTTGATCTGATCTTTTTCAAGATCAACATCGGTGGCTTTGAGGCCTTTGCGGTGATTTTCTGGCTGGCGGCAGCGGGTGTGATCATCACGCTTGCCTTCCGCTTTGTAAACTTGAGGTCCTTCGCGTTGGCATTGAGGACGGTGCGGGGGAAATACAGCTCGCCTTCCGATCCGGGTGAGGTGACCCACTTTCAAGCACTGAGCGCAGCGGTGTCGGGCACCGTGGGGCTGGGCAACATCGCGGGTGTCGCGATCGGAATTCAGAATGGTGGACCCGGTGTTGCGTTCTGGCTTTTCCTGAGCGGTTTTATCGGCATGTCGACGAAGTTTGCGGAATGCACGCTTGGGGTGAAGTACCGTGAGTTTGATGCCGCTGGACGCGTGCATGGTGGCGCCATGTATTACCTGAGGAAAGGTTTCGCCGAGCGCGGAATGAAATCGGCCGGTCTGGTGCTCGCGGGATTTTTTGCGGTGATGTGTGTGCTGGCTTCCTTTGGCGGTGGCAACATTTTCCAAGTGAACCAGGTCGCCGCGCAGTTGGTGAACATCACCGGTGGTGAGCAATCGTTTTTCGCCGACAAGCAATGGGTCTTTGGAACGCTCATGGCACTGATGACCGCCCTCGTGATCATTGGTGGCATCCAAGGAATTGCAAAAGTGACAGACAAGATGGTGCCGATCATGTGTGTGACTTATGTTGTGAGTTGTTTGATTGTGCTGGTGATTAACTCGTCGGAAATCATCCCGGCCTTGGGTCGCATCATCACCGAGGCCTTTGAGCCGCGGGCGGCGATCACCGGTGGTTTGCTTTCGGCGTTTATCTGGGGCATGCGTCGTGCGACTTTCTCCAATGAGGCGGGCATTGGCTCGGCGCCAATCGCGCATGCGGCAGTCAAGACACGCCGCGCGGCCTCCGAAGGGGTAGTTTCGATGCTTGAGCCGTTTCTCGATACCGTGGTCATTTGCACGATGACCGCGCTGGTGCTTTGCGTGACCATGAAGTTCGATGGCGACACCGCCGCGTATGCGATTCACGGACATTCGTATGTGTTGGGTCAGGTCTCGGGCGATGGCACGAAGTTTGGCATTGAGATGACCTCGCTGGCCTTCGAGACCGTGCATGCGTCCTTCAAATACATTCTCTTTGCCTGCGTGTTCCTGTTTGCGTTTTCGACGCTGATCACCTGGAGCTACTACGGTCTGCAGGCGTGGCAGTACATTTTCGGAAAACGCGATTTTGCCGCATGGGTCTATCGGGTGCTCTTCTGCCTTGTCATCATTGTTGGGTCCTCGGCATCGATGGCAAATGCGACTGACTTCTCGGACGCGGCATTGTTTGCGATGAGTATCCCGAACCTGATCGGTGTGTACTTCCTGCTGCCGGTGGTGAGGCAGGAGTTTGCCAGTTTCCTCGCTTTCACTAAGCGTGTGGATGCCGGTGAGCTGATCGAGGAGGCCGACAAGCTCGAGCGCAAGGATTGGGATATCTGATTTTTCGGATGTTCGGCTTTGTCGGGTTGATTGCCGGCGCGGGCGGTGTCAGGCTGTGGGCCGATGGCGCGCGAGTACAAGCTGCACAGGGCGACCGGTGGAAATGCCTCGGGCATTGACTACCGCAAGGCATTGAATG
>CAZXHZ010000125.1:0-39617 GCA_964639755.1 uncultured Luteolibacter sp. | reverse complement strand
CTCATTGCCAAAAAGCGCGCCGACGAAACCGCAATCGGAGTCTTTGCCGAAAACCTGCGCGAACTTCTGCTGGCCTCGCCGCTCGGCGGCAAACGCCTTCTGGCAATCGACCCCGGCTTCCGCACCGGCTGCAAAACCGTGGTGCTCGATGCCTCGGGCAAACTTTTGCACCACACGGTTCTGCACGCGACGGCGGGCTCCAACACGCAACTCTACGAAGCCGCTGTCGAACTCACGACGCTGATCAAAAAATACAGCATCGAAGCCATCGCCATCGGCAACGGCACTGCCAGCCGTGAGACCGAAGCATTTGTCAAAAAACTCAAACTGCCATCATCGATCCAGGTGATCATGGTCAACGAAAGCGGCGCATCGATCTACTCAGCCTCGGAAGTCGCACGCGAGGAATTCCCGAACGAAGATGTCACGGTGCGTGGCGCGGTATCGATCGGCCGGCGCCTCATGGATCCGCTTGCCGAATTGGTGAAGATCGATCCGAAGTCGATCGGCGTCGGCCAATACCAACACGATGTCGAGCAACGCGCGCTCAAGACCAGCCTCGACGACACGGTCATTTCCTGCGTCAACGCCGTCGGCGTCGAACTCAACACCGCTTCAAAGCAGTTGCTCTCCTATGTTTCGGGCCTCAACTCAACACTGGCCGAAAACATCGTCGCATGGCGCAACGAAAACGGAGCCTTCCAATCGCGCGAGGAGCTCAAAAAAGTCCCCCGCCTCGGCGAAAAATCCTTCGAACAAGCCGCCGGATTCCTCCGCCTGCGCGGCGGCAAAAATCCACTCGATGCCTCGGCCGTCCACCCTGAACGCTACGCGCTCGTCGAACGCATGGCCGCCGATGCCGGCTGCAAAACCGATGAGCTGATCGGCAACGAGGAGGCCCGCAAAAAGATCGATTTGAAACACTATGTCAGCGACGATGTCGGGTTGCCAACGCTGCAGGACATCATCAACGAACTTGCCAAACCCGGCCGCGACCCGCGCAAACAATTTGAGCTCTTCTCGTTCCAAGAAGGTGTGGAGAAACCCTCCGACCTCCAACCCGGCATGAAGCTGCCAGGCATCGTCACCAACGTCACCGCCTTCGGTGCCTTCGTTGATATCGGTGTGCATCAGGACGGACTCGTGCATGTGAGCCAACTCGCCGATCACTTCGTGCGCGATGCATCCGAAGTGGTGAAGGTCGGCCAAAAAGTTCAGGCCACCGTCGTCGAGGTCGACCTCAAGCGCAACCGCATCGCGCTCTCGATGAAGTCGAAGCCCGATCTCGAAAACCGCCGCTCAAACCCCGAAGACCGCGGACCCGCTCGCCAAGCAAACCGCAATCCCCGCCCGGCGGGCAATCAAGCGGCGCCGAACAACGACTGGTTTTCCCAAGCGATGCAAAACGCAAAAAAGAAGTAAGCGCGAAGGATCATTCGAAAATTTGATGTCATCAGAGTAGCCCTTGAAAAGGCCAACTCTTCCTCTTCCCCAATAACAAGTAACTAATAACTCTTCACCTCTCCTACCCCAAAGCCGAAATCGTCTGGAAGATCGCGGTGATCATCAAATAAGCCATCGTGCCGATGAGACCGGCCATGATGATCAATACGCTGGGCATGATCAGTGCCATGATCCGTTGAAGGTCCTTGTCGAGTTCCTTGTCGTAGCGCTCGGCCGAGCGGCGCAGCGATTGGTCGATCTTGCCGGTTTGTTCGCCGACGGAAATCATGTCGATGAGAAGCGGCGGGAAAACTCCGGTGCGAATGAGTGCTTTGGAAAACGAGCGACCATCGCCAACCTGCTCGATCACATGATCGAGACCGTCGCGCAAAGAGCGATTCTGTGTGGCATCGCGTGAAAGCTCGAGCGCGCGCAAAAGTGGCAAACCATTAGCTACAAGATTGGCCATCGTTTCGAGGAACTGCACATAAAAGCGGCTGGTGATGACCGGGCCAATCAATGGCAGCCGCAGCTTGATTCGGTCCCATGCGGGCTTGTTCGCATCGTTATCCTTCCATGCTTTGAAAAATATCAAAGCAGCGATCAGCAAGAGCAGCATCACAAACCACCAGGTCGAGATAAACTCAGAAGCCCCAATGAGGATAGCCGCACCCAATGGGATTTTCCCACCCGGCGTGCTTTGAATCAATTGCGTGAGCTGCGGAATCAGCGTCGTAACAAAAACGATCGACACCCCAATGCCCGCAAGCACGAGAAAGGCCGGATAAATCATCGCCAAGACCAAACGGCTTTGCAGCTCGGTGAGCGTCTTGAGGTAATGTGCCTGACGCTTGAGAATCGTATCGAGCGCACCCGATGCTTCGCCCGCCGCGGCGAGCGAACAGTAAAGCGGACCAAAACTCGGACTCACCTTTTTGAGTGCAACGGAGAAATTGACACCATCGCGCACAATCTGGCGGATCTTGTAGGACACGGCCTTGAGGTTGCCGAGCTCTTGGCGATTTTCCATCGACTTGAGCGCCGGCTCAAGTTGCAGACCCGCACCAAGCATGTCGGAAAGTTCTTCGGTGAAGAGCACCACTTCCTGGCGCTTCAACTTGATCGGACCCTCGGGTATCGGTGCTTCTTCGGACTTTGAGGCAGCTTTCGCGGTATCCTCGGGTTTTGATTTTCCGCTCTTGCCCGCGGTGGGAACCATACTTGCCGTCTCGCGCAGGCTCACCGGTTGCAGGCCCTTGCGATCTAACATGCGCAATGCTTCCGGCCGATCCGCCGCGTCGATCTCGCCGCTTTTAACGGCGCCATCGGCGTTGAGTGCTTTGTATGCGAAGACAGGCATGATGAAAAAATGCGTCGGGCAAAAATGATCGATCAATCCTCACCGCCACCAATGTCGGATGAAGTCACCGATATGACTTCCTCGATCGTTGTGAGCCCCTTCATCACCTTGTGCCAGCCGTAAGTGCGCATCGGCACAAATCCATCGCGCAGGGCCTGATCGCGCATCTTTGGTGCGGGCGCACCGTGAGCGACAAGCTCCTGCATCGCCGGCGTCAGCAACACGACTTCGTAAATCGCCAAGCGACCGGAGAAACCCGTGTCACGGCAGCGGTCACATCCACCTGGCGAATAAATCGTGCCCTGCAATTCGTCCGGGATGCCGAGATTGTGGCGATCGACATGACTCACCTCGCGCGGCACGCGGCAATTCATGCAAAGTTTTCGCACCAAGCGTTGCGCGAGAAAGGCCCGCACCGCCGCCGACACAAGGAAGGGTTCGACACCCATGTCGACCAGACGACTGATGCCACCCATCGCGTCGTTGGTGTGCAGCGTGGAAAAAACCAAGTGACCGGTCAGCGACGCGCGAATCGCGATCTCCGCCGTCTCGAGGTCACGAATCTCACCGATCATGACGATGTTCGGGTCGGCCCGCAGGATCGAGCGGAGCGCATTGGCAAAGGTGAGGCCGATTTCTGATTTCACCGCGATTTGCATCACGCCGGTGAGTTTGTTTTCCACCGGATCCTCAACCGTGACGATGCGTCGCTCGGGGTCATTCACCTCGCTGAGGAACGAATAAAGGCTCGTCGATTTGCCCGATCCGGTCGGGCCAGTGATGAGGATGATCCCGTTGGGCAAATGGAGCAGTGATTCGATTTTCTTCTGTACGAAGGGCTCCATGCCGAGCTTCGCGAGATTGAATTTTTCCTGATTGAGCAAACGCAGCGAAACGCTTTCACCCTCGACCGTTGGCACTGTCGCCACGCGGACGTCGATCGTCTGGCCTTCAAACTGCAGGTTGATCCGACCATCCTGCGGCACGCGACGTTCGGCAATGTCGAGACGCGCCATGATTTTCAAACGCGCAATCACGGAACTTTGCAATGCCTTGATGTTTTCCGGTACCGCCACTTCGATCAAGCGACCGTCGATTCGATAGCGAATTCGCAGGTTGGTGCTTAACGGCTCGACATGGATATCGGTCGCGCGTTGCTCGAGCGCTTCGCGGATGATCTGGTTGACGAATTTGACGACGCTGGCCTCTTCGTCATCATCTTGGTCGATGACATTCGCTTCGTCTTCACCTGCATCAAGGTGATCATAATCGAAATCACGGCCCTCAAGGATTTGCTCAAAAGTGTCGGCCCCGACGCCATAGAGCCTGCGCAATGCTTCATACAAGTGCTTGCGCGAAGTCATGCACCAATCGATCGGCAGTGCCAATTCCTGCGCGGCGGCCTGCCGGGCCACGAGGTTGAAAGGGTCAAAGGTCGCCAACTTGAGGCGCTTTGCCCCATTCGTTTCGGTGATTGCCACCGGCAGCAGGCGATGGCGCAACGCGATGCGCGGACCACAGGCTTCACGCAAGGGCAAGGGAACCTCAGGAGCCGGAATCACATCCAGCCACTCCATGCCCAAGTCATGCGCGAGCTCACGCATGTAGCGCTCCTCGTCGACCACTCCGGCATCCAGCACATCATCGATCGGCGAACGCTGGCGTTGCGCGGCCAAACGAAGCACCTCATCGAGTGCGGCAAGGTCCTCGCATCCGGCGCGGCGGGCTGGTTCGATCAGTAATTGAGTCATGAGTGACAGATGTCTTGTCGCTTAAAACCGCCGACCCTGCAACCTGTCTCTTGAAATCACCAGATACGAACCTTTCACTGCTTTCGTTGCGCAAAATTTCGTGGAAATTTCCATTCCAACGCCAATGATTGCCCGCATCCCCGTGAAATCCACCGCATTTGGCATTTTCCTGCTCCTCGCCTGCGGCGGGTCCTGCGAAAAATCGGCTCCGAAAATGGAATCCTCATCCCTTCCCCGTGCCGAAGTCGCCGCTGCCCGCGTGAGGCCCGCACTTGAGCTCGCGCTTCGGGAAAAAAATCTGAACTTTGGCGACCCCGTGTACATCCGTGCCTTCAAGGAAGAACGCATTTTGGAACTATTTGTCGAAAGCCGCTCCACGGGCCGACTCGAACTTTTCCGCAGCTACCCTGTGGCCGCCGCCTCAGGCACGCTCGGGCCCAAACTTGCCGAAGGCGACCGGCAGGTGCCAGAGGGTTTTTACAGCGTGCCGCCTCCGGCAATGAATCCCAACAGCCGCTTTCATCTGGCTTTCAACATTGGTTACCCAAACGCACTCGACCGCTCGCTCAACCGCAGCGGCAGCGCGATCATGATTCATGGGGATCGTGTGTCGATCGGCTGTCTCGCCATGACCGATGAAGGCATTGATGAAATCTACACGCTCTGCGCGGCTGCCCACGCATGCGGCCAAGATGCCTTCGCGGTGCACATTTTCCCATTCCGCCCGACCTCCCAACGCATGTTATCGGAGCAAAATTCCAAATGGCATGCGCATTGGGCAAACCTCAAGGAGGGATACGACCATTTTGAAAAGCACCAACGGATCCCGCGCATCAACGCCAAGGATGGGCGCTACTGTTTCGAAGCGGTAAAATGAGGCGGCAGGGAGGAACGCATGTCAGCGAACTTGCGGGCCAACTCATTTCGTCGGCAAATCATCCGGCAAATTTTTTTCCTGCTCGCGGTAAAAGATGCGGTCCATTCGATCGAGATATTCGGAAACCGGATCCTTGCGCCGATGCGGCCGCGCCTTAAGCCGCTCCTTGAGCTGTAGGTATTCATCAAAAGCTCCGCTGGTCTGCCTCGCGCGGGTGATCTCGAACCAATCAAGATAATCACGCCCGCGATCAGCGCGCTCACGCATCGTCTTGCGCGTATCGGCGAGCGCGGCAAGACGCGCGGCAACGGTCGCGGTTTGGTTTTTTGAAATCACATCAAGAACCTGCTGGTATTCCTGCAGCAATGGCCGGTACGAAGGAAAACACCGGTAACTGAGACGCACCAATGCCTCTGCGGCCGGACGCACAGCCACAACACGCTCACCCTCCTCAAGCTTGGCAAGCTCGGGCCAAGCATCGATTTCTTTTTGCTGCACAATGCCCTCGGCATCGCGGAAATTCAGGCGCAACGCATCCGCAAGGTTGGCTTCGGTCTCACGGATCGTGAGCACATCGGTGAGCTGGTTGAGCCCGCCCTTGTTGGCGAGTTGCAGCGCCCACCATTTGGCAAGACTCGTACTCGAAAGATTGAGCTCCGGAAAATGCTTGCGCAACAAAACAGGCATTTCGCCTTCGTAAGCTCCGACTTCATTCAGAAACGCGCGAAAACCCTCGCGCCCCTGCGGCTGTTCGAGCAATGCCATCACTAAGGCTCCGGATGAAACGCGAAATGCCGCACGCATCGCGGTGTCCATTTCATCAAAGGCACGCTCGCCCACAGCAAACATTTCATCGACTTTGAACAAGCCGCCTCGTTTGAAAAGCGCCTCATACAAACGCCTGTCGCTGAGTTGTTGGCTCCACATCGAAGCCTCACGCAAACCGTCCGACAACCATGGTGGAATGAAAAATGCGTGATCAAGCGCATCACCACTGCGATCACGCAAAACCCGCTCGTATAGCATCGCCGCCGTCACGGAACGCTTGAATCGCTCCTGGTCAATACCCCGGCTCAAATGCGCGTCGATCTGCAACTGCGGCACGCCCTCAAGAATCCACAAACGCATGCTCACCGTGCGCGGAGGCAATGGATCACCAACCTTGCCACTCAAGACAACTTTGACAGGAATTTCCCATGCGTCTTTCTCACTGGTAAGTTTAAACAGCTCGTCTTTCGCTTCCTCCGCCAACAACGCGACCGAGCCCCGCACCAGACTGTCGCCTCCCGACACCCGAAACTGTTTGCTTCGACTCACCACTTGGCCCGGCCCGGCAGGCGCATCGACCGGCGGCTCGACGACCCGCGCCACAGGCGAAGCCTCTTCAGCACATAGGGGAGCAAACATTCCGCACGCCAGCCATAGCATCACCAGCAACCTTGTCTCAAAGGCGCGTGACGGCTCAGGCTTTTCCGCTGCGGACATGCAGCCCATTGATTAGCACGCGCGGGAACGCATGCAAGGACTTCAGGGCAAAAGAACCCGCAATAACGGCAAAGTGCTGCATCAGCTGGAATGCGCCGGCACGGCGGACGGCTTTACCAGCAATTTCCGTACCTCCGAATCATCAACCTGCGGGAAATACTCGTACCAATGACCCACCGCTCCAAAGACCTCAGGCTTCATCAGGGCAACCAAACGATCGACCATCGGCTCCATCTCTACACAAGTGTCGGCTGCAGCTACCGGCACTGCCACAATGATGCGCGACGCACCTTGCTGGCGCAGTGCCTGAATCGCCGCGCGCATGGTGGATCCCGTCGCAATGCCATCATCGATCAACAAAACCGTGCGTCCTTTCACCGCAGGAGCACCGGCATGGCCCCGATACGCAAGCTCGCGACGACGCAACTCGCCAAGCTCGATTTCGACCTCTTTTTCGAGAGCTTTCTCGGAAATGTGCAGGCTTCTGATCACATCGTCGTTGAGCACTCTCACGCCACCACTCGCGATCGCACCCATCGCCAGCTCTTCCCAACCAGGAACGCCAAGCTTGCGCACGACCATCACATCGAGCGGCGCGTTGATTTTTTCCGCCACCTCACGCGCGACAGGAACGCCACCACGCGGCAAGCCGAGCACAATGACATTTTTGTCGCGCGCATATTCCATCAATTCGTCGCCAAGCAAACGGCCGGCTTCGGCGCGGTCTTTGAATGCCGATCCTCTCATGAGCCACCCCTTTCTTCAATGGCTTCGGAAAAATGGGTTTCAAACCATCGGGCGCTCATTTTGGCAACCTGCTCGAGTTTTCCCGGCTCAGGGAAAAGATGCGTCGCGCCGGGAATGATTCGCAATTCCGTCTCGCAGGTCATCTCGCTCTTTGCATCTTCGTTGAGGCGCAATACCAATTCATCGAGGCCGCCAACAATCAACAAAGTGGGGCAACGCACCTGAGCCAGCACGCCACTCGCAAGATCAGGCCGGCCACCACGCGATACCACGGCCGACACGCGATTTCCCAAATGCGCCGCCGCCAGCAAAGCCGCCGCCGCTCCCGTGCTGGCGCCAAAAAAACCAATCTTCATGTCCTTACGGCCAGGCTGCGACAAAAGCCAACGCGTGGCTCCTTCCAAACGCCGTGCAAGCATCTGGATGTCGAAACGCAGCGCACCGGTGACATCATCCTCACGCTCTTCGTCGGGCGTCAGCAAATCAAACAACAGAGTACCCATACCCCTGTCGCATATCGCCTTTGCCACCTCGCGGTTGCGCGGGCTTTTGCGGCTGCTGCCACTGCCATGCGCAAAGATCACGATGCCTGTCGCCTTGGCTGGAATTTCAAGGTCGCCATCCAACACCACACCATCCACCGCAATCGCGACTTCCTCTTCGCATTGTTCCATCACGCCTTTCATGACCGTTCCTCCCTTGCAATGCGAATTCCACCCTGCTCGCTCCATTCTTCGCCACCTTCAAAACGCATCATCGCTTCATCGAACATGCGATGATCACGCTCACGCGCGATCAAGTCCTCTTCCTCGGGATCGGGCGCGGCGCCTATTGCTGCCGCCGCGTCGTCACGCGTGCTGCCAGGCGCCTCGATTGCCACACGTTGCGCCTTGCCATCGCGCCTCTCACGCCGCTCCTTGGCCTCACGCGTGTAGCGCGTCCACGGCACCGCGCGCAACCGCTGTGCCGGTATCGCACGCCCAGTGTCTTCACAGACGCCATAGCGTCCGTTCATGATCCGCTCAATCGCGGCATCGATTTCGTACAAGGCATCGTGCTCGTGCGCCAGCATGCCGAGAGCGAGATTGTGATCAAACTCATCGCTCGCACTGTCGGCCGGATCCATGCTGTGAGGCTCGATCGGCAATTTGATGCCAGAAAACTGATCCTCACCCTCACGCAAAAGCACTTCGCGCAACGCACGCAGCTGCCTGTAATGCCAATACCATCGTCCCGGCACGTGCAGCGCAGCGGGATCCGATACAATCGTTTTTGATTTTGTTTTCATCTGAATTTCTCCGGCGGGGAAACGCCTGGCATGACAATCGAATGACATACCCATGGCTCCCGCATTTGTTCGACACATTGACCGATAAGCGACACCCGCCTGCCGCGCCATCCGCCGCGCCATCAATCATCAATGCGTGCAATGCGAGAAAACCCATCGGCAAAATCCCGCATCGCCCGTGATCGCGTTATCACGCTCCAGCCAGCAGCGATGCATCCTGATTTCCACGACACCGCAAACACCGCTCACCGCACTACACAAATACCGCCATGCAGAATCATGCGGACCACTCATTCAAATCAAAGCCGAAAGATTTATCATGAATCGCGGACCGCAAGCGGGCCGATGATCAGAAACGGAAGGCCATTCCTTCAGCGCCGACATGAAGGAGCAGCCGGAAATACAAAGAGCAAGTCGGCAAAACAGAACATACGATTATGAGCATACTGACCAAATGGAGCCCGTTGGGAAAATCCGAACAATTCGACATCTTCCGCCCCTCGTTGCGCTGGGACCCCGTGCGCGAAATGGAAGATCTGATGCGCGGCATGCAGCGCGCGTTTTCAAACTGGCCGTCGCGCACCGATGAATCCATGACGCTTGCCGAGTGGTCCCCATCGGTCGACATCGGCGAAAACGAAAAGGAATATGTTGTCAAAGCCGAGTTGCCCGAAGTCCGCAAAGAGGACATTCGCGTCAATGTTGACGATGGCACCCTTTCGATAAGCGGTGAACGCAAAGCAGAAAAAGAAGACAAGGGCGTGCGCTACCATCGCCTCGAGAGGTCTTATGGCCGCTTCGAAAGGTCGTTCTCGCTGCCGGATGAAGCAGATGCCTCAAAAATCACCTCCGAGTACAAAGAAGGAATTTTGACCGTGCATTTGCCAAAAAACCCACAGGCGAAACATGCCACACACACCATTCCGATAAGCTGAAAAATTTCCGTGAACTGATACGGAACCGTGCGCCCGCTTCGCCATAACTGGACGCGCGAGAAACAGAAGGGCGGTCGCTAGGATAAAATCCTGCGACCGCCCTTCACATTTTTTCGGTGGACGCGAGCGGGATCATGCGCCGGTAATCGTCCGCGCGACCAACAACCGGTCAACATGCTTTGCCAGCATGTCGGCCTCAAGATTCACGGGCTGCCCGATCTTGGCCGCTTGGAGATTAGTGTGTTCCCAAGTGTGAGGCGTGATCCAAAATCTGGCATGATTCCCTTCCAATGATGCGATGGTGAGCGAAATGCCATCAACCGCGAGCGAGCCTTTCTCAATGCACAATCTTGCGAGCGCCTCGGGCAACTCAATATCGATCACATGATCCTGTCCGCGCTTTTCATGGCCGCTGACAATGCCGATGGCATCGATATGCCCCTGCACAAAATGCCCGCCGAAACGGTCGCCGACTTGCATGGCTCGCTCAAGATTGACGATCATGCCAGGCTTCAAATGACCGAGTGATGTAATTTCGAGCGTCTGCGCCAAAAGATCAAATGCAATGCGATCGCCATCAATCGACGCCACGGTGAGACAACAGCCGTTGATCGCCACCGAATCGCCAAGCGCAAGCTCGGACGCAAAAGGAATTTTCAGCTCCAGTCTGGCCTGTCCTTTGTCGGCACAAAGCGAAACAACCGAGCCGAGCGCTTCAACGAGTCCAGTAAACATGATGATTCAGTGATTGGATATGACCTTCTCCTGCACGGCATGCGCATCAACCGGATGCTCCTTGGCGGCACCGTTTGGCAGAAACACAAAACACAGATACATGATGACCGTCGGAATCAATGCGCCAAGAAAAAGCCCCAACGGCGAAATGCCATTGCGGAAATGTTTGGCGAGAATGCTCTGCCCGGCAGGGTTCGGTGCGTTGGCGATCACGGTGAGCCCGCCGCCAGTCACCGCACCCGCCACCACCGCATGCTTGGCTGCGGTGGAAATGCCCTCGACTTGCGCCGCGAGGTAGGTGATCGCGGCGTTGTCGTTGAACGCAGTGAGGATTGTCGCGCCAAGCATGAGCGCCTGATCATTGAGCGCCTTGATCACCGGTTCGATCCACCAAGATTGGCAGCCGCCATGAATGACCAAGCCCGCGAGGAAAAATCCAACCAGCATCGGACCGCGAAGCACAATGGGATTCTGATGATGACGCGTTGCCACGGTGAAGGCGAGAAAGAACAGGAATCCGCCAACAAACAGCACCGGGAAATGAGCCGCATAAACCGTCCAAGCTAGGAACGCGAGATGCACAAGCGTCACCCACCGTGGGATCGTATGATCCCGCTCCGACCATGATATGGCATGGGCCACGCCATCCTGAACGCCATCCGCCCGATCGGAAATTTTGAATAGGTCCTTGCGAAAATATGCGAAATAAAGAACCGATGAAATCAAAATTCCGATCAGCGCCTTCCAACCAAAGTGCTCAATCATGAACAGCGAGTCCCAGCCCCATTTGCCCGCGACCATCAACACCGGTGGTGCGGCAAAATGCGTGAGCGTGCCACCAACAGAGATATTGACGAACAAAAGTCCCAGCGTGCCGTAAGCAAGTCTCGCCGGCGGATGAAGCCGATAAAATTTTTTGGCCAACAACAAGGCGCCGATCGTCATGGCGGCGGGCTCGGTGATGAATGAGCCCAACACTGGAGCGATGATCAGCACGCTCAACCACCATGCTGTCGGCGTGCTACCGCCGAGAGCCGCGGCCTTGGCCATCATCGCCTCGGCAAAACGCAACACCGGCCTGCTCGCAGCGATGGCCATGATGACGACCACAAAGAGCGGCTCGGTGTAAACTCGGTCCTCCGCCGCATAGAGCACGAAGTCATTCCACGAATGGAAATAAACCGCCACACCGGCGAGCACGAGGACCCAGATGCCGAAGACCGCTTCGACCTCGCCAAGAAAATGCAGAATCGTCGCCTTGAATGAAACTTCGGCCACGCCATCCGGATGCTGGTCGTCGCGCAGCCCGCGCAGACGAAGCTGTTCCTGGTGCTTGTGTTCGCAATGATGGGCCAGGCGATTGATGGGCCCCGCTGCGAAAGTATGCATGATCGCGAGCAGAAAAACCACCGTCGCGGCAACATTGAAAGGATCAGCCGCCGCGCGTGCCCTTAAGGTTGCCATGACGCCACCACTGCTTGGCGCGTAGGTTTCCAGCGGCTTGGGAAACGAAGCGTGCTGAACTTCTCCACTCGCGAGCTTCGGATAAGCTGGTTCATGAGCCGCCGTCGCATGCGCTGACGCGGAAATCAAAACCCAGACAACGGAAATAATTGGCAAAAATTTCATGACGTCGGTGGTATTGTTTAACGGGGCCAATCAACACCGACAAGAGGTAACTTGGCGTGGCAACGCTTGCCGCTAAAATTCGCGGCTGGATCAACAGGCCGCTTTGCATCCATCATGCGGCCATGTCCGCAGCTTCCGAAGGATTTCGCATGCCAGCCGAATGGTCCGCCCAAGAGGCGGTGTGGCTCTCATGGCCGGTCGATGACCCTCGCCACTGGGGCGGCCTTAAGCGCGATTCCATTCACGCGAAATTTGCTGAGATCGCCGCGGCGATTTCGCAGCACGAAACCGTGCGGATCAACGCGCCTGCCGAAAGCCACGCCCCGATCATCGCCGCCTGCGGTCGCGCGAAAGCCGTGCCAGAGCGCGTGCAGTTGTTCAATCACCCGCACAACGATGTGTGGTGTCGCGATCACGGGCCCATTTTTGTAAAGCATCACCAAACGGGTGAGGTGGCAGTCACCGATTGGGAGTTCAATGCATGGGGCGGCAAATTCCCGCCATGGGATCTCGACGACACCGTCCCGTCGCAAATCGCAGAGTCACTCAACATGCGTTCTTTCAACGGCGGCATGATTCTCGAGGGCGGCGCCATCGAGGTCAACGGCCTCGGCCAGCTACTCACGACCGAAGCGGTGCTGCTCAACCCCAACCGCAATTCGCATCTCAACCGCACGAGCATCGAACAACATCTCCGCGACGGTCTTGGCGTCGCAGAAATTCTTTGGCTGAAACAAGGTATTGCCGGAGATGACACCGATGGACACATCGACGATCTCGCCCGCTTCGTGAATGAAACCACGATCATCGCCTGCGTCGAAAGTTCCGTGCAATCGCCCAACTTCGCGGTGCTGGAAGAAAACTTGAAGCGACTGAAATCCTTTCAGAGATCCGACGGTCGTCCTTTTGATGTGATCGAAATCCCGCTGCCCGAAGCCTGTGAAGTTCCCGGCTGGCGCCTGCCAGTGCTACCTGCGTCCTATGTGAATTTTCTCATCGTCAATGACGGCGTGCTTGTGCCGACATTCCGTCAGAACAAAAACGACGACCGTGCGCTCGGCATGATTCGCGAACTTTTCCCCGGACGCACCGTGACCGGCATCGATTGCCTCGAGCTTGTCGAAGAAGGTGGTACGCTTCACTGCATTTCACAGCAGCAACCGGCCTGAAAACCAATGCTGCCGGAATCCACACCGATATAAAAAATCGTCATTCAATAACCTTGAATGAAAGGGCGCTTGCTGGATAGGCTCCAGCATCATCCAACCACCATGGACCCAGCAATCCTCAAAACACTGCATATCGCCGGAGCTTTTGCCCTCTTCGCTTCGCTTGGATCCACGCTGCTCGCGGGCTCGCGTCAAAAAATTGCATCGATTCTGCACGGCGTGTCACTGCTGCTGATTTTGTTGGTTGGCTTCGCGATGCTCAAGAAGCCGCCGATGGATCAACATTGGTGGATGCTTAAGCTCGGGCTGTGGTTGGTGCTTGGCATCGCGCCATTGTTTGCCAAACGCAAAATCGTTCCCGCAGGAATCGTGCTGGCGATCAGCATCATTGCCGCCGCCGCGTCCGCATGGCTGGGTCTGGCCAAGCCGTTCTGAGCAACACCGCAAGCTTGCCGGGCTAGTCTTTCCCAACCCCATCATGCGCGCCTCTCGAATCGTTGCCGGCATCTTGTTGTTTGCAACCGCCCACGGCGAATCCATCGGGGCAGCCGCGCCATTTGATGTTTCCATCCAGGTTGATGCCGCAACTTCCCTTGGCCCGCTCAAGCCGATCTGGCGCTACTTCGGAGCGGACGAGCCAAATTATGCCTACATGAAGCACGGCAAAAAACTCCTTGGCGAGCTTGGGGAAATGGCGCCGCAACAAGTCTATTTTCGCGCTCACAACATGCTCACCACCGGCGATGGCAAGCCCGCTCTGAAGTGGGGCAGCACCAACGCTTACACCGAGGACGCCGAAGGAAATCCTGTTTATGATTGGACCATCACCGACCGGATCTTTGATGCCTATCTGCAAAGCGGCGTCCGGCCATATGTGCAGCTCGGCTTCATGCCAAAAGCACTCTCACTCAAGCCCGATCCGTATCAGCACAATTGGGCACCGGGCATGAAATATGAATCCATCTATCTTGGATGGACCTTCCCGCCGAAGGACTACGCGAAATGGGGCGAACTATGCCATCAATGGACAAAGCACTGTCTGGAAAAATATGGTCGCGACGAGGTTGAAACATGGTGGTGGCAACTTTGGAACGAACCAAACATCGGCTACTGGAGCGGCACGCAGGAAGATTTTCACAAGCTCTACGACCATTCCGTTGATGGAGTGCGCCGCGCTCTCCCGAACGCGCGCATTGGCGGGCCCGAAACCTCGAGCGGCCCCGGTGGCGGGTGGCTCAACAAATTTCTCGATCACTGCCTCAATGGCACCAACGCCGTCACCGGCAAAAAAGGCACGCCGCTCGATCTCATTTCATTTCACGCAAAGGGCGCGCCGAAATTCGTCGACGGCCATGTCCGCATGGGCATCGCAAGCCAGTTGACCGATATCGACAACGGCTTCGCCGCCGTCGCAAAATATCCTGAATTCAAACAAGCGCCGATCGTCATTGGCGAATCCGATCCGGAAGGGTGCGCTGCCTGCCAAGGCCCGCAAAACGGCTATCGCAACGGTACGATGTACTCCAGCTACACCGCCGCAAGCTTCGCGCGGAAGCACGATCTCGCCAGCAAACATGGCGTGAATCTTGAGGGGGCGCTCACTTGGGCTTTTCAGTTTGAAGATCAACCGTATTTCGCCGGATTTCGCGTTCTGGCCAGCAACGGAATCGATCACCCGGTTCTCAATGTGTTCCGCATGATGAGCAAAATGTCAGGGCAACGCCTCGGCGTCGAAAGCGATCACGCAATCCCACTCGATGAAATGCTCACAAGTGGCGTACGCAACCAGCCCGATGTCTCCGCCCTTGCAAGCCTCGACGGCAAAAGGCTGGCAGTGATGGTGTGGCACTATCATGACGACGATATCTCCGGCCCTGATGCCGCTGTTTCGCTTAAAATACCCGGACTTCCCCTCGCAAACGGCCAAGCGAAACTGACCCACTACCGAATCGACGAAACTCACAGCAACGCCTTCACTCTCTGGAAAGCACTTGGCGAACCCCAAAGGCCAAGTCCCGCCGAATATTCCCAGCTGGAGGAGGCCGGCAAGCTTGCCGCCATCGGGCCTGCCGCCACTGTTGCCATTTCCAAAAGTACATTCAGCCTGAATTTCAAGCTTCCCAGACAAGGAGTCTCGCTGCTTGTCCTCGAGTGGAACTGAAACGGGCATAAAGAGCACCTATTCCGCTTGCCCGGAGAGGGCGCGTTGATTACGGGGGGCGGGCCAGTTGACCCCTCGTCATCCCCACAAACCCGCGAACAACTTCATTTATGCCCATCGCCCGCGCCCTCCTCTCTGTTTCCGACAAAACCGGCCTCGCCGACTTTGCCCGCGAACTCCACAGCTTCGGAGTCGAACTACTCTCGACCGGTGGCACCTCCAAGACTCTGCGCGACGCCGGCCTCCCGGTGATCGATGTTTCGGAATTTACCGGCGCGCCGGAACTCTTCGATGGCCGCGTCAAAACCCTTCACCCAAAAGTTCACGGTGGCCTGCTTCACCGCCGCGACGACAAGGACCACCTCGAGCAGGCAAAAATCCACGACATCCCGCCCATCGACCTGGTCGTGGTGAACCTCTATCCCTTTGAACAAACCGTCGCCAATCCGGATGTGAGCATGGAAGACGCGATCGAAAACATCGATATCGGCGGACCCTCGATGCTTCGCAGCGCCGCAAAAAACCACTCGCATGTCACGGTGGTTGTCGACCCCGCCGATTACTCGCGGGTGATCGATGAAATGAAAGCCCATCACGGAGACACGACCAAGGGCTTTCGCGAGCAGCTCGCCGTGAAGGTGTTTCTCCGTACCTCGCAATATGACGCGGCCATCACCAACTTTCTCGGCCAGTCGCGCTCCGGCACCGGCTGCAATTTCACTCTCAGCCTGCCGCTCGAACAAGAGCTTCGCTACGGCGACAACCCGCACCAGAGGTGCTCACTCTATGGGAACTTCAACAAGTTCTTCACCCAAGTCCAAGGCAAGGAGCTTTCCTACACCAACATCCTCGACATTGAGGCCGCGGCCGACCTCATCCTCGATTTCGTGCGTCCGACCGTCGCGATTCTCAAACACACCAACCCCTGCGGCGTCGGTCAGGACGACGAGGATTTGCGGGTGGCATGGCAAAAAGCCTTCGAGACCGACCGTCAGGCCCCCTTCGGCGGCGTAATCGTCTGCAACCGCCCTCTCAATCTCGAACTCGCCCGCGTCATTTCGGAAATTTTCACCGATGTGATCATCGCTCCGGAATTCGATGCCGATGCCCGCGCTCTCCTGCAAAAGAAGAAAAATCTGCGTCTTATGAAAATGAACGATGGGTATCTCATCGAGAAAAAATCCCCGGTCATCCGCTCTTGCCCTGGTGGTATCATGGTGATGGATCGCGACCATACCGCGCTCGGACTCGAGAACCTCGAAACAAAAGTCGTCACCAAGCGCCCGCCCACCGAAGAGGAAATGCGGGCAATGCGTTTTGGATGGCGCATCGTGAAGCATGTGAAATCCAACGCCATCGTCTACGCTTCCACCGACCGCACCCTCGGCATTGGCGCAGGCCAGATGAGCCGCGTCGATTCGTCCCGCATCGCGGTCTGGAAAGCCAAGGAGGCAGGGCTCGATCTCAAAGGCAGCATCGTTGCCTCCGACGCGATGTTCCCTTTTGCGGACGGCCTGCAATCGGCGATCGACGCCGGTGCCACGGCGTGCATCCAGCCCGGCGGTTCAATGCGCGACGAGGAGGTAATCGCCGCTGCCGATGCGGCCGGTATGGCCATGGTCTTCACCGGACATCGTCATTTCAGGCACTGATTTTTTGCGATGCCCCGCTAATCACCGCATCGGGCCACCCCCACGGTTTTTTCGAGGCCATCTAAAAATGCTCTCGCCATGAAAGATGTTCTCATTTCACAGCGTAAGATCATAGCGCGTCATCTCCTTGGCGAGCTTCAGGCAAAATTTCAAACTAGCAAAAATGACACATTCCAGCATGTTGCGCATTCAGGCGGCGGCCATTGCCTTCACGGCTTCGCTTCACCCGGGAATGGCAGCGCCGCTTGATTATCCGATCAATCCGCCGGCACTGGGCGATGTCAAAGTGAACGGTGGATTCTGGGGGCATTGGCACGACAGTCATTACAAGCACGGGATCGAGCACTACCTCGAATACTGTGAAAAAACCGGACGGATACAAAACTTCGAGGCCGCTGCCGGACTCAAGGACGCAAAACATCAGGGCGCCTTCTTCAATGACTCGGATGTTTACAAAATTATCGAAGGCGTGTCCTGGTCTTTGGCCGGCCCACTGGATCCAAAGCATCGCAAATTCCTCGATGGATTCATCGACACGCTGAAAAAGGCGCAAATGGACGACGGCTACCTCTACACGATGTACCAGCTCAACAAGGAGTTGGACAAGCGATGGACAGATGTCGAAAACATGCACGAAGACTACTGCGCCGGGCATCTTTTCGAAGCGGGTGCCGCGCATTTCCGAATGACCGGAAAACGTGACCTGCTCGATGTCTGCCTGAAGTTTGCCGACCACATCGACCGAATCTTCGGCCCCGGCAAAAAGGGCGATCCGCCCGGACACCCGGAAATCGAAATGGCCCTTGCCGATTTGTATCGCACCACGGGCGAGCAACGCTACCTCAACCTCTCGCGGTTTTTGCTCGAACAACGCGGCGTCGTGCCCGGATATTGGTACCACCAGCACCATGTCAAACTCCTCGACGGAACCGAAGCGGTGGGCCATGCGGTGCGGGCGGTTTATGCCTACTGCGGCATGGCGGAAATCGCGGCCTTGACCGGCGACGAACGTTACATCAAGGCACTCGACCGCTATTGGGAAAGCGTGACGAACACCAAAATGGCGCTCAGCGGCGGCATCGGCGGCGGCCTTTGGGAGGCGTTCGACCAGCCCTACTTTCTTCCCAACCGCACTTCATACAACGAAACCTGCGGAGCGATCGCGCAAGTATTCTGGAACCATCGCATGTTCCGGCTTACCGGCGACGCGAAGTATCTCGATGTGATGGAGCGCGCGCTCTACAACGGCGTGCTCACCGGCGTGCAGCACGACTGCAAGGCATTTTTCTATCCGAACCAACTGGAGAACTCCAGCGCCCGGCGGCAGCCGTGGTTTGATTGCGCATGCTGCCCCAGCAACATCGCACGCATGATTCCGTCACAACCGCGCTACGCATACGCCTCCAATGCGGACACCTTGTTCACTTGTCTCTACACTGCGGGCGAGGCAACGCTCAACTTGGGCGGCAACAAAGTAAAGGTGGAGCAACAAACTGAGTATCCGTGGAACGGCAAAGTTGACCTGAAAATTGTCACGGAAATTGAAAAGCCATTTACAGTAGCACTTCGCATTCCCGGATGGTCGCGCAACAAGCCCGTTCCCGGCGACCTTTACCGTTACATCGGCCAACCGGACGCCGAGCCATCGCTGCAACTGAATGGCAAAGTTGTTCCTTTGGAAATTCAACAGGGATTTGCGCGCATCCATCGCGTTTGGAAAAGTGGCGACACGATCACATTGGATCTGCCGATGTCGGTTCGCGGCGTGATTGCCCATGAGCGGGTGCTCGACAATACCGGCAGAATCGCCCTCGAACGCGGGCCTCTGGTCTACTGCGTCGAAGGGATCGACAACGACCAGCTCGACGCGCCACACAATCTGCTGATATCCAACCCATCGGAGTTCAAAGCCAATTTCCGCCACGAACTTTTGAACGGTGTGACCGTTCTCAACGGACCAGCCGAATTGATCAAACGCGATGCGGATGGAATTTCGGTGACACGCATGTCGCGACAAATCACGGCTGTGCCATATTACGCCCGCGCCAACAGGGAGGTGACTCCGATGTCCGTGTTTCTGTTGGCGGATCAGTCCGCAGCGATACTGCCACCGGTCCCGAGCCTTGCCACTTCTGCCAAAGTCACATCATCCTCAGGCAAGGGCGACTTTAAGGCGCTTTCCAATCAGATTGTTCCCGCTCGCTCTGCCGACACCTCGAGGGGAGCTTTCACTTGGGATGAGCGGTTTGGCACCACTGAATGGGTGCAATATGAATTTCCTGAAGCAAAAACCGTGCGCGAATCCTCCGTTTATTGGCACGAGCACTACGGCAAAGCCTACCGTCTCCCCAAGGCATGGCGCTTGCTTTACCGCGACTCCGCTGAGGATTGGAAACCCGTGGAAACCAAGGACGCCTTCAGTTTGGCACCAAATGCTTTCAACACGGTGCGCTTTAGCCCGGTGAAAACCAATGCCCTGAGAATCGAGGCGGATCTTCAAGATGCTTTGGCCGACACCTATTTCCCCGTCCCTTCCTCCAAACCGGGAAAATACTCCGCTGGTATTCTTGAATGGAGCGTGCAACCATAAAGCCAGCGCCGCTTTTCTTACAAAAGGCTTATGAAATCGATCGTTATATCCACCCTACTAGCATCCTCGATTGCCACCATGACTTCGTTATCCGCCCCTGTTGTCGAAAAGGTGACTCCGGTTACAAAACCTTTGCCGCTTTCAAAAATTCGTCTCTTGGACGGACCTTTCCTCGATGCACTCCACGCGAACTCCGGATATCTGCTCAAACTGGATCCCATGCGCCTGTTGCACAACTTCCACAAACATGCGGGACTCAAGCCCAAGGGCGAAGTGTACGGCGGATGGGAAAACGACACGATCGCAGGACATACTCTCGGCCACTACCTGACCGCATGCGCGCTCTTTCACGCGCAAACCGGCGAGATGGCATTCAAGGAACGGGTGGACCTCATCGTCACGGAAGTCGCCGCCTGCCAAGCCGCGTCGGGCGATGGATATGTGGCCGGCTTCACGCGCAAAAACCCGAAAACCAAGGAAATCGAAGATGGCAAGGTGGTCTTTGCCGAACTAATGCGCGGCGAAATCCGTTCGGCCGGATTCGATCTCAACGGCTGCTGGGTGCCATTTTACAATTGGCACAAATTGCTCGAAGGCCTGATGGATGCCAAAGAACTTTGCGGAAACCAACAGGCGCTCGATGCGACAATCAAACTCGCGGATTATATCGCCAAGGTCTTCGCCGCTCTTGATGAAGCCCAACTTCAGAAAGTGTTGGATTGCGAGTACGGCGGTCTCAACGATTCATTCGCACGACTCTACGCGCTGACGGGTCAAACATCGTATCTCGATCTGGCGAAACGGATTTACCACAAGCGGATACTTGATCCGCTCGCAGCCGGCAATGACGAGCTTGCCAGCAAACACGCCAACACCCAAATCCCCAAAGTGATCGGCGAAGCCCGAATTCACGAACTGACCAATGACGAGAAATCCGCAAAAATCGCCAATTTCTTTTGGGAAACGGTCATCGAAAACCACAGCTATGTAATTGGTGGCAATGCCGATCGCGAATATTTCTTCAAGCCACGAAACATTTCGCAGCATTTGACAGAGCAAACTTGTGAAAGTTGCAACACCTACAACATGCTCAAGCTATCGCGCCACCTCCATTCATGGAATGGCAGTGCAAAGTATTTCGATTACTACGAGCGCGCTCACCTGAACCACATTCTTGCGCATCAACACCCCAAGACCGGCATGTTCACCTACATGATGCCGATGCGCTCGGGTGCGAGGCGGGAATTTTCCACTCCTTTTGATTCATTCTGGTGCTGTGTCGGCACCGGCATGGAGAGTCACGCAAAACACGGCGAATCCGTCTGGTGGACGAGAGGCGAGGACGAGCTGATTGCCAACCTCTACATCGCATCCGAGGCCGATTGGACCGAAAAGCAAACCAAGATTCGCATGGAGGGCGGTTTCCCCTTAAGCGATTCGATGACCCTTCAGGTCAACCCGGCCAAAGCAACCCGCTTCACTCTCGCCTTGCGCATTCCCGAGTGGTGCGCGGACTCCATCAAGACGCAAATCACGGGGGCCACCACGGAAACAAACGAATCACGCGCTGATGGTTATCTGCGAATCACAAGGCTATGGCATCCCGGAGACAAGGTGCTTGTCACGCTGCCGATGAAACTTCACCTGGAGGCCACCACCGATGATGCCGATACGGTCGCACTTCTTTATGGTCCAATGGTGCTGGCAGCCGACCTCGGCCCGGCTGATGGGGAGCAACCGAAATTGGCTCCTGCAATCGTCACCGAAAATGTGCTGGCATCGATAGAACAAATCGAATCCGGGCAACCCGTTTTCAAAACAAAAGGCATCGGCCGCCCGGAAGATTTCACGCTGCGGCCCTTCTACGGTTTGCACGACCGACGCCATAGCGTTTATTTCAAACGCTACACCCCGAAACAATGGGAAGCGCACAAGGAGCGGGTCATGCGTGAGGAGGAATATCGCCGCGCACTCGATGCGCGTTCTGTCGATATTGTACATCTCGGCGAAATGCAGCCCGAACGCGATCACAAGCTTGAATCCGCGATTTCCTATCCGGTTGATTATCGCGGCGAAAAAGGGCGTGATGCTCGGACAGGCGGATTCTTCGAATTCACTGCCAAATGCGACCCGAAGGCGCAGCTCGAACTTCAGTGCCGCTACTGGGGCGGTGAAGGCAACCGGCGATTCGACATTCTTGTCGATGGCGTGAAGCTCGTCACCGAACATCTCAACAATGAGAAACCCAACGAATTCATCGACCGCGTGCATGCAATCCCGTCGGAAATGACTAATGGAAAGCAATCCTTGCAGATTCGATTCAACCCACACGAGGGATACACCGCGGGGCCCGTCTTCGGTTGCAGAATTCTGAAGAAGTAATGCCGGATGCCAGCATTATTGGAAACAATCGGCAGCGGTCTTCGATGAGAGACCGCGTCCGATTGTGACCGCGGCGGCATGCCAAGCGCTTGCCATCACTTCGACGCCACCAATTCCAAATTGAATTTTCCAACATACCAATCCTGATGCAGAAAATTTTTCGTAGCGGTCTGAGAATCGCAAAATTGCGATCCAATGTGGCGCTCGCCTCGATCTTGGCCGCGCTCGGTCACCCGGCAATTTCTGCTGGAGAATCCGCTTCGGCGCCTGTCCGTAACTGCATCGCGCCATCGGTTCGCCCGCTACCCCTCACTGCCGTGCGCCTTACAAGTGGGCCGCTCAAGAACTCCCAGGATCTCGACGCAAATTATCTGCTGGCCCTCGAGCCCGACCGCATGCTGGCCGGCTACCGCTTGCAAGCGGGTCTTGAGCCGCGAGCCAAAGGCTACGGCGGGTGGGATGCTGTGAAAGGCAAGCAACTCACAGGTCATGTCGCCGGGCATTACCTCTCTGCCGTGAGTCTGATGTATGCCGCCACCGGTGACGAGCGTTTCAAGCAACGCGCCGACTATCTGGTGAATGAACTGAAAGCCGTGCAGGACAAACATCAGGACGGATACCTTGGAGCGCTCGATGGTGGACGCGCTTGTTTTGATGAAATAGCCGCCGGCAACATCCGAACATCAGGCTTCGATCTGAACGGTTTGTGGGCCCCTTGGTATGTCTTTCATAAAACCTACGCAGGCTTGCGCGATGCCTACCGCCACACCGGCAACAAGCTGGCGCTGGAACTCGAGATAAAATTTGCAGCATGGGCCGAAGGCATTCTTTCCAAGCTGAACGACGATCAGGTCCAAAAGATGCTCAATATCGAATTTGGCGGCATGAATGAAGTCTTTGCTGATCTCTATGTGGATACCGGCGACAAACGCTGGCTCGCATTGGGCCGCCGCTTCGAACACCATACCGTCACCGAACCCTTGAAGCGGCATCACGACTGCCTTTCCGGCCTTCATGGCAACACTCAAATTCCCAAGCTGCTTGGCTCGCTTGCTCTCTACAAGGCAGACGGTAAAATCGCCGATGCGTTTGCTGCTGGATTCTTTTGGAGCAGCGTGGTGAACCATCACAGCTTCGCTACCGGCGGCCATGGTAAGGATGAATATTTTGGCGATCCGGGAGCGCTGAATAGACAGATCGACGGCCGCACCGCCGAGTCCTGCAATGTGTTCAACATGCTCAAACTCACCCGCGGACTTTTTGCGCTGAATCCCGATGTGAGATACGCGGACTTCCAGGAACGAGCATTGTTCAACCATGTGCTCGCCTCACAAGATCCCCAGGATGGTTGGGCCTGCTACATGGTGCCGGTTGGCCGGGGCGTGCGGCGCGAATACGACCGCAGCATGCTAGATGGCGGCTTCACCTGCTGCACCGCGTCCAGCATGGAAAGCCATGCGCTTCATGGCCACGGAATTTACTACGAAGATAGTAAATCGTTCTGGATCAATTTTTACGCACCGTCCATTGCAACATGGAACGGCATGCGGCTGGAAATGGAAACGGATTTCCCCATCGGCGAAAAAGCATCCATCAAACTCGGTACTGAACTACCCCGCACTTTTACCCTGATGTTGCGCCGCCCGTTTTGGGCCAAGGAATTTGGCATTGAAGTAAATGGCAAAGCCTGGCCCACCCATCCCGCCACCGCCGGCCAATCGGACTTTGTTGCGATCTCACGCGAATGGAGCAACGGCGACAGGGTCGATCTTGTTCTGCCCAAATCGCTGCGTCTTGAGCCATTGCCCGACAACCCGAACCGCAATGCCATCCTGTGGGGGCCCTTGGTGCTGGCTGCCGATCTCGGACCTGAAAATACGCCTGCCATTCGCGGCCAAAATGGGGGCGGCATCGAAGGCGTGCCCGTTTTTGTCGCAGGTGGTCGCCCTCCTGAAGAATGGCTCAAGCCCGTCGAGGGCAAACCCGGCCACTTTTTCAGCGACGGTGTCGGAAAAGCTCAAGATGTGGAGTTCGCCCCATTCCACCAACTTCATCGCCGCACCTACTCCGCTTACTTCGATATCTTCACTCCCGAAGAATACAAAAAACGCGCGAACTCGATAGCTGCAGCCGCCAAACGCCAACAAGAACTGGTCGATGCCACGATCAGCCATGTGCAACCCGGCGAAATGCAGCCCGAACGCGACGCCAACATGCAGGGAAACAAAACCTTTCCTGTGCGTTTGCAAGGCCGCCCAGGCCGCCGCGCGGCCGATTGGTTTTCATTTGAAATGCCAGTGGAGAGCGGCAGGCCCACGGAATTGGTGGTCACATACAATCACGACGAAGCGCGCGAACGCAGCTTTGA
This sequence comes from uncultured Luteolibacter sp., assembly GCA_964639755.1. Taxonomy (GTDB): domain Bacteria; phylum Verrucomicrobiota; class Verrucomicrobiia; order Verrucomicrobiales; family Akkermansiaceae; genus Luteolibacter. The sequence goes on along the minus strand of CAZXHZ010000125.1, from coordinate 15,045 downwards.
TATTCTCATCGATGAAAAAATCCTGAAAAAAGAATCCGCGCCAAAACGCGGACCTCTCGAGTTTTTCAATCGCCATTACCTCCTCGAGCCATCAATGACCACGGAAAAATCCAAAATCACGGTTCGTTTCCAAGCCACCAAAGGCATGGAGACTGCGGCCGTGTATGATTTGCGCGTGATTCGCGCGAACGAATTGGAAAAAACTCCTGTCTCTCCGGAATGAGCAGCATCAAAATCCATTAGACACTGAAATCCAACTGCATCACCCTCGTCCTATGATAGCACATTCAAACATGCGCAGGCTTCAAGCATTCGCCATCGCTTCCTTGGCTTTGACCGCAGGCTCTCTCAATGCCGCCGATTACCCCGTGCACCCGGTTCCTTTTACCGATGTGAACTTCACCGGGGGGCTTTGGCACAAGCGGCAACAAATCAACCTCGAAACGACCCTCCCGTTCGCACTCGAGCAATGCGAATCCTCCAGGCGCATGAAAAATTTCGATCTTGCCGCAGAGACGATGAAACGCAGGGCGGCGGGTGAAAAAGAATTTCAAAACAAGCCGGTCACCCAATTCCCATTCGACGACTCCGATGTCTACAAGGTGCTTGAGGGCGCCTCCTTCTGCCTGAGCAACCGCCCTGATCCCTCTTTGGCCAAAAAGTTGGAAGATGTGATTGCACGAATTGCCGCCGCGCAGGAGCCGGATGGCTATCTTTACACATTTCGCACCATGCATCCGGATTCTCCGAGCAATCCATGGATACATCAGCAGCGCTGGTTGAAGGACAAGGAACTTAGCCATGAGTTGTACAACATCGGGCACCTCTATGAAGCGGGCATCGCGCACAAACAGGCAACAAAATCGGATTCCCTGCTGAACGTCTGCCTTAAAAGCGCGGAACTTCTGGATAAAGATTTCAACAAGAATGGACTGCGAGTGACGCCCGGACATCAGGTCATCGAAATGGGACTCGCAAAACTTTATCGCCAGACCGGAGACCAACGCTGGCTCAACCTCGCACGCATGTTCCTCGAAACCCGCGGCAAGGGCCACGAGTACAGTCAGGACCACAAACCCGTGCTCGAGCAACGCGAGGCGGTAGGTCACGCCGTGCGCGCGAACTATCTCTATTCCGGAATGGCGGATGTCGCCGCCCTTGGCAACGATCCGCGCTATCTTGAGGCAATCACCGGGATATGGGAAAACATCGTTGGCCGAAAGCTCCATCTGACCGGTGGCTGCGGTGCGCGCGCCGCGGGCGAGGCCTACGGCGACGACTACGAGCTGCCGCATCGTTGCTACAATGAAACATGTGCCGCGATTTCGTTCCTTTATCTCAACCACCGCATGTTCCTCATGACTGGCGATGGCAAGTTCATGGATGTCTTTGAGCGCACCCTGCACAACGGATTTCTCAGCGGAGTTTCGCTTTCCGGCGACCGCTTTTTTTATCCAAACCCGCTCGAATACGACGGCCTTTCCCAAAACAACCATGGCCACGCCGGGCGCGCGCCTTGGTTTGGCTGCGCATGCTGCCCGCCCAATGTGCTGCGGATGATGGCTTCCCTCGGCGGCTATGTTTACGCTGTCAAGGATGATGAGTTGTTCGTGAGCCTGTATGCCAAAGGCGAAGGGAAAGTGAAAGTGAAGGACAATCTCGTGAACATAATCCAAGAGACGGATTATCCATGGGATGGTGCCATCAAGTTGCGCGTGGATCCTGCAAAAAATGAAAATTTCAATCTCTGCCTGCGCGTTCCGGGTTGGGTCCGCGGCCAGCCCCTGCCGAGCGATCTCTACACTTACGACGATCCATCGCCAGGCCAATGGTCTCTCAAGGTCAATGGCGAATCATTGGATATCAAGCCGGAGAATGGTTATGTGAAAATCTCCCGCCCATGGAAAACGGGTGATCTGGTCGAACTCAATCTGCCCATGCCCGTGCGCCGTGTGGCTGGAAATCCGAAGATCAACGACACTGTGGGCCAAGTCGCTCTCGAACGTGGGCCCATCGTTTATTGCTTTGAGGGAATCGACAACGGCGGAGCGGTACTGGATGTCGCCCTGCCCACTTCATCCAAGTTGGAACCGGTCTTCCAAAAAGATCTGCTGGGAGGCGTGACCATCCTCAAGATCAACGGAGCAGAGCGCATTCGGACGGCCGATGGCAAATCACCCAAAAGCGAGCCCATCAACCTCACCGCCATACCCTATGCCTTTTGGAACAATCGCGGACTTGCTCCGATGAACGTGTGGTTGGCCCGCGATGCCCAACATGTTCGCATTCCCAAACCTCCGACGCTCGCGACCAACGCCAAAATCACCAGCTCGTTCTGCCGCGCTGGCATGAATCTTAACTTGGTCAAAGATCAACAAATGCCTCGCAATGCCACCGACGGATTTGCCGCAAGTTTCGACTTCTGGCCGCACCTCGGCGGCACGGAATGGATTGCTTACGAATTTCCCAAGCCTGCCAAGGTCGGCGAAGTAACCGTTTCTTGGTTCGACGACACCGCAAAGGGCGGCGCGTGCAAGCTGCCAAAAGCATGGCGCCTGTTTTACCAGGATGAAAAAGGCAACTGGAAGCCGGCCGAAACGGATAAGGAATTGCCTGTTCGCATCGCCGAGCCCGTCACCGTGCGCATCAAGCCTGTGACCACCAAAGCACTGAAGATGGAAATTGATCTGTCCAATGGCTCCTCAGCCGGTCTTTACGAATGGGAAGTGGCGCCTGCCGAATAATTGGCCAAACGCCATTAGAGCATTTTGCTCTAAATCCCGATCGTGCTGCCAAGCTTGGTCACTTATTGCTGGCTGCGGCTCGGATGTCTTCCTCGTCGCGGGCGTGGTCGTAAACACGGAGGCTGGCAAGCGAACCTGAGAATCTTGATCCGGCACCGCGTGCCGTATTCCATGAGGCGCCAATGTGCATGGGGTAGCCTTCGATCGTGTTGAGTGTGTGAAAGATGTTGCGTTTCACTAGACTGCCATCGACATAAACCGAGAAGGATCCGCGATAGCCACCACTGTACACCCATGCGACATGATGCCAGGTGGGAGTGACCTCTGTGGCTTCCTTCCAGCCAACATTGCGCGAAATGGATCCACTGGAAAAGAACCCAGCCTTGTACTCGCGCGGAGTATCGCGTGCGGAGCCAAAGTTGAAATTAGCTGCGCGACCGGTGCTTTCGTGAAGGAATCCCGGCATTGCCACCGATGGCGCCATTGAGAAGACCGTTTCCAAGTCGGTAAGCTTCGGATTGAGAATCCAGGCCTCCACGGTGAATGGTGTGTCACCAGTCAATGCCTCAGGTGTGTTGATGCTTGAGCGAAGCACATTGAACTGGCCATCGAATGTAACGGCCGTGCGGCCTTCCACGCTTTCAACCTTCGGCGCGGTCGCGCTTTCTTTTTCCAAAACAAATTCGCCGGCGAACGAGCCTTGGTTTTTCCATGTGTCAACCGGGCCCTCGGTCAAGGCGCTGGCATCCAGATGGACCAACCAACCTGTGCCAACCTTTGCAGCCGGAACTCCCGACGCAAGACGGGCAATATCGGCCGCACTCATCACATTTCCCAAAATCGCAACCTCGCGCAACGCGCCCGCGAACGGGTTGTCCGCAAGGCGACCTGTTCGGACTCCACCAAGACAGATCGCTTCTCCGGCGGGCACGCCAAGGGTCGCGACTTCCTCAAAATTTTTCGCGCCGTCGGTGTAAACCGTCAGCTTGCCGCTGGAGCCGTTATAAGTGTAGGCGATGTGGCGCCATCCGCCGGGCGGCGGGGCGTTGTGACGCATGCGATCGACGGGTTTTTCCGGGCCGCGGAAACCGAATTCGAGTTTCGGGCCGCCGACGAAAGCTCCCTTTGTTTCATGAAACGCCCAGTTGAATTCCGCGCGATCGTTTGGACGCTTGCCCCAGGAAAGCATCGTTTGCTCACGCTCAAGCACCTGTTGAGTTGGCATCCATGCCCAGACCGAAACCGTGAAGGAGCCTTGGCCCGATAGGGCCGAGGTCGTGGTGAAGGACGACACCAACGATTTTCTTCCAGAGAAATCGAGGGCTTTGAAGCCGTCGGCCACAACGACCGAAGGTCGCGAAACCTCACGCTCGGTGCCTGTCAGGAATCCTCCTCCAGCAGTGCCTTGATTGGCCCATTTTTCAAATTGACCGGGTGTAAGTTTGTCCGCTTGGAGGTCCAAAAGAAGTCCCTCTGTTGATCGAAAACTCCACACAGGTCCCTTGACGATCACGCTGCCATCGCTGGCGAGTGCATCGACCCTCCAAAAATAGCAGGTTGCGGGCTTCAATTTCGGTTTAAGGCTTCCGGAAACATGCGCTCCAAGATGATCGGCCGATCCTTTTTCGGCCGCAGCCACTTTAGCCGCATCCGTGCCAAGATACACATCGGCCTTGGCATCTGAAATGCCAGCGGGCAACTGCCAAGCCAGTGCCGAAGGTTTCATGACGATCATTCTCGAATCATCCGCAGGAGATGGATTGAAAGGTTCGTGAATCCTGCCACGGCGGGACAATTCTTGAATTTGTTTGAGCGGCAATGCTTCGGCATGAATGCGAAGCGATGCGATGCTGCCAAGGAATCCTTTCGTCCAAGTGCGGCCATCACCAATTCCTCCGAGGATCAACCGTGTCGATCCCGCAGCTCCGGCCAAGCGTTCTTTGGCCAATGCCCGGCCATTCACATGGGGAGTCACCTGCCCGTCGGAAACAACCAACGCAATATGCGTCCATGCGTCGGGAGTCAGCAGGCGTGATGACACATTGAGGCCTCCCCAATTGAGGATGCACCCCTCGGGCGCACCTTTGTTGGCACGCGCCCACAGCTCAATGGTCGCGTTGGACGGCATTGCCGAGGTAAACGAACTGATCAAGCGGCTGTTGCCATCAAATGAAAGGGATGGGGCGCCAGAAGTTGTGCCATATGTCGGACGGCTGGTTCCGGGAGTTCTGACATCGTTGTGGAATTTTCCGCCAAGGGTTCCGAGATTTACCCAACTGCGGAGCCATGGCTGGTTGAGGCTTGCAGGATAGAGCGGCCAAACAAAAGGATCATGGGTCGGCGAAAGAATTTTTGCATCAAGATCAACCCACACTTGGTTTTGCGAACCAGTGCTGTCGCGCCGGTATTGAGGCAATTCACGCCGCCACATTTCCTCAACCTGCAAAGGATGAAGATCGTAATCGTAAACTCGCAGATGCGCGAGCGCTCCACGATAATCCCTACCAACCAAAACCTTGGCAGCGGCTGGAATTTGCAACTTCTGGCGTGATACGCTGTCCAACACGCCATCGACATAAACCCGCAGCTCTCCGGTATTGTTTGTTTCGCTGCTTTGGAAAACCCATGCGACATGATGCCAGAGCCCGGGCGCGGGCTTAGACTTCCATGCGCCCGATATGCCACCTGGCATTTGCCACGCTTCGTTGGTGCCGCCCCAAGTCAATTTTGCCACCGGCCCATCTGTCGTGCCCCAGGCAATCAATGTTTCCTCTGCAGTGGCAGGTGCATCACGACGAACCCATGCATCGACAGACCAAGAGCGGTTGCCATCCAATGAATTCCAAGTCTCCTTATCCCACAACAGGCCATGATTCCCCTCGAAGGCAATGGCGGAAACGCCACCAATGCTCTTCAACAACGGCTTGCTGGACATGGGCGCGAAGGAGCCGGTCGAACGTTCGTAAAATTGCCAACCTGAGTTCAGTTTGAAAAACTCAATGCCACCCTTGTTTTTCCACGCTGAAACTTCGCCCTTCGTATCCGCTTGGAGTCCATGTGAAGGATGAAGCTCAATCATTCGGTTGCCTGTGAAAAATTCCGACACCAAATCGTAAGTCAGCGGATCATTTCGTTTCAGCGCCTCACGGGGCGTGAAATCACCTTCATCCTGCGCCATGTCATTGACCCACCATGTCGCGCAGACTGCCAAATTCTCCCACATGTTGCGTCCTCCATAGTCGCCGATCCAACGCATGTCGCGTCGCCCCGCGCCAAAAACTCCACCAAGCCGTTTTCTGAAATCCGGATACAATTGCTCAGCTCCCTGCATGTGAATCTGATGCCCTGTCTCGTGCAAAATGATGGCGCCTTCGCGCAAAACGGCCTCCCCCGCGCCGTAGGAACTGCAAGCAAACTGGGACCAGCCCCAGCCGCGATGCTCGGTGCTTGCGAGGTGCGTCGCGGCGTTTGCCGATTGCATGATGCGGACAATGTCCGGTCTCTTGTCGAGCAACTTGCGCAAGGTATGGATTCCAGCGCGCATGTGAATGTCATGATTGCCTGGCGGGCTGATGATGGGATAGCCGCCAGCCTCGATGAAGCGACTGTAAAATCCATCTTGTACAAGTTCGGCTGGAAACGGCTCCGACACTGGGCCATCAAACTCGAGGTCATATTCCGAGGTATTGAACGACCATATTTCCGCTGCGGGAGAAGGCTTGCCTTCGATAATCTGCTCCACCCGCCAGTAATAGGTTTTACCCGCTTCCAGCTTTGGAATTTTCAAATCAATCGGGATATAGGCCTCGTCAATGTGCGCGCGAAATTTTGCTGTGGCGGCTTTGCCATTGGCAACCGCTTCACGATCCGCTCCAAAATGAACAATCTGAGAAATGGCATCGGGGTCTGGCCGCCAGCTGAGTTTTTCAAGCCCTGCTTGAATCTCCGTTGCTCCATTCGCCGGTACAGGCTTCTGCGCCCCGGCAGTCTCCGCCAATTTCGGGCGCACGGGCAAAGGTCCTCCCGGTGCGGTAAGGCTGCTGATCTCGTTTGGATCAAGCGCGCGATCGTAAACTTGCAGTCCCGCGATGGCGCCCGTGAAAGGCCGCGCCGGGCGCGTAGTCCATGCCTTGCCCCACCATGCCTCCCATGCGCACCCGAGGATGGCGAGATTGTCGGCGAGAAGCTGTGGTTTGGGCTTTTTCACCAACCGCTCGGCTGTCCGTACCCCGTCGACATAAAGTTGAAGCTGCAAACGGTTGCGATCTTTTTCCGAAGGCGTAAAAACGAAGGCGAATTGGTGCCATTCGTTCAACTTGGGAAAGCGTTGTGGCGAAATCGAGATCCTCTCATCATACCACTGCATCACATCGTAACAGCCGTAACTGAAATCCGGCGTATCCAACTCGCCGCAATCTTTCGAGCCCCAGCAGAAAAAAGTTTCACGATCAAGGGTCATGCCCCGATTGAGCAGCCATGCGACAACGGTTAATGTTTCGCCGCCGATCGATTCCTCCGGCATGATGAAATCGGAAACCATCGTTTGATATTCAAGCGGCAACAACCAGGGCGCATGTTCGAACACCACCGCCTTGCGGCCTTGGATCAATGAAACATTAGGCGGTATGTTCATCGCGTGAAACGACCCGCCGAGCCGTCCCTTGTTTTCCCACTTCGCAAGTGGCCCGACCGGAAGATTCGCGCCATTGATCGAGATCAACGGTACCGGCCCAGCCGCAGGCTTCGTGCGCGTCGGATTGTTTGGAATGCGGGCAACAGAGCGCTGCAGATACGAACCTTGAATGGCCTCAGCGCCTCCAGCTAGGAACTCGCGCACCACGCCATCGGCCATCCGGATGCGAACTTTGCCATCTTTGTATGACTCAAGCGTGCCCTTGAATTTCGCTTGATCGAGAAACTCCCATTCACGCTCTTCACCAAGAAGAGTGGTACAGGTTATCAAAATGAAAAATGCGACCAGTTTTTGGAATTTCATAAATGTGTGCTCCATGTTGCCTTGGAATAAACAAATACCAATTGAAACTAGGCGCTTGTCTCGCATTGCAAATGCCAGTCGCCGTCATCTCTTGGTGAGATGAAATTTAGAGCATCCGCCTTTTGGGGGAAGCTCTAAATCACCGTCAGGAATCAGCCAACCGCAGCCCGCTCTCTGCCGGCCGAACGGCGGAGTCTATTGTTTAACCAGAGTGAAATTGTCAAATACCGCTCCATCCACGCCGATCTCACGCAAATCGAGGCGGTTGCCATTCACATCAATTATAATCGATCCCAGTTTGCTTTGTGAAAACTTCATTGCGGGATGATTCAAGGGCGCAGCATTGACTTTGCCGGAGTTGCCGCCAACCACGTAAACGGCTCCTTTGTTGGCGCCGCTTGATTTTTTATAAACGCCATTCCCGTTTTCTTTTCCGTCTCCCGAGTTTTTGGCCATTTCAGGAGTAAAGGTGGCACTCAAACCGTAATGACCGTCAATAAGCATCGATCGTTCGTACGAGTGGCTGTGCCCGGACATGATCAGGTCAACACCATTGCCCTCAAGAATCGGCAAAACATTGGTGCGCATGTCGATGATATTGGTATCGCGGTCGGAATCATGCGATCCCTTGGTGTATGGAGGAGCATGCCAGAAGGCGATGATCCACTTTTGACGGGTGTTGGAGAGGTCCTGCTTCAGCCAGGTCAACATCGGGCCATTTACCGCCCGCGACGGGCCTTCGGAGTTGAGGCAAACGAAATGGATATTCGCGTAATCAAAGGAATAATATTCTTCCGTGCCGGAAACCGTGCCTCCACACTCGGCGTTCTTCGGCAAACTGAAAGCATTATAGTAAGGCGAGCCCTTCAGGGTCATCATCTCATGATTGCCGCAAGTGGACCACAGGGCGGATTTGCGCAACATCGTCGGATAGGTTTGAAAAATTGCCCGGGTGGTTTCGTCCTCAGCCCCTTTGTCATAGGCGTTGTCACCCAGCATGATCCAAAAGTCGGGATCCTGATAAATGGGGGAATTGAAATAGCCATCGCGCACTTCCGCCGCCTTTGCATTGCTTTTCCCGCTTCCTCCGGTTCCGGAATCACCGAGCACCCAGAAACGAACAGGTTGTACGGTTCCCGAAGCCGGCGCGGTCTTGAACTTGCAGGTGGCATCTCCTCCGGCTTGGACCGTTGTCGATGTCCCCACCGAATAGTAATAGGTGGTGTTTGGCGCAAGCCCGGTCAACCGCAACTCGTGTTCCGTCACGCTGGCTGCATCCTTGGCAACGCTGGTAAGCGTGGTCGGGCGGCTGCCATACGACACGCGACTGTCTGTGGCGACATCGGTCTGCCAGCGAACAGTAATCGCATCTTGCGACAACATCTGGAGATAGGGGCCGCGGGTAATGGTCTGAGCCATTGCCTCGGACGCAGAAATCGCGAGTGCCAGCCCGGCAAGAAACGAGAAAGATGTGAACGGCTTCATGGGTTGGGATAATGGTGATTGCTTGTTTCGCGCAGAAAAAATTTCAACCGACGGAAATCTTAATTCATATGCGTGACTGATCGTCGGCGATAGTTTTTGCCAGTCAAGCCATAAGGCAGCGCGAGCATCATGCCCAATGCGAGGACGAATTTCTGCTTGAAGCGCAACAAACCCTTGCGGCCTTTGGTGCAAAAAATGCAATTCCCGACCTTAGCGTTTCTTGCCGGAAACGCTAAGCGCGAGAAGGCGGATCACCAAAACCTGTTTGCCAGGCAATGGCTTTTCAAGAATCAGGGCCGTGTCCGGCACAACGCCAAACACGGCCCAAGAAACATCATTCCGCAGCAACTACTGACAGGCTTCACAGGTTCCGCCGTTCAGCATTGCTTCAAGCGAGCAGGCGTTTTTCTCCTCGGCAGTGTATTCGCGTTTCGCGCCACCTGCAGCGATGCCACGGACTTCCTTTTTGACGTCGATAGTTGCCTTCTCGATGTTCGATGCCTGCAGGGTGCGCAGATAGTAGGTCGTCTTGAGGCCCTTGTCCCATGCGCGACGGTACATGTGCGAAAGGGTCTTGAGATCCGGCGTGGCCAGGAAGAGGTTCACCGACTGCGCTTGATCGATCCATTTTTGACGACGCGAAGCGGCATCGACGATGAATTCATGGCCAATGCCAAAGACCGTCTTGTGCTTGTGCTTGAGCGCCTCGGGGATGTCTTCGATGGCATCAAGCTCGCCGTCGAAATACTTGAGTTGATCGAGCATTTCCTGGTTCCACAAACCGGCTTTCTTCAGGTCTTTAACGAGCTCGGAGTTGAGCACGATGAAATCGCCCGACAGGTTGGATTTCACATAAAGGTTTTTGTAGTTCGGCTCGATACAGGGCGTGGTGCCCATGATGTTCGAGATGGTGGCGGTCGGCGCGATGGCGAGCACATTCGAGTTGCGCATGCCTTGGTTTGCAATTTTTGAACGGACCACCGACCAGTCCATCTTGCCGCCACGCGGCACATCGATGCTGCGGCCGCGCTCGTCCTCGAGCAGATCGAGCGTGTCCTGCGGAAGCAGCCCGCGATCCCATTTCGAACCCTTGTACGACGAGTAGGCGCCAAGCTCCTTCGCGAGATCGGATGAGGCGCCGTAGGCGTAGTAGGCGATCGCTTCCATCATCTCGTCGTTGAACTCGACGGCCGCATCGGAAGCGAAGGCGAGTCCGCGCTTGTAGAGCGCGTTCTGCAGGCCCATCACGCCGAGACCGATCGGACGGTGACGCGAGTTGGCCGTCTTGGCCGCTTCGGTCGGGTAGAAATTGATGTCGATCACATTGTCCAGCGCGCGGATTGCGACCGTGATGGTTTCCTTGAGCATTTCGTGATCGAGCGCACCATCACGGGTAATGTGCGTGTCGAGCACCACCGAGCCAAGATTGCAAACAGCAGTTTCATCGGCGGAAGTATTAAGCGTGATCTCGGTGCAGAGGTTCGACGAGTGAATGACTCCGCAATGGTCTTGAGGCGAGCGGACATTGCAAGGATCCTTGAAAGTGATCCATGGATGACCGGTTTCGAAAACCATCTTGAGCATGCCCTTCCAGAGCTCGAGAGCAGGCATTTGGCGCGACCAGATTTTTCCTTCGGCCGCCATCGCCTCATACTCGCAATAGCGTTGTTCGAAAGCCTTGCCGTAGAGGTCGTGAAGATCGGACACTTCGTTCGAGCGGAACAGCGTCCATGTGCCACGGTCGGCCATGCGCTTCATGAACAGGTCGGGTATCCAGTTGGCCGTGTTCATGTCGTGGCAGCGGCGGCGCTCGTCACCGGTGTTTTTGCGTAGCTCGAGGAAATCCTCGATGTCGTTGTGCCAGGTTTCGAGATAAGCGCAACCTGAGCCGCGGCGTTTGCCGCCTTGGTTCACTGCGACGAGTTGGTCGTTGTGAAGTTTGAGGAACGGGATGATGCCTTGCGACTCGCCGTTGGTGCCTTGGATGTAGCCACCGGTACCGCGCACCGAAGTCCATGAACCACCGAGACCGCCGGCCCATTTCGAAAGGAATGCATTCTCGGCAACGCCGCGGATCATGATCGACTCGATCGAGTCATCGACCTTGTAAAGGTAGCACGAGGAAAGCTGCGAGTGCAGCGTGCCGGAGTTGAAAAGTGTCGGTGTGGACGAGCAAAAACGGCGACCCTTGTAGAGATTGTAAAGTCGCACGACCCATTCATCGCGGTTGTTTTCCTCGCGCTTGAAGAGACCCATCGCCACACGCATCCAGAAGAACTGCGGTGTTTCGAGACGGCGAGGTTTGTTGCTGGTCTTGTCGACTATGAGATAGCGGTCGTAAAGCGTCTGAATGCCGAGATAGTCGAAGTCGAGGTCAGCGGTCGGGTCGAGTGCTTCGGCGAGCTTGTCGATGTTGTAGCGTTCAAGCAGTTCAGGATTGAGGCGTTTGATGGAGACGCCGTGCTTGAGGTAAGCCTTGAATGCGGTTTTGTGAGCCTGCTTGAGCTTGTCGATGCCGTCGCGTGAGATCGACCAGTTGAGTACTTCCTCATAGATGTAGGAAAGCAGGATGCGGCCGGCGAACTTCGCAAAATCCGCATCCTTTTCGATCAATGACTTGGCGTTGAGGATGATGGTGGCCTTGAGATCCTTTTCGGAAATTTCCGATCCGATCGAGCGGCGCAATTCGCGCTCGATTTCAATTTCGGTCAGGCAGAGATCGAGTCCGATCGATGCGAAAGAAATGCGCTTCTTCAGCTCCATGCCATCCCAGAACGACGCGCCGCCTTGCTCGTCGGAAACGGTGACCATGAACTCTTGGTTCGGATCTTCCGCATTGGCCGCCTGCTCTTCGCGAAGACGCGAACGCTGGGCGCGGTAAAGAATGTAATGCTCAGCGGCCTTGAAATGCCCTTGGCGCATCAGCTCCTCCTGCACCATGTCCTGCACATCCTCGATGTGAACGAACGACTGATCGCCGCGGCGGATCCGCTCGGTCACTGCATGGGCAATGTCGATCGATGGCTCGGGGTTTTCCTTGATCGTGAGAAAGGCCTTGCGCACTGCAATTTCGATCTTGGTTTCCGACCACGGCACGACATTGCCATTGCGACGGATAAGGCGGACGGGAAGCGTTCCGGGGCCGGCGTGAAGATCAACCGAGCCGTGCTTCTCAAGCGAGCGACGGAAGGCGAGAGACTTCGCCACATCGTAGGCTTCATTTTCAAGCAAGGCCTTTTCGATGAGCAAATAGAGATCCGATTCTGAGAGACGCAAGCGACCACCTTCGTCGAGCGATTTGGTCAGCGAATTTGCCACGGCATGCGCGACATCGGAGACAAACTGACGGTTCACATCCGAGAAAATCGACTTCTCATCCTGACTGCGCGCGATGAGCAGGTCGGCCAGCGAATCGCCGATCGCATCAGCAACATCCTCGAGCGAAAAGTGCGACTCGGCATTGCCGCGGGTCACGATGATGTCGGAGATCGGCGCACGCTTTTCCTTCGGCAACACATCGCGCCACAAAAACGCGCGGTCTGCGGGCGGCAAGGCAAAACGGTCGGTGATGACTTGTTTGAGAACGATGTCTTCTTTGGGATCAATGGAGCGGTACATGGAATGTGATTGGTGAAATTTCTGGATTTTGCATGCCGAAAGAATGAAGGAAACGGAGCGCCGGCGTTGAACCCCTATCCCTTGCCGGTTCACAGCTCGTCATCGTCCACGGCAGCAAGGGCCGAGGCTTTCTGATATTCGGTGACGCGGCCTTCGAAGAAGTTGGTTTCCTTCTTGATGTCCATCATCTCTGCAAGCCACGGGAATGGATTGGCGGCATTCGCGTTGAGAGGCGCAAGCCCGCACGAAGCGAGGCGGCGGTCGGCGATGTAGTCGATGTAAGTTTCAAAGTCGGTCGAGTTGAGACCAAGCGCGGAGACCGGAAGGCAGTCGCGGATGAATTGTTTCTCAAGCGTGATGCCATCCTTCATCGTGTCGCGAAGATCTTCCTTGAACTCCTCGGTCCAGATGTCGGGGTTCTCGTTGATGAGATCCATGAGCAGGTTGCGGAAGACCTCGATGTGGTTGGATTCATCGCGCAGCGTGTAGCGGAACATCGAGCCAATGCCGGGGAACTTGTTCTGGCGATAAAGCGAAAGAATCATGCCGAAGAGACCGTAGAACTGCGTGCCTTCCATCACCTGGCCAAAGAGGAAAATATTCTTGGCGAGCGCTTGTTTGTTTTCAGTGACGGTGAGATCGACATCGCGACGCAGTGCGCGCGAGTTCGAAACGACGAAGTGATTCTTCGCCTTGATCGTCGGGATGTCTTCAAACATCGCCTCGCACTCGTGCGGATTGAGGCCAAGCGAGGAGAGCATGTACACCAGCGAGTCGGCATGAATGTTTTCCTCGTGGGCGTGACGACCAAGCACCAGCTTGAGCTCGGGCGCGGTGACCACTTCGCGGACCACATGCAGAATGTTATCGCCCACGATGCCTTCGGCAGCGGAAAAATAACCAATGCCCATTTTGATGATCCAGCGTTCGACATCGCTGATCTCGTTGGAGCGCCACTGTTCGACATCCTTTTGCATGGTCACATCCTCCGGCTCCCAGTGGTTGTTCTTCATGGTTTTGTAGAGGTCGTACGCCCACTGGTATTTGAGCGGCAGAATGTTGAAGAACATCGTGTCGCGACCATTGATCACGCTCTTGGCGGCAATGGCCTGTTCGGCCTTTTCGCGATCGAGGTGAAAGGTGCGGTTTCCAAGGGTGACGGTGGTAGTGACGGAGTTGGCGGACATGGTTGTTTAAGCTCTTTTGATGGGGGTAGCGAAAAAATGCGGGGGGATGAAATCAAATTGAATTTTTTGACTCGTGAAGCGTCTGAAAGCTCATTTAAAATCGGCTCTCGGGTCAATCCAATTTTGCTCATGTGGTATCCACAAATTATTCACAATACCATATATTGTGGTTTCTGAAATGCATGTATAATGTAAAACAGCCTTAATAAGAAGCTCTTGCAGTGTGATTGGCGAGCAAGCCATCCTAGCCCTAGGGGTTGAAAAAAAAATTCATCCATCGGGCCAAAACTGGGGTGTTCGGAAAATTTGAAAAAATTCTTAAACATTCCCGAAATTTAACGCCTTTGTTGCCGCTTTGGGGCGGAGTTGCTTGGAATCATTGGATTAAAAATTTTAGGCGCAGACCACGCGACCGGCAATTGCGGCTTGGCGTAAGGCGAATCGGCCTTAAAATCGACTCGTGAGCGAGCGATTGAAAATTGATCTGGCGACATTGCCGGAAGAGGGAAAAAGCTACGAAGGCGAGCTGAAGGCCGAAATTTTCGACCTGCCGGAGGGCGATGCAAAGGCCACCGGACCCTTGAAATACAGCCTTTGGGCGCAACGCTTCGGTTCCGAGTTGCTGCTCACCGGAAGCCTCGAGGCACCCTTCGAATTCACCTGCGTGCGGACCCTGCACCCATTTGTACAAACCATTCGCCTCGAAAACGCGGCCATTTCCATCGAAATCGACCAAGCCGGCGAAATTGACGCCAGCGATGCGCTGCGTGAAGAGGTTCTGATCCACTTCCCGATCGACCCCCGCTGTGAGGATGGGGATGTGCCCCAGCACTGTGAAATTGATCCTCGATATTTATCAGTGGACAAACCCGCGGAAGATACTGTACCCACTCCGCCCCGCGGTGCGGGAGCCGATCGATGGTCGGCCCTCGACCAACTCAAGGACCTCAAGGACCAACCCTAACACGAAGCAAGACCATGGCCGTTCCAAAGCGCCGCCAATCCAAAAGCCGTC
>CAZXHZ010000124.1:0-2108 GCA_964639755.1 uncultured Luteolibacter sp. | reverse complement strand
GGTGGGATTGCCGTTGATGGTGATGTCGGAAATATAGGACAGCGTGCGTGTCGCGCGATCGCGGCGCGGACGAAAGCGGAACAACTCGGTCTTGGTGTCGATGAGCTTGGTGTGGGCCTGGCCGCTGCGGAAAGTTTCGTCCGCAATGACATTTTCCAAAAACGGAATGTTGGTCTTCACGCCGCGGATGCGGAACTCGCGCAGCGCGCGATCCATGCGTTGGCAGGCCATCGGAAAATCGCGGCCCATCGCAGTGACCTTCACCAACATCGAGTCGTAGAACGGTGTGACCACCGAGCCGGCGTCGCCCGAAGCCGCATCAAGGCGGATGCCAAAACCGGCGGCGGAGCGATAGTTCAAAATGCGGCCATAGTCGGGCGCGAAATTCTTTTCCGGATCCTCGGTGGTTACGCGGCACTGGATCGCAAAACCATTGCATGGGATGTCGTCCTGCTGCGGAATGGCGACTTCGGCACCAAAGAGCGATTCGCCGCCGGCGATCAGGATCTGCGATCGCACAAGGTCGATGCCGGTGACACACTCGGTGACGGTATGCTCGACTTGGATGCGCGGGTTCATCTCGATGAAGAACCAGTCATTCTTATCCATGTCGTACAGGAACTCGACGGTGCCCGCATTGTTATAGCCGATGCCTTTGGCGAGATTCACCGCGGCATCGCAGAGCTCTTTGCGCACCTTCGGGTCGAGGTTGATCGCCGGAGCGACCTCGACAACTTTTTGGTAGCGACGCTGCACCGAGCAATCACGCTCGTAGAGGTGCACGACATTGCCGTGCTTGTCGCCCAGGATCTGGACCTCGATGTGTTTCGCACGGGAAATGTAGCGTTCGAGAAACACCGCCGGATTGCCAAACGCATTGAGCGCCTCGTTTTGCGCCTCACTCAATAGCGCGGGCAAGAGCGAAGCTTTTTCCACCACCCGCATCCCGCGCCCACCGCCGCCAAAGGCTGCTTTGATAATAAGAGGAAAACCGATCTCATGCGCCGCCTTGAGAGCCTCGTCGGGATCGGTGATCGGTTCTTCAGTGCCGGGAAGCGTTGGCACATGAAAACGGTGAGCCAGCGTCCGCGCCGCAGTCTTGTCGCCCATGTTTTCCAACAACTCCGGCGAAGGACCAATGAAGGTGATGCCCTCACGCGCGCAAGCTCTCGCAAAACTCGCGTTTTCCGAAAGGAAACCATAGCCCGGATGAATCATCGTCACGCCCTTCTGCTTGGCGAGCGCAACGATACCCTCAACATCGAGGTATGCGCCGACAGGGCCTTTCGACGAATCAAGCTGGTAAGCCTCGTCGGCCTTGAAGCGATGGATCGAAAAGCGATCCTCTTCGGCAAAGATTGAGACCGTGCGCAGACCGAGTTCATTGGCGGCACGAAAAATGCGGATCGCGATTTCACCGCGATTGGCAGCCATCAATTTTCCAGGACGCGTAAATGAGGCGGGCATCACGGAGATGGTTTAAGCCTGAACCGCCCCGCAGTGAAGAGAAATCCTGCTCAAAGGGCAGGCCACATCGCGGAAATGCTCGCAATATTTCCATCTCACGCGGACGCGCGTTGACAAATTCATTGGCCACACCACCGAGTTGGCTGCATCTTGGCGTCATGAACGGACTCCCCAACGACACGCACAGCAAGACGATCGGTTACCTGTTGTGGATCTTCGGTTTCACCGGCGCACACCGTTTTTATTACGGCAAACCGATCACCGGCATCATTTGGTTCTGCACGCTTGGCCTGCTCGGCATCGGCTGGTTCATCGACTTGTTCCTTATTCCCGGTATGGATCGCGAAGCCGACCGGCGCTTTGTGGCGGGCAGGTATGATTTTTCCGTGGCGTGGATCCTGCTGACCTTTCTCGGCTTGCTCGGCCTGCACCGGTTTTACATTGGAAAAATCGGCACCGGCATCCTGTGGCTGCTCACCGGCGGCTTGCTCGGCGTCGGTTGGCTTTACGATTTCTGCACGCTCAATTCGCAGGTGAGCGAGCGGAATTTGCAGTGATGCTGCGGCGGGCACCCGAAAGCACCTGCCGCGACAAAGGATGAATCACCAATCAATCGTCACACCGGCATAAACTCCGGCGCC
>CAZXHZ010000123.1:0-3969 GCA_964639755.1 uncultured Luteolibacter sp. | reverse complement strand
CTGTGACGCTCGAGCGCGACCTCCGGCAGCTTCACTCCCTGGCTTTTCGCGTAGCTCACAAAACTCGGCCAGCTCTCGTCGAAGCGCCCCTTGAAGCCCGCCGGGTACCAGATGAAATGCCCGATCCCCAGCGAGGGAAATTCCTCACCCGCATTCCATGTCGTGAGCCCATTCACGCTCCCGCCACATTCGTTCTGCCAAATCCTGCGGCCAATCTGTTCCTTATGCGCCGCATCCAAAGCCAAACCCACGGGCGAAACGGCCAACATGATGCAAAGGACGCATGCCCCGAACGACAAAAATTGCATGCCTCGAGCCTCATGATTTCGGCGCGAAATGGCAAGATCAAGCGATGACGCCGAGCGAATGGTTTTGGTGGGACCGAAAATGAAATTGACCTTCAGTGGCCTCGTTTTTCATCATTCCGCCCATGTTCACTCCCCATTTTTGGGAAAAGCTGCTGTCGTTTTCGGGCCTGGATTTGGGCAAGTGGCTCTTGAGCGCGCTCATCATTGTGGTCGTCAACAAGGTCCAGCTTTTCAACGACCGGCTTTCGGCCTTGCTGATTGCGTTGCCGCTGACCTCCTTGCTGGCGATGATCTGGATGCACCAAGGCGGTCAGTCGGGCGAGCGTTTGGCGAACCATGCCGAAGGTACCTTTTGGTTTGTGCTGCCAACCTTGCCGATGTTTTTGATTTTGCCATGGATGTGGCGTAACGGTTGGGGCTTTTGGTCGGCACTGGGCTTGAACTGCCTCATCACCGCCGCGCTTTTTTGGGTCATGGTGGCAGTTCTGCGTCGTTTCGGCATCGACTTGATGCCAAGCTGAGCGCAGTTACCGCGCTTCCATAGGCAAGCGCGGGCTTTGCCTTTCGTTTTTAAATGCGAGGGCCCGGCGACTTTGGGCTTGTCAGGAGGCTTGAAACCTGCTTGATTCCTTGGCCCGCCCCGTGTAAGGGCGACAATCCTCCAACCTCCACTCACTTGAGCGAAAAAGTTCCGTCACCGCAGCCAGAGAACGTGATACCGTTCGGGCAAGAGCGGCCGGATTCGCGATTTCCCGGTTCTCCTATGAAAAGCGACCTCCTCGAAAAGGCATCTGAAATTGTCACCGACCCCCTCGTCCTGATCAACCTCGTGTCGCAACGCGTGCGCCAGTTGAACAGTGGTCGTTCGCCGTTGATCCCAGTCCGCCCGAGCATGGGGGTTGCGGACATCGCCCTTACGGAAATCATCGAGGGCAAGATCCAGTTGGTCGAGAAAGCTGAGGCGTGATCGCCTTTGCTTCTGGCCTTGAGATTTCATGAGTGCGGAAATCGCCACCAACCGGAAGGCCGGACGCGATTTCCATATCCTTGAAAAATTCGAGGCTGGCATCGAGCTGAAGGGCACCGAGGTCAAATCAATCCGTGCCGGCAAGATCAATGTTTCCGATGCCTTTGCCCGCGTCGAAGGCAATCAGGTGTTTCTATACGGTTGTGACATCCAGCCATGGCAGACCGCCGGCGAGTGGTTCAATCACATGCCCAAGCGCCCTCGCCGTTTGCTTTTGCACAAACGCGAGATTCTCAAGCTCGCCGCCGCGACCGCCATCAAGGGCTGCACGCTGCCTCTGCTGCGGATGTACTGGAAGAATCGGCGGGTAAAGGTCGAGATCGGCGTCGGCAAGGGCAAGACGCATTCCGATCAGCGTCAGGACCTGAAGAAAAAAGTCGAACTTCGCGAAGCGCAGCGCGAGATGGCTCGCTTCAATCAGCGCTAGAGCAAGCTATTCCGGCGTTGGTTCTTCAGCTTTTGGCCGCGCGGGTGGATCTGTGGGCGGACGCGCAACGACGGGTGCGGGCTGGGCTGCGTTCGTGGGCGGAGTCGAAGCGGGAGCTTTGATTTCAGCATCTTGCGGCATCGTGAGCATGTCGGGCAAGCGCAGGCCATCATCCGGCATCGCGGGCTTCGTTGTCTCGAGTGCGGCTTCAGGCACGATTGTCGCAACCGGCGCAGCATCGGCGGTTTTGTTTGTAGCGGGTTTATTAGCTTCAGGTTTGGAAATGATGGATTTGAAAAACGAACACGCAGGCAAACACGCAAGACATAGCGCGGCCATGCTGGCAGTAAAAAATTTTCCAAATGTCCAATCCGCTCGCATCGACTGACACAAGCAAAGCCGACCAAGCCGCCGATGGGAAGAGTTATTGGTTATTTGTGATTGGTTATTGGGGTAAGAGGAAGAGGCCAGCAGTCATTGGTCCGCGGTCATCGGGAAAAATGCAGAAGCGACTTCTTCAATAACAACTCAACCAACGGACCTTTGCGAAATGCTTTTGCCGCATTGGCGGCAATTTTTTCATAATCGCGAAAGCTCCCGCTGCATTCTTAAACCTTGAAACTCTCTTTCATCGACCGATTGTTCGCGCCATGCAAATTCGTTCCGCCGACCTGATCACCAGCGCAAGCGATCTGGGCGGATGTCCGGATTGGCATCTGCCGGAATTCGCGCTGATTGGTCGCTCAAATGTCGGCAAGTCGTCGTTGATCAACCTGCTCACCAATCGCAACGGGCTGGCCAAAGTTTCGGCAACGCCTGGCAAAACGCGGCTGATGAATTTTTTTCTGATCAACCAGCAATGGGGTCTCGTCGATCTGCCGGGATACGGATTTGCAAAAGTCGCCAAGGAAGAAGCCTACGCCTTCAACGAACGCTCGGGCAATTACATCGGCCGTCGCGCGTGCTTGCGCTGCGTTCTGGTGCTCATCGATTCACGCCACCCACCGCAACGCATCGACATGGACTTCATCGAGTGGCTCAGCGGTACGGGTGTGCCATTCGTGATCGTGTTCACCAAAGCCGACAAGCAGTCGGCCGGAAAAACCCGCGCCAACGCCGCTGTTTTCCGCGAGCATGTCGCCGTGCGCATCGGAGTGGTACCGGAAATTCTGATTAGCTCGGCAGTCTCACGCGAAGGTAGGGGCGATGTGATGAAGTTCATCGAGAGCCGTTTGGTCGGCTGATAAAAAGCGAAATCACGGCGCAAGATCCGACAAAATCGACTTATCCCATTGTCCAAAATCGGGGATTCGTCCCTGCGCCCGATTCACTCGGAAAGCTCCAATTGTGTCGGGGCGGGGCGCAGCCTAGTAGCGCGCCTCGTTCGGAACAAGGAGGCCGTGGGTTCGAAAGCACCGCGAGCATTTGCGAACCATCTTTTTCATAGAAGGCCGGAGCGGGGCGCAGGCAATCCCGCCGCGCTGACGGAATTTCCACTTGCCCGCCCATAAACACAGACATAAGAAATCCCCGCGCATTATCTATTTGTCGGGGCGTGGCGCAGCCTGGTAGCGCGCCTCGTTCGGGACGAGGAGGCCGTGGGTTCGAATCCCGCCGCCCCGACCATCTTGTTCATAGAGCGTATTTTGTGCGTTTTTATTCGGTTTTATGGGCTTTCCTGCTCTACCGACTTTGATCGATTTCGCAGGGTTTCGCACGCTTAACGTGCAGTTTTTCAGAAATCTTTCAGAAATCCGACCGTTTTTCTGTCGCGGAATGGGAATCGCGACAGATTTTGAACCTGCAGGGAAATCCCTAGCATCAGCCCATTTCTCACGACTCTCGTCCATCCTCCCTCATCTGCCATGTCCGCTCGGCGGATCAAGGTCGTTTTTGCGTTCAGCGCTTAGCATGGTCACAAATAAGTCTGCTTCGACACTTTGAGATCATGGTTTCGCAACCAGACGCAGTGCCGGACGTAATCCCAGATCATGATCAAAATAGTCCGTTGCATAACGGGATCGGAAAGCCGATCGGCAACCTTTGGCCCACGAAGTCCATGCCCCGCCACGGTATGAACGAAACTCCGCATATTCAGGATTTGATGGCGGTATGTTTTGTCCGTAAGGGTACGGTCTATAAAGATCATCGCACCACTCCTCAACATTGCCGTGCATGTCGTGAAGGCCCCATGCGTTTGGTTTTTT
>CAZXHZ010000122.1:0-3924 GCA_964639755.1 uncultured Luteolibacter sp. | reverse complement strand
GTTTGGTCTGCCTTCTTGCGCTGACGGATGACCATCGGTGCGGTGAGACCTGCCAGAGCGGCAATGATGACGATCACGACAAGAAGCTCCACCAGCGTGAAGCCCCGACGAATTCTAGGGTTCTGTTTCATAGGTTTATGGTATTTATGTTTGTTAATTATGGGGAACACCCCCAATGGATGGACGAAGTGAAACCACAACGACCACCTACACAATCAGCTTTTTTCCCAGTTGCTGCAAGCGAGAAATCGGCCTGCTACGCGTTTTATCACTCCGAGGCTTGGGCACGGAAATCCTCCAAAGCTTGCTGTTCCCCCTCCGTGATCGGATACGGCCCCGAGGCTTCCAGCGAGGATTTGTTCTCGGACTCGGTCCGAAAGGCGAAAGCCTCTTTTTTCTGAAGAAAATACAGGATGAAGTAGGTCCGCGACTCGTCCGAGGTCTCTGCCAAAAAATCCGGCAGCGCCCGCGTCCTCAAAAACCCCTCCAGTTCGGGATGCGATCGAACATGGGCCTGCAGCCGCGAAAATCCAAATGATGGCGGCGACTTGCGTACCAGCATGATCTGGTTGCGCGCCATCGAGGCAGCACTGCCCGGCAGGCCCGATTCCTCGAAGCTCGCACAGCTACCCAGAATCAATACCCCGCATAACAACACGCATCGCGCACCCAAAAGACCGATCATTTTCATTCCTTCAAAATTAATTCACTCATTCCCCGCCAGGCTGGCGGAAACCTTACGCAAGCGATCGGCACGCATCAAGGCCTCGATCCGTCGGATGCTTGGGCGGCTTGCCTCCGAGTCGATGAAAAAGGCCGTTTCCATCGGCACCAAAAATTCCACTGCGGAATTGATCCCCACCAAGTTGCCTGCCGCGTCGACCACCGGCCCACCGCTGTCGCCGGGTTGCAGCGCAATGTCGATTTTGAACTTCCGCGTGCCGGTAAAAATCCACTCAGGCGACAGGGAGGTCACCAACCTGCCAGGCCGCGACTTCAGCCCGGTCGCGATGCCACCGTGCAAGACCATGTTTCCGGCCGGCAGCCACACATTTGGCTGCGTCCATCGATAAAAATTTGGCGTCGCCGCCGTCACATGCAACAAGGCCAGATCCGCATCGGCCGAACGCCAGACAACCCTCGCGCGATACGAGAGCAACTCACCTTTGCTTCCGTAAAGCACATGCACATTTCGACCATTCGACTCAGCCAAAACATGATCCGCCGTGAGAAAATATCCGTCCGCCGATATCGGCGTCGCTGAGCCACCATCCGCATCATCCGGTGCTCGTGAAATAGTGAATCCTGTACGAGCCCAGTGCTTCAAATCATTTCGATCCGTCACCACCACCGCGCCCACCCGCTGGATCAACAAGCGCCTCACCTTCATGTCCGGCACTGCTGGATTCGGTTCAGGTTGGACCGCGCATGACTGCAACAAGCCGAACAAAACCACACAAGCGAATCCCCGCAAAAACCAACGCATCTAATCCGAAGAAAGCACACAATGGAGAATCCGTCACACGACAAATCAAAATTCCGCCATCAGGTGGGTCAGCATGCGCCTGAAGGGTGCCGCCATCGGCAAATGCCCGATTTCATCCACACTGAACCAAGCCACTTCATCATTTGCCTCATGCACGAAGTTTTCATGGTGGCCTTGGTAAACCTTCAGCGTCACGCGATAGCGCGTAATGCCATATTGGCTGCTCGCAACCATGGGCAAATGGCCGACCTCCTCAACACCCCGCAGCGGCAGTTTCCAAAGCCCCGTCCGTCGCGCACCCGCTTCACGCTCGAGCAGGATGCGCCCTATGCCATCACGCAGCCAAAGCGCATGCTCATCCACACGCGTAAGCTCAATTTTTCGCGACTTGATCGGCAAAAGCCCTGGCTCACGAGTCTTGCAAAATGAAGCCACCGGACAGCTCAGGCAATCGGGCACGCCGACTTTGCAAATTCGCTGACCCAACTCCATCAGCGCCGCATGGTATTGCGCCGGACGCTTGTCATCGGCCACCTCCCCCGCCCACGACCAAAGTTGTTTCAACCCAGCCGTGCTATCGATGGCATCTGTAAAATCCATGAGCCGCGCCAACACGCGCGACACATTTCCATCAACCAACACCGCAGGTTTTCGAAATGCAAATGCCCTCAAGGCCCCCATTGTGTATCGGCCGATTCCCGGCAGCTTCATCAGCTCATCGGCGTCCGAGGGAAATATCCCGCCATGCTGTGCAAGCACCGCCTTCGCCGTGTCGCGTAGCATTCTCACGCGTCGGTAATAACCAAGACCCTCCCACGCTTTGAGCAAAGCCTCATCGCTTGCCCCCGCCAATGAAACCACATCGGGAAATGCCCGCAAAAACCTCGTGTAATACCCCTTGCCCAACACCGTCGCAATCTGCGTCTGCTGCAGCATCACCTCAGACACCAGCACCGCATATGGATCACGCGTCCGGCGCCATGGATAATCCCGCGCTTCCTTGCGAAACCATTTCACCAACGCATCCCTGAAACCCGGGCGATCATCCAGAGCGCCCGCGCGACAAGGCGGCTTGATCATGCGAGATTTTCCTTCACGCGACCAAGCACCTCTTCATAGGCCTCCATCACATTTCCCAAATCACGACGAAAGCGGTCCTTGTCCATCTTCTCGCCCGTCTTGAGATCCCACAAACGACAGCCGTCGGGGCTGATCTCATCCGCCAGCACAATCACCTCGGGATTCGATGCAAGCCGACCAAACTCGAGTTTGAAGTCGATTAGCTTGAGCCCGCAACGCGCGAAAAAATCGGTGAGAATCGCATTCACCTTCAGCGCCGACTTCCGCAAGTGCGCCATGTCCTCGGGACTCGCGAGCCCCATCTCACGGATGTAATCGTCGTTGATCAGCGGATCCCCGAGTTCATCGCTCTTGTACGAAAACTCGACGATCGGTTGCGAAAATTTGCGACCTTCTTCCATGCCGGTGCGCTTGCAGAAACTACCGGCCGAATAGTTGCGTACGATGACTTCAACCATCAGGATATCGACCTTTTTGACTTCGACATTCGTCTCATCGATCTGCCTCACGAAATGCGTTGGCACGCCTTCCTTTTCGAGCATGCCATAGATCAAAGTGCTGATCGCATTGTTGAGGCGGCCTTTGTTTTCGAAACTCGCTTTCTTCTCGCCGTTGAAGGCCGTCGCGTCATTCTTGAATTCCATGCGCAGGGTGTCGGGGTTGTCGGTCGCCCACATCCTTTTGGCCTTGCCTTCGTAGAGAGGAGTCATGCGTTTTTTCCTATTCGTTCGCTCCCCGCTTGGCAAGCGTGCCGCTGGCATTTCTGGCAAATTTGCGGATTTCCTTCCGCTGTGATTGCATCACCGCCAATTTCCCACAAAGATCCGCCCGCAGGAATTTTTCCATCCGCCACTCCGCATGACCGCTCACCTCGACTTCCGTTCACGCCATCTCGGCCCCATTGGATCCGATCGCGATGAAATGCTTCAAAAATCGGGTTTTTCATCACTCGACGATCTCATCAAGGCCGCTGTCCCGCAGAGCATCCTTTCGGATAAACCGCTCGATCTCCCCGAGCCACTGAGCGAGCGAGCTGCACTCGATGCTCTCAAGTCGATCATGTCGAAAAACCGCGTGCTCAAGTCCTTCATCGGTCAAGGCTACCACGGCACGCTCACCCCCGGCGTGATCCTGCGCAACATTCTCGAAAACCCGGGCTGGTACACCGCTTATACACCCTACCAGGCGGAAATCGCGCAAGGCCGTCTCGAAGCCTTGCTCAATTTCCAGACGATGATCACCAGCCTCACCGGCCTCGATGTCGCAAATGCCTCGCTGCTCGATGAAGGCACGGCCGCTGCCGAAGCGATCACCCTCGCTCTCGCGCAAAAGCCCTCCGGCAAAGCGGTCTTTGTCTC
>CAZXHZ010000121.1:0-12913 GCA_964639755.1 uncultured Luteolibacter sp. | reverse complement strand
AGAACCGAATCCGGATGATCGCAGGTGAAAAAACCTTTGATCACCAATACATCGGTAACTCGGGATGTGCCGCTGTCAAACGGCGATGCAAATTTTGCAGTTTCTGTTAGATGAGGCCTTTCAGGTCGCTCCAGTTTTGGCCGGGTTCGTTGAGATGGCGGATGTGTCCATCTTCGATGAGCAGGCTGCTCGGCATTTCCATCGAGTCATAATCCGGGTGGCAGCTTACCAATCGGAGAATGCCCTTGTTCGAATTGCGCCAAAGTTCTTCGAAGGTTTGGCGGACGAATACATCGAGTCCGCTCAGCGGTTCGTCGAGCAGGAGGATGTTGCCATCCGAGTGGGTTGAGCATTCGGCGACGATGAGGTTCGCTTTGCGTTTGTTGCCGGTGGAAAGCTTGCCATAGGGCTTGGTGACATCGAGTTCCGTGCGGTCGGCCAGCGCGAATGCATCATCGACGCTGCCTTTTGGCAGGAGCGCATGAAAGATCCTCTTGGTGGGAAGTTCTTGGTCGAAGCGGATGTTTTCGGCGAGGTATTGCACGAATCCGTGCATTTCAAAATGACCCGCTACCGGCTTGATGCTGCCAGCAAGAGTGCGCAAAAGCGTGGTTTTCCCTCGCCCGTTTCGCGCGACGAGGAAATGAGTGCCGGAGCTCAGTTGGATGTTGGTTCCGACGCTTGCGAGGGCTGTGCCATAGCCGATCTCGAGACCGGCATCCATTTGTATTTGGGGGGTGTTTGCACTCATTGGGCTTGCAGTTGGTTGCCGCATTGAACGCAACAAGGGGTGTTGTTATTCAATGCCACCTACAATGTTGACGATGCAATTGTCGAAGTCAACAAAGCTGTGACTGCAGGCGACGCGAGCGGCGCCGATGATGTTGTATTCGAATGGTTGAGCCTGAATTCGGAAGTTTAAATGCAAACGAAGAGGTTTTGACCACAGAATGCACCGAGTGCACAGATCAAGAAATATTGCAAAAGATGCGACATTGCGCGAGCTCTCTTCTCTTTTTTCCTCTGTTTAGAATTTAGTAAATCCGTGGTTGAAATGATTCGAATGATAGGTCGATTTCGGATTTTGGTTTTTGATAAGGGGTTTGGCGGATGAAATCCGCCACCACGGTGAAGAGGTCACTTCTTCCTTCTTTTCCCCAATAACTAATAACCCATAACCACTAACTCTTCTCCTTCACCCTCAATCTGCCGGGCGGTGGGGTTCGAAGGTCATGGCGCGTTCGTGTTCGCGGGCCTTGGCGGCTTTTTTTGCTTGTTGGTAAAAATGTTCCTGAGCGCGAAGGCCTTTGCCGCGGGTGGGTTTGGTGACGCGGGTGGAACTGCCGTTGGGAAGGATGCGCGAGGCTTGGGTCTCGTCGTTGAAGTAGGTTTCGAGGATGCGGATGAGTCGGCGTTTGAGAGTGGGCTCGGCGATGGGGATCATCAGCTCGACGCGTTTCTCGAGGTTGCGGGTCATCCAATCGGCGGAGGCGATGTAGACTTCCGAATCGCCGCCTTGGAGGAAATGGAAGATGCGAGCGTGTTCGAGGAAGCGGTCGATCACCGAAATGACTTCGATGTTTTCCGAATGTTTCGGGTCGCCGGGTTTGAGGCAGCAGATGCCGCGTATGTTGAGTTTGATATCCACCCCGGCGCGTGAGGCGTCGTAGAGGGCGGCGATGATGTCGGGGTCTTGGAGTGAGTTCACCTTCGCCATGATGCGTGCAGGGAGGCCCTGGCGGGCGCGTTCGGCTTCGCCGGAAATGAGGTCGAGCAGCATCGGCTTCATCGCGGTGGGCGCGGGGACGAGTCGCTGGAAGCGGAGCAATTTCGAACGACCGGTGACGGCGTTGAAGAACAGCGAAGCGTCATTGCCATAGTCCGCCTTGCAGGTGAGGTAGGAAATGTCGGTGTAGAGGCGCGAGGTTGTTTCGTTGTAATTGCCAGTGCCGAGGTGGACATAGCGGCGGAGGTGACCTGCTTCGCGGCGCACGATCATGCAGATTTTGGCGTGGGTTTTTAGGCCCTTCACGCCGTAAACGATTTGGGCGCCAGCGCGTTGGAGTTCGTCGGCGCGATCGAGGTTGCGTGCTTCGTCGAAGCGTGCCTTGAGTTCGACGAGTGCGGTGACATGCTTGCCGTTTTCGGCCGCCTTGATCAGCGCTTTGATGATGCGAGATTTTTTGGCGGTGCGGTAGAGTACTTGTTTGATCGCGATGACATCAGGATCGCTGGCGGCTTCTTCGAGCAGGCGCAGCACAGGCTCGAATGATTCATAGGGGTGGAAGAGCATCAAGTCGCCGGCGGCGATCGTTTCGAACATCGATGAGCCGGGAACGATCGAGGGCGAGCTTTGGCCGGGCCAATCAGCATCGCGCAGGTGGTCGAAGTCGGCGATGAAAACGAGATCCATGAATGACGCGAGACCGGGAGGTCCGGTGATTCGGTAGATTTCGGCGGAGCTTGCGGCGGTGACTTGTTGGATCATGCGCGCCAGGTCTTTGGGTGCATCGGCGCGGATTTCGAGGCGTACCGTGTCGGCGAAGCGGCGGGCGCTGAGGACTTCTTCCATTTCGCCGGCAAGGTCGATTGCGTCCTCTTCCTGCACGGCGATGTCGCCGTTGCGGGTGACGCGGAACGCGGTGGCGGCTTCGACTTTTTCACCGGGGAAAAGTTGTTCGGCGTGGGCGGCCACGAGATCCTCGACGAGCACGAATGCGAAGGTGTTGGGTCCGGCGCTGATTGGAATGAGTCGGTTGATCGAATCGGGAATCGTGATGAGTGCGAGGCGGGTGGTCTCGCTCTCCGTTTCGACAAGTCGGCAGGCGATGATCATTTGCAGCGCGGGCACGGCAGGTGACTGATCGTTCAAATCGACTGCCAGCGGTGTGAGCAATGGAGAGATCTGGTCTTCGAACACATTGAGCGCCTGGGCGGCCTGTTCGTGGCTCAGGTCGTTCATGTCGAGCGGGAGAATGCCTGCTTTGCGCAGTGCTGGGATGAGCGATTGGTTGAAGAGCGAGTACTGCTCTTCGCTCATGCGCAGGATTCTTTGGCGCAGGGCATTGAGGTTGGCGGTGGGAGTTAGGCCTGAGAGGTCGGGTTTTTTAATGCCGCTGCGTTTCATCGCCATCAACCCGCCAATGCGTACTTGGAAAAACTCGTCGAGGTTCGAGGCAGTGATCGCGAGAAACTTCACGCGTTCTAGGAGGGGGAGGTCTTCGCGAAGGGCTTCGTTGAGCACGCGTTGATTGAATTCGACCCAGGAGAGTTCGCGGTTGATGTAGGGAGTGGCCATGGGATATGGGAAGTGGCGGTGAAATTCAGATTTCCTCGTCGATCGCGACGCTGAGGCCGAAGACTTGCTCAAAAAGGTCGGCCTTGGATGCCATAGCGAGGCGTTCGACTGCGGCATCGGCAAGGCCGGGCAGGCGGATGCGGATGCGTTTTTCTTCGCGGTGGATTTCGATTTGCGAGACGCGTTGGGCGTGGGTTCTTTCGAGTGCGTCGGCAACGCGCAAAAGGGCGGCGAGTTTGCAAACGCGGATGCGGTCTTCAGTGTCGAGCGCGGTGTAGCCCGGGTGATCGAGGCTTGGGCAGGCGTGACGGTGATAACGTGCGATTTGCGCGACAATGGTGACATCGTTGCGGTCGAGGCCGAAAATCTCCGAGTTGAGGATAAGATACTCCGAGTGCTTGTGGTGGGCGCGCGGGCTGACATAAGTGCCCACTTCGTGGAGGATGGCGGCCACTTGAAGCAGCAACGCATCGTGTGCGGTGAGTTGGTGGAGGTCGGTGAGCGCGTCGAAGAAGTGTTTGCAGAGTTTGCCGACATGTTCGCCGTGCGTGGGATCCGATTGATAGCGCTCCGCGAGGATGCGTGAGGAGCGCAGGACTTCTTCGGCAAAGGTGTCGGCGAGATCCTCGGAAACCAAAAGATCGTGCAGCAGGCCTTTTTCGTAATCGCTTTCCGGGATGCGCACTTCGGTGAGTTTCATCGCCTCAGCGACCGCGAGGTTGATTTCCAGAGCGGGCAAGATTGCTTCGGCGGTCTGGTAATCGAGTTGGTAGCGGCGAACGATTTCAGCGTCGCTGAGGTTGGCTGTATTGGTGGTGAATTGGCGCAGTGATTTGAGCGTGCAGGCGTTGTTGGGTTTGATCAATTCCGGTGCGATCGACTGGATTTCGTGGCCGATCACGACCATGCCATCGATGCTGATATCGGAATAATCCAAGCTGATCTGCGCGATGTTGCCGGAAGTGTGTTCGCGGATGACGCGCAGCAAGCTTCCGCCTTCGGCGTGGGATGCTTCGACTGCTTCATGGGCGCGGTGTGTGCCCATGCGGTAGCTGGTATAGCGTGTGATGAGACCATTTTGGAAAAGCAGGACGCGAGTGTTGCCGGGGCCGACATGGAGCACGAGCGTCGTACCTTTTTTCATGCCGGGCAGATGGCTGAGGCGGCGGCGTGTTTTGAGATAGATCAATCGCGTCATTTCACCATCGTCGATCGCACCGAGGCGCAAACCACAGGCGATTCGAATTCGGTTCATGAAGGCCTCCTGATTCTTTGCTTCGCTGAGAATGTTGGTGACGGCGGCGCGTGTGATTTCTCGGGAATTGAGACCGAGCTCGTCGAGGGATTTTTGAAATTCGCGAATGATCGAGACCACGCGTTCCGTGGTGGCGAGGTTGATAGCTCCGTGACGGAAAATGTCGCGGGCTACCGGTGCAGGTTGTTCGAGAAAATCGACCACTTCCATGGTCCCGCTTCTGTTCTTGGCGGCCACCAGCATTGAGACCGCACTTGCGCCAATGTGAATCGCTGTGGAGAGTGGGCCCGTCTGAGGCGATTTTTTGGCGATTTTTTTAGCGCCTTTCATTATTTGAGAACACATCAGTTGGAGTGGTGTTTCAATCACGAATATCGGCCAAAGTATTAGGGAAGCCCAGCCGGTGCTTGTCAAATCAGTGGGTTGCGGGCATAGGATGCGGCATGCCAGTAACAGGTGCGACGAAGAGATACCGAATCAAGTCCGGCGCCAAAGTCGTTCTTGATAAAATTGCCAGCGACGACAAGTCCCTGTTTTCGGGTGACAACAAAGCGGATGTCGACCCGCAGTTTCTTGAATTGCAAAAGCAGTTGCAGGAGCAGCAGAAGTTGCTTTACGCGCAGAATGCCCATCGTCTTCTTGTGGTCATTCAAGCAATGGACACCGGTGGCAAGGATGGCTGCATCAAGAATGTTTTTTCGAGCATCGATCCGCAGGGTTTGCGAGTATGTTCTTTCAAGAAACCGACCGATGAGGAACTGGCGCATGATTTCCTATGGCGGATCCACTCGAAGGTTCCAAAGCGCGGAGAGATCGTGATTTTCAATCGCAGTCATTATGAAGATGTGATTGCCGTGCGTGTGAAAAAAATTTTTTCTGATGCGGTTTGGAAACGTCGCGCAAACCAGATCATCGATTTCGAGCGCATGCTTGCCGAAGAGGGGACGACAATCGTGAAGATTTTCCTTCACATTTCAAAGGACGAGCAGAAGCGTCGGCTTGAATCGCGCCTGGCAAACCCCGAAAAGCATTGGAAGCTCAATCCCGACGATCTATCCGATCGCGCCTTATGGGACCATTTCATGAAGGCTTACGGTGATGTGATTTCACAAACATCCAGCGATGTGGCCCCATGGTATGTTGTGCCCGCGGACCGCAAATGGTACCGCAACCTTTGTGTGGCGAGAATCGTGCTCGATACGATGAAGGGCCTGAAAATGCGCATGCCAGATCCGGCATGGAATCCCAAAGAAATTGTGATCGGTGAATGATTTCAGATAGCGGGTGCAAAGGCCTGCAGTGAAGCTTTTGAGCAAAGCATTTCTCGAATCAAAGCGCACGCGACCAAATGACCTTGAGGTAGCGTGATTCGGGGTAGTTTGAGAGTGTTGGGTGATCGGCGCCCGCGCCGCTACGATCGATGATTTGGAGGCGCCGATTGGTGCGATGAGCGGCGGCTATGACGGTGCGTTCGAATTCGTCCGCACTGAGTTGGCCGGAGCACGAGCAGGTGACGAAGATGCCGCCGGGGTTCACAAGTTGAAGAGCGAGTTTGTTGAGGTCGGCATATTTTGCAATACCAGTGTCGTCTTCGCGGCCGTGAATGAATTTGGGTGGATCGGCGATGACGAGGTCCCATTTGCGGCCGTTTTCGATCATCGTGCGGACCCATGTGAAAGCGTCGGCATGGGTGAATTTCACACGAGCGGAATTGAGATTTGCGTTGCGTTTGGCCATTTCGATGGCGGTTTCGTCGAGGTCGACCGCATGCACCTCGCTGGCACCAGCCAGTGCTGCGGAAATGGAGAAGCCACCGGTGTAACAGCAGAGATCGAGTACCGAGCGGTCTTTTGCGTATGAAGCAAAGTGCTTTCGGTTGTCGCGTTGATCGCAGAAGAAACCGGTTTTATGACCTGTGCTGAAATCCACTTCGTAGCGAATACCATGCTCGCGAATTTTTACCGAGCGAACATTATCTGACGTGGCACCGCCGCTGCGAGGAATGCCTTCGATGCGTGCGAGTTCCACATCGATGCCGATGACCACGCGTTGGGTGCTGAGGCATTCGTGGAGAATGGGTATCCAACGCGGCAAGCGCTGCCATGCGGCGAGGTTGGTGATTTCGATCGAAAGCACATCGTCGAACTTGTCTGCCACAATGCCGGGAAGAAAATCGGCATCTCCATGGATTGCGCGGTAGGCTGAGGTTGTTTCGTCGAGTGCGAGCATATCACGACGCATTGAAACGGCATTTCGAATTGCGTCTTCGAAAAATGTCTCATCAATATCATTGGTCGAGTGACTTACGATTCGCAACGGCATGCGTGACTTGGGATTCCAAAGTCCCCAACCAAACGGCTGACCGTCTTTGTCGAGCACTTGCACGAGATCACCCGGTTTCGCATCGCGCGACGCCATGCCGATCATTTTTGGCCAGATCGAAGGATGATAAGTGATATTTTTGATTTGAACAGTCGGCATGCAGCTATGGGTGGCAAGATTGGGTGATTTTAAAAACTCAGCAACCGATGCTGATCAATTCAATTGAAATAAAATGAGCTGATTTGACAGTCATTGACAACAGCCGTCAGCCGTTATTGAGGCGAAGTGCTAAGATCTCAAAAACAAGTAGGCGCGGGCCTTATTTGATTGCGGCCCCACTGTTTGGCGAGATCCATTTCTTAACAACACCGTTTTGTATCAGGGCTTTTGCTTGAACGGTTTTGAGACCAAAAATCGTCTCTGCTTCATAGCTGACAGTGCCGGTTGCAAAAGTTACACCATCGATGGTCTCTTCACCGCCGGGATTCCACGAGAGGATTTTGTCGATTTTTAATTCTTTGAATTGGCCGCTTTGAATGCTGGCTCGCATGGCGTCGACCGGGTTGCTTGAGCCACTCGGTGCGGGTATGGCCTCAGGTGTGACCGATGGCGTGGCCGGGCTTTCCGAAGTGTTTGTGGTGTCGTTGGTTGTGGCTTCATTGGTCTCTGCTGCGGCCGGAATACTTTCTGTTGTGGGCGATGAGTTTTCCGTTACAGGAGATGGTGTTTCTGTTGGTGCTGGAGTAGGGGTGGGCTTTGGAGTGATATTCTCCACAGCGGCTATTGAGATTTCGGTGTCGTTTGCGACTTCATTCACTTTGTCCGACGCTTCGGCAGTCGGCGGCATTTGAACAGGAGCGCTCGAAACATTTGTGATCATCGGTCTCAAAGTCGGTTCCAGTAAGTAGCCAAGGGCTCCGGCGATTCCTATGACTGCAAGATAGACGACGATTTTCATGGTTTTGTGATGTGCTTGAAAGGTTTTAGTTCTGGCGCGACTCCAAATGAGAAAGGGCTTTGGCAAAGCTGGCTTTTTCCAGATAGTGCCGAAGTTTGGGATCAATGCGGTTTTGGTTTTCGATGTGCCATGCGGTGATGGTTTCGGAGACCTCGCGCAGCGCGTCGAGGTGCCCGGAGGAATCCCGGTCGCGCCATGCATGGTCGGCGATCACGGCTTCGCGCCGTTTTAGCATATCGATGAGCGACTTGTGCATCCGAGGTGATCCAAGCACAAATCGCCAATCGCGCCAATGTGATTGTTTGGAAACCCGCACTTGCCGCAGCGGCCTGATTTGATAGGAAAGTCCTGTGGCCCAGTCGAGTGATGTGAGAGAAGTTTTGCAATACATCCCCCAATTCCGGGGGAAGGTTTTCCTTGTGTTGATAGAGGCGGGGTTGTTGCCCGAGCCCGCGGTTGCGGAAACACTGCTCGATTTGGCCGTGTTGGAGGATCTCGGCGTGAAGTTGGTGTTGGGCGTCCTTGGTGGTGATCTCAAGGATTTGTATGATTGGACGCTTGAGTGCGAGATCATGGCGGCACGGGTTTCGCGGCCGATCACCGATCCGGGAGTGGTGCGGGAGGTGATGGAAATATTGGGACGCGGGCAATCGGCAGTGGTTGACGCATCTGGGGCAGGTCCGTTGGATAGTTGTGTTGTCGAATTCGCAAGAGGAGTCGGCGTGGCAAAGATCATTACTCTATTGGAAGAGGCGATCCTGATTGATGGAAATCCTGCCCATGCGATTCGCGCTGCCGATTCCGAATCATTGGTGGCGCGCACCGATGCTGCCGGCGCGGCTTTGTTGCGTGCGGCTGCCAAAGCGTGCGAGCGTGGAGTGCCTCGAGTGCATGTGCTCAATGGCCGTCGTCAGGGGGTGTTGGTCGATGAATTGTTTTCCAACGAGGGGGTGGGTACCATGGTGCACGCCGACAGCTATCGTGTGATCAGGCCATTGAGGGAAGAGGATATTCCTGAGCTTCTTGGTATGATCGGAAGGTCGGTTCGTCGCACCAAATTGGTTGAGCGTACCTATGAGGATATCCAATCAAAAATCGATGACTTTCATGTCCTTGCCATCGACGACAATGTCGTTGGTTGTGTTGCCCTGCATGAATATCCGGTTGAGGGCTGTGCCGAGGTTGCGTGCTTGTATGTCAAACAGACGCATGAGGGGCGTGGATATGGAATCGAGTTGGTGAAACATGCCGAATCGGTGGCGATAAGTCATGGCATTCCCAGGGTATTTGCCTTGAGCAATCGGGCAGCGGATTTCTTCGTCAATCGGCTTGGCTACCTTGAAGCATCGCTTGAGGTGTTACCTGCGTTGCGGCGTCAGCAATACGAAGCGAGCGGCCGAGATTCGCGGGTTCTGTCGAAAAATTTGGAACGGTAATTGAGCGGAATGATTTCAATATGCGGTGAAGAGGAGCAAACCGCTTCTCACCTTCACGACCTTCGATTCCTGTCTTCAAGACTCAAATTTTCAGCTGCGCAGATTTTCCATTTCTTTGCGAAGGGCTTCGATTGCTTGCGGTGGGTGTGCGGCGGACAAGCTGATGCGGAGGCGTGCGGTGTTGCGTGGCACAGTTGGGTAGCGGATGGCAGGCACGAGAAAACCAGCATCAAACAATTTGCTGGCGCTGGTGAGTGTTGCTTCATTCGAGCCGATTATTCGCGGAATGATTGGGATGCCGGATTCGAATGATGTGAGAATCGAGATATTGCGACGCAATTTTTCGCGAAGCGATACGCCTTCTTCTGAGCGGATGATTTCCAGTGATGTGTGGGCCGCACAGGCGATTGCTGGTGGTGGAGCGGTCGAATAAATGAACGAGCGCGCTTTGTTGACGAGAAGGTTGATCCAATCCCGCGAAGCGCAGAGATAGCCGCCTGAAAGACCGGCGGCCTTGCTGAGTGTGCCCATTTGGAATGTGATGCGGTGAGCGACATTTTCTTGTTCTGCCAAGCCCATGCCGTGTGCGCCAAGTACTCCAAAGCCATGTGCTTCATCGAGCAGTAGCATGGCGCTGTAATTTTCCAAGACATCAAGCATTGATTTGAGCGGGCAGACTGTGCCGTCCATGCTGAAGACCGATTCCGTGGCCACGAGGATTTGCGCTTTGGGTGATTTTGAACGAATTGATGCGAGCAGTCGTTCGAGCTTGGCCAAGTCGTTGTGAGGAAAGACTCGAATGGTCGCACCGGAGAGTTTTGCGGCGTCGATGAGACAGGCGTGGCAAAGTTTATCGAGCAGGATGTAGTCGGTTTTTCCGACGATGGAAGGAATGGTGCCGAGGGCCGTGGCAAAGCCGGAACTGAATGCGAGCGCTGCCTCCGATTGTTTTGCTTCGGCTATGGCTTGTTCAAATCGGATGTGTGGAGCAAGGGTTCCGCAAACAAGGCGCGATGACGTGGACCCACAGCCGAATTGCTTGATGCCATTGGCAAACGACGAGGCGACGGCAGGATGGGATGCGAGCCCGAGGTAGTCGTTCGATGCGAAGTTCCAGAGTGTTTTGTCGTTGCGACTTACCTGAATGCCAGCAGGAGAGTCGAGAGGTTGTAGAAAGCGTTCGAGGCCTTGGGCGCGCAGGTTGGCTAATTCCTCCGAAGGTTTGAGCATTTGGTGTGTGGTTGGGATTGGCAAAAATGTGCCAAGTGTTTCAAGAAGGTGACGATTCAAGCGCCCAGCGGAGGAGTTTGGTCGTGTCCGTCCAAATGTTTGGTGTGTTTGACTTCAACACCACGACGATGACCGAGCGGCCGCCGAGGGATCCGCTGGATACGAGGCAACGGCCTGAGGCGTTGGTGGTTCCGGTTTTTAGGCCGTTGCAATAGGGCAGAGTCTTGAGGACCTTGTTGGTGTTTTCGAGCAGACGGGTACGGCCGTCGTTGTAGCGGAATGTAAAAGCTTTGGTTGAAGCGTAAGAGCGGACCAGCGGGCTGCTGTAGGCGGCGCGTGCGGCGATGGCCATGTCGCGTGCTGTCGAGTACTGACCAGGTTCGGTAAGTCCGTGCGGGTTGCGGAAGTGCGAGTTACGCATGCCGAGTGAGGCAGCCTTTCGGTTCATTAGCATGGCGAATGTTTCCTGATCGCCGCCGACATCGCGGGCGAGTGCGCGGCCGATGTCATTGGCGCTTTTGACCATGAGGACTTTGAGCAATTCACGGCGCGAGTAGATATCGCCGGGCTTCACATCGAGTCGGGTTGGTTCGCAGTTGAGATCGCTGGCTGTGATAGTGACGGGCTTGTCGATCTCGCCTGCATCAAGCACGCAAAGGGCAGTGATGATTTTTTGGGTGCTGGCGACGGCGCGCGGGACATCGGCATTTTTCGCATAGAGTACGCGACCGCTTTGCAAATCGAGCACGAGCGCGCTTTCGCCCACAATTGATGGCGGCGGGGTGCGTGGAATCGCTGTGGGGGATGAGATGCCCGCTACGTTGCTGACCGGTTGGCGGTAAGTTTCACCGCGAGGGATCGCGCGTGGTGGTGGGTTGCCACCGCACGAAGAGACAAGGCTGATGAAGAATATGAAAAAGCAAAATCTGGTCGCGATCATTCGAATCATGGATTGAATGATCCGTTACGGACGAAAATGGATCAAGCCGGTAATGCCAAGATCGGATTCTGTCGGCCAAATCAAGCTTACTGAGGCAATGGCGGCAGCAATCCTTCTTCGAGATCGAGGCCGGGCGTGGGTAGATCGGGTTCCTTGAAATTGACCTGACCGCCGACAATCCAGAAAGCGCCGTTTAGTTTTTTTCGGTAGGCATGGGCAAGCTCGCTGCCGCTGAGGAGTATTTTCAGATCCTTTTCGCGCGCTTCGACGACTTTGATGTCGGATTCGAACCATGGTCCTGGCATGCGAAGCCTAGGTAGCTTCACGAAGGAAATTTTTTTCAGCTTTGAAGTGAAGCTTGGCTTCGGTGTTTCGGCGGTTGCGATATTCTTGTTGTGACGCCACACGCAGGAATTCAGGCAAAGGATCGATGCTATGGTCATCAAAAGCAGGGCATGACGGCGAAGTTGCATGAAATTTTGTGAGCGATCGGACTCTATCAATCGCGCTGCGAATTTCCATAAGGAATGATGGATGTTCCGTGATTGCGTGGGGTCATCCTCGGGGCACAAGAATGAGGAAATTGCGGACCGGGCGGTTCCAAGGTGGGCGTGAGGTGATGGGTCCGCCGCTAACGCGGGAAGAGATCCAGAGGTCGGAAGAGCGGCCGCCGTCGAGGTTCATCGCACGGTGGATCGTCCAGCCACAGTGTTTGGCGGAGGCTAGGGTGGTGGCGAGGATGTTGAGCGGGCAGGGGGATGTGCGGCCGATAAACCAACGGGTGCCGCCGTCCCATGCGATGAAACTGCGGGCGCTGATTTTGTCTGACTCGAGGCCGCTGACGGTGAGACCGCGATCGATGAGCATCGGGCCTGATTGGAGGGTTTCGCGCATTTGTTTGGCGCTGGCTTGGTTGGTCTCGCTGCGGCGACTGATACGTGATGTTCCTGAATGAGATTCGTGCCAAATGGCGCTGCCGACCGAGGTGGCGGAGTTCCATAAACCCGATGATTTTCCAGCGGCGACCAGCAGGCCGAGCGGTTCGCCTTCGGGTGTGAAAAATCCCGCGTTGATCGCGGCGAGTGCGTTGCGTGAGGTGCCGGCGTGAGCGGCATCCGTGAAGGTGGTGCCTGGGCCCTTGGGTTGATCGACGACGCGGAGGCTGTGAGTTCTAGAATCGAATGCGACGCCCTCGAGGTTGAATTCAGGCAAGTTCCGAGTGACCAGGATGGGGGCTGTGGGTGGGCTTGGATTTTCTGAAATTTT
The DNA here is from genome assembly GCA_964639755.1 of uncultured Luteolibacter sp. Lineage (GTDB taxonomy): Bacteria > Verrucomicrobiota > Verrucomicrobiia > Verrucomicrobiales > Akkermansiaceae > Luteolibacter. The sequence goes on along the minus strand of CAZXHZ010000121.1, from coordinate 208 downwards.
TTGTTCTACGGCAAGAGGCGTTGGGAGGAGCGCTGCGGTTGATGGTTCTACTTGCGATACTTTGCGTGTGGGTTTGGCTCTTTCGTAGGGAGTGCAGGAGGCAAGCAGAACAAGCGGTAGCAGAAATCGAAAATGGCCAAGCATGTCATGGTTTCCCATGAAGCGGCGGCTTTGGCAAGATGCGGGTGATCTTTCTTGGCAGAGTGGT
>CAZXHZ010000120.1:0-5900 GCA_964639755.1 uncultured Luteolibacter sp. | reverse complement strand
GCGTCCCAGCCATTCACATCAAGCGCCGGATCGGCTTCCGCGTATCCAAGCGCCTGGGCTTCGGCGAGCGCCGCTTGAAAAGTAAGGCCGGCATCCGTCATGCGCCCGAGGATGTAATTCGAAGTGCCGTTGATGATTCCGGAAAATGAAAGGATTCGGTTGCCGATGAACGAATCCTGCACGGTGCGGATGATCGGAATGCCACCGGCAACAGCCGCCTCGAAATGAATCGGCGTGTCGTGTTCCTTGGACAAGGCAAACAACTCGACGCCACGCTCAGCGAGCAAGGCCTTGTTGCCGGTGACCACAGGTTTTTTTGCGCGCAGCGCGGCAGCGACAATCTCGAAGGCGTCGGTCGTGCCGCCGATCAATTCAACGACAATATCGACCGCCGGATCCTCCACCAGCTTGCGCCAATGGGTGGTGAACATTTCCGCCGGCACTTCGCCGATGATCGCACGCGCCTTCGCGGTATTTCGCACCAGGATCTTCGCAACATGCAAACGCACGCCACCGCCAGTGCGGCCTGTAATGAGTTCGCCATTGCGCTCGAGCACATTCCATACGCCGGAACCCACGGTTCCGAATCCGGCCAAACCAATGCCAAGTGACGAACAGGATTTCACGCCGCCCAGTGTGACGACGAATCAGCCACCCTCCAAGCCGGAAGTGGCATAGAAAAAAACTCTTAGTCTTGGCCGCCGCCCCCGAGCTGACGCTCGGCTTCAAGCCAGTCGCCGCGCGAATCTCCGGGCAACCCCTTTTCAACGCGCTGGCGGTAGTTCAAATACGCCGCGCGGGCGATCGCATCATTGCTCGGTCGCATGACATCGCTTTTAGCGACTTTTTTAACTGTCGGCTGTTTTGCAGGTTTTTCAGCGACTTTCTTGGTCGCCTTTTTTATCACCTTCTTGGCGACCTTTTCCGCCACAGGTTTGGCTGGCTTGGCGGTCTTCTTTGCAATTTTTTTCGCGGCCATGATATGGAGGGGGTTATTTGTTTTTTCTTCAGCAAGTAAAATGCCAAGATCAAAGGTAAACACAGGTGTGAATGATTGCCAGCCCCTTTGACGCGCGTATATTCAAGCCATGACGAATGGCTATTCGTGGAGCGGCACGCGTGGCGGCTCATACCATCCCCCCGCTTCCAACCGGCTTGGCTGGTGGGCGGCGATGGCCATGCTCGGCTCGCTTCTGCTCCATGTCGCTGTGTTTGTGGCACTCAACCGCATGAAGATTGCCCTTCATTTCGAGCAGGCCGCCGAACTCCTCACCAAACCGGTGGCCATTCGCCCGATGGATGTCGCACCCATGGAGTACACACCTGCGCCGCCGCCCGAGGAAAGCGTCAATCCCCCGGAAAATGCCGCGGCCCTGCTCGAGGAGGTCGATCTGCTCGCCGCTCTTCCAAAAGACAAGGAAATCGAAATGAAGCCCGATGTGCGCGAGGCCGAATTTGCTCTGCGCATGGAAAACCCCGCCGCCAAAGGCGAACCCTCAGCCTCCGTCGCCGAAGTCACAACCGGCTTCGAAATTGATTCCGACCTGCCCGAGCTTGGCCGCCAACCTGAACAATTGAAACCGGCGGAGATCGGGCAAATCACCATCGATCCAGGTGCCATGCAGGCCGATGATGACAAGCTTGGCAAACTCACTGACGCTATGATCCAGCAAGGCGCTGACGGCAAGGCCGAGCGCGGAGCACTCAACGAAAATACCTCGCTCGATGAGTTGCTTGGCCTGCCAGCCAACGCGCTGATGTCGAAAAAAACGATGCTACCGAGCGATTTGCTTTTTGAATACAACAGCTCCGAGCTGCGCGAAAGCGCGAAGATCGGGCTCATGAAGCTCGCGCTTCTGATGGATCGCAATCCGGACCTTTTCTGCTGGATCGAAGGCCACACCGATCTCATCGGCGGCGATGACTTCAACCTCGATCTCTCAGTGCGCCGTGCGGCTGCAGTGAAGCAATACCTCGTCGAATCCCTGCGCATGGATGCCTCAAAAATCAGCACCCGAGGCTTTGGTCGCTATGAACCGCTTGTTACCAGCGGCAACCGTGACGAACAGGGAGTGAACCGCCGCGTCGAAATCCGCATGCGTCCATCGCCCCCAACGAAGGAACAGCTCACAATACAACCGCAAAAAGCCGCCGTTGTTGTGGAGTCGCCACCGCCCAAGGCAGTCGAGATCAAACCGGAACGCGCTATGCCTGTCGAGGAGGAGGCGCCAGCTCCACGCGCAATGCCGGTTCAAGAGTGAATGACCTTGCCGTACTTGGATGCAAATGCATCGGCCCTTTGCAACTGCCCGAACATGACACCATTCCTCGCACAAAAAATTTCACACATGAAAGCCGGCGATTTTGCCGAGGCTGCAAAAAAAATCAGCGGCGAATCATGGGTCATGCAGCAAGCTTGGCTTGCCAAACCCGATGAAAAATTGCGTTCGGCCTCGGTGCGTTTCGGCTGGGAGCAGGATGCATTCTGGGTGCTCGCTGATCTTGCCGACGATTTCATCACATCACGCAGCACCGATCATGACCAAGAAATGTGGATGCTTGGCGATGTTTTTGAAATCTTCATCGCACGTAAAGAGTCGCCTTTTTACCTCGAATTGCATGTCACGCCGCACAACCACCGGCTGCATCTTCATTGGCCCACCGAAGGCATCGAAAAAATCCGCACCAAAAAGGCCACACTCGATGAGTTCCGCCGCCCGCCATCGGAATTCAACTCATGGGTGCAAAAACCCGAGGACCAAAACAAATGGCAGGTGTTGGCGCGAATACCCGCAAAAATCCTGCCCGATGGCCAAGGCTTCGCCGTCGGCCAGAAACTCGATCTATCCTTCAGCCGCTATGATGCCGGCCCCGAAGGCGCTCCCGATGTCCTCTCATCGACTTCACCCCATCGCGAGCTCAACTACCACCGCCGCCACGAATGGCGGGAAGTCATGTTGAAAAACGCCTGATGCCCAAAACGCTCATGGCTTGATAGTCAGGACCAAAAAAATCTCGTCAGCACGCCCATGATCGGCGGAAATGCGCTCCGTGATTCATCCCACTGCCATTGTTTCGCCGCTCGCCACACTGGGCGCCAATGTCCGCATCGGCCCTTATTGCGTCATCGGCGATCATGTTGAAATCGGCGACGACTGCGTGCTGCATTCGCATGTGGTGCTCGAAGGCCCATCGAAGTTCGGACGCGGCAACGAGTTCTATCCCTTCGCGGCCATTGGCGGCAAAACCCAAGACCTCAAGTACCAAGGTGAGCCCACTTTGCTCGAAGTCGGCGACTTCAATCAGTTTCGCGAAAACAGCACCGTGCACCGTGGCACCCATGACCACACTCCCACCCGCATTGGTTCGCACAATCTTATCCTGTGCTACTCGCATGTAGCCCACGACTGCCAGCTCGGCGACCATATCATCCTTTCCAACACCGTCGGCCTCGCCGGCCATGTCACGGTCGAGGATTACGCCATCGTTTCCGGCTTTGCCGCTGTCCACCAGTTCTGCCGAATCGGCAAACATTCAATCATCGGCGGTTGCTCCAAAGTCGTTCAGGATGTGCCGCCATTCATGATCGTCGATGGCAACCCCGCTTCAACCCGCGGGCTCAACATGGTCGGACTCCAGCGCCGCGGATTTTCCGAAGACGATATCAAATCCCTCAAAGCCGCCTACAAAAAACTTTTTCTCAAAAAAGACGGCAACCTCGCCCAATCCATCAGCTCACTCAAAGCCGGCCACGATGGCGACACCCCGCAAGTCGCCCACCTCATCCGCTTCATCGAAGAATCCCAACGCGGCATCACGCGTTAAATAAAATAGGACAAGAATCCAACACGCGAAGCGTTTGAAAATGCAGCCGAAGAGCGCAGGCGCTCCGTTTCATGGCATGCAATTTTCCATGAGGACTTCCGCGCGTGCTTTATTTTTCTGCGGCCTTTGAAACAAGAGCTGCTTCCCAAGCCTTTGCCGCATCCAATGCTTCGCGAATGGTCACATCCATGTCGAGATAGCGGTAAGTGCCAAGACGGCCGACAAAGGTAACTTGCGATTCTTTCGCTGCAAGGGCTTGGTATTCGTTGAAGAGAGCCTGTTCCTTCATGAGTCGGATCGGGTAATAAGGAGTGTCATTTTCTTCCGCGAGACGCGAGTGCTCCTCGTGGCACACGGTGTCTTCATGGGACTCCCAAGGAGAGAAATGTTTGTGTTCAATGATGCGCGTGAAAGGCACCTCGAAGTCGGAATAATTCATTTGAGCAGCGCCTTGGAAATCACCTTTGGCACGGATCTCGCGAAACTCGAGAGTGCGGTAACCGAGGCGTCCCAAGCGGTGACCAAAATAGCGGTCGAGCGGACCCGAGTAAAAAATATGCCTGTAGTCCCTGCGATCCAGCGACTCGAAAGATGTCCCGAGCGAAACTGTGATGTTCGGGTGATTCAGAATGTTTTCGACAATCTCCGAATAACCATTCTTCGGCATTCCTTGAAAACGATGATTGAAGTAGTTGTCATCGTAACTGAAACGGATCGGCAGGCGCTTGAAAATTGAGGCCGGAAGCTCGGAGGGTTTTATCCCCCATTGCTTGGTTGTGTAACCGCAGAAAAAAGCCTCATACAGGTCGCGGCCCAAAAATGCCAAGGCCTGCTCTTCGAAGGTTTGCGGGTCGGCGATGGATTGATCTGCATGCTTGGCGATAAAACCCTTTGCTTCGGTCGGTGACATGCAGGTGCCAAAGAACTGGTTGATCGTATGAAGGTTGATCGGCAGCGAATAAACCATGCCCCGGCTATTCGCTTTCACACGATGCACATACGGCATCAATTCGCCGAAACGATTGATGTAATCCCAAACTTCTTGGTCGTCGGTGTGAAAAATGTGGGGCCCGTATCGGTGGATCTGAATGCCCGTTTGCGCATCGCGCTCGGTGTGGCAGTTGCCGGCAAGATGAGGCCGCTCATCGATGACATGCACCGCATGCCCCTTTTCCGCGAGCTCGCGGGCGATTACCGCGCCGCTGAATCCGGCACCGACACAGAGGCAAGGAAGCATGGGGGAAGCTTGAGCGTTCAAGGAGCGGGTTCAAGTTTCAAGTGCTCAGTGTGGAGCAAAGCGACAGAGCAAGGCGGGCACTTTCCCTTCGCAAAAGCGCGACAGGCTCACGCCAAAATCAAACCGCCACGCCTTCCTCGTATTGCAGACGATAAAGGTGAGCGTAGAGGCTTTTTTCGTCGCTGATGAGCTCCTGGTGCGAGCCGCTGGCAACGAGTTTGCCGTTTTGCATGACATGAATCGTGCGGGCGTTGCGTATCGTCGAGAACCGGTGGGCGATGACGATTGTGGTGCGACCCTGCATGAGCGTATCGAAAGCGAGCTGGATTTGTTTTTCTGATTCGCTGTCGAGGGCAGAGGTCGCCTCGTCGAGCAGGAGGATCGGCGCATTTTTGAGAAAGGCGCGGGCGATGGAAATTCGCTGACGCTGACCACCGGACAGGCTCCCACCATTTTCACCGACCTGCGTGTCGTAGCCTTGCGGCTGCTCCAAGATAAAATCGTGAGCAAAGGCGGCGCGGGCTGCTGCCTCAATTTCCGCATCGGTTGCATCGGGGCGCGCGAAACGGATGTTGTTGCGCAGTGTGTCGGAGAACAGAAAAGTGTCCTGACTCACCAGCGACATGTTTGCTCTCAAGGACTCGGTCTTGAGTGTGCTGATTTCCTGTCCGTCGATCTCAATGCGGCCGGAGTCGACGGCGTAGAAGCGCTCGATGAGATTAAGAATGGTGGACTTGCCACTGCCGGAGGGGCCGACGAGGGCTGTCACATGCCCGCCAACGCAAGTAAGCGAAACATCGCGCAGCACCGGCTGCTTGGGGCGATAGGAAAAGGTGAC
>CAZXHZ010000119.1:0-10829 GCA_964639755.1 uncultured Luteolibacter sp. | reverse complement strand
GGGACTTCGACATGCAGGTCGATGCGATCGAGGAGCGGGCCGGATATGCGTTGTCGGTAGTTTTCGATTTGGCGCGACGAGCATCGGCATTCGCGTTTCGGGTCGCCGTAAAATCCGCAGGGGCAGGGGTTCATCGCGGCGACGAGCATGAAGCGTGCGGGGAAAGTGAGAGATCCTGCGGCGCGGGAAATCGTGACATCGCCGTCTTCGAGCGGTTGGCGAAGCACTTCGAGGGTTTGGCGGCGAAACTCCGGGAGCTCGTCGAGAAAGAGAAGTCCGTGATGGGCGAGCGAGACTTCGCCGGGTCCGGGATTGGTGCCGCCGCCGAGCAGGCCGGCATCGGAGATCGTGTGATGCGGCGAGCGAAAGGGGCGGATCGTGAGAAAAGACTTCATCGGATCGAGTGTGCCGGCGATTGAGTGGATGCGCGTGGTCTCGATCGCTTCGTGTTCGGTCATGCCCGGCATGATGGTGGGAATTCTCTTGGCGAGCATCGACTTACCGGTGCCCGGTGGGCCGATCATCAGAAGGTTGTGTCCACCAGCCGCAGCAACTTCTAGGGCGCGTTTCACATGGTGCTGGCCTTTTACTTCTTCGAAATCGAGGTCGTAGGATTTTTGCGAACTGAAGAATGCGCGTCGATCGAGTTTGAAGGGTGGGATGGTGATGTTGCCTTCGAGAAATTCCCATGCATCGCGAAGTGAGCGAATCGGATAGACCTCAATTCCATCGATCACTGCGGCTTCGGGTGCGTTGGCTTCGGGCACAAGCAGGCGGTTGCGGCCGCGGCGTTTTGCTTCGAGTGCGATCGAGAGCACACCCTTTACTGGGCGGACCGCGCCATCGAGTCCGAGTTCGCCGATCACGCAGCAGTCGTCGGCATTGAAGGGCTTGGTGCGACTGGCGGCGATCATCGCCAGCGCGATGGGCAGATCGAAAGAAGGGCCTTCCTTTTTCAGATCGGCAGGCGCGAGGTTCACGGTTTTCACGCCATCGTCGAGAAACAGCGCCGAGGCACCGATCGCAGAGGTCACGCGTTGGGAGGACTCGCGGACGGCGGCATCGGGCAGACCGACTATGATGACCTGCGGCTTGTCGGCGCCGCGGGCGTTGACCTCGACTTCGACCTCCACGGCGTCGATGCCGCGAAGCGTGGCGGAAAACATTTTAGTAATCATATGAACACTATTGGTATTAAAGTGAAAAGTTCATGGCGCAAGTGGAAAAGCATCGCGACCGCGCAATCGGCCGGGATGCGATCTCCATGTGATTGCCTGCCTCTCACGGGCATGTAGAATGACGAGAGTGGCGGGGCTTTCATTCACATTACTTGGTACGGGCACATCGGTGGGAGTTCCGGTGATTGGCTGCGATTGCCATGTCTGCACCTCGGATGATCCGCGCAACCGTCGACTACGATCGTCAGCGTTGGTGACGGCGGGTGATGTTTCAGTGCTGATTGATTCCGGGCCTGATCTTCGGATGCAGGCATTGCGAGAAGGCATGCGGAAAATTGACGCCGTGGTTTACACCCATGCGCATCTGGATCATGTGACGGGTTTTGACGAGTTGCGGGCTTTTTGCTGGCGACGGGAAGATCCATTGCCGCTTTATGCAACCGATGAATGCATGCGAACGCTCAAGCAAATGTACGGGTGGGCATTTTCCGAGGAGAACTCTTATCGTGGTTATGTGCGACCGGACGCGCGGCTTATTGATGGGCCTTTTGTCATTGGTGATTTGAGAATCACGCCGCTGCCGGTCGAGCATGCGGCGCTGGAGACCATGGGGTATCTTTTCGAATATCCCGGTGCGCGCAGTCTTGCCTATTTGCCGGATGTGAAGCGAATTCCGAATGACACTTATGATCTGATGACCCGAGCCGATGTGATGGTGGTTGATGCCTTGCGGCCGGGCGATCATCCGACGCATTTTTCTGTGGCGCAGGCGCTCGAGGCCGTGAGTCAGAGTGGTGTGAGCGAGGCGTGGCTCACGCATCTCGGGCATGAGAATGAACATTCCTCGTTGGATGATTCTTTGCCTGCGGGCGTGCGGGTGGCGTGGGATGGTCTTCGAATTGATCTATGACGGTTGGGTGTGCTTGCATCGGTGCTATTTGGGACTCATGGTGAGCGGCATGAAATGCCTGTGGATGCTCGTTGGCGCATTTGCGGCGTTGATTCTGCAGGCGTTGGCATTGCCTGCGGCCAATGAGGTGGCGGTGCTTTACAACTCCGCCATTCCCCAATCAGCAAAGCTCGCGGATATCTATCGTCGCGCCCGAGGGATCCCGGAGGAAAACCTCATCGGTCTCGATATGCCGCAGGTCCCGGACATTTCGCGGGAGGATTACGATTCCAAGATCGCGGTTCCCCTGCGTGCCGAGTTTGACCGCCGCGCGTGGTGGCAAAGAGGTCGAGACCGCGATGGTTTGATGATGCCGAGCAGCAACAAGATTCGCGTGTTGGTGACGATGTGTGGTGTGCCGCTGCGCATTCAACAAACTCCGAAGCTCGCACAGGCCTCCAAACCTGCAGGCAAGGAAGTTGATCCTTTTTTTGGGCGTGATGATGCGGCGGTGGATTCCGAGCTGGCGATACTGGGTATTGAAGGGTTGCCACTGGAGGGTGCCTTGGCCAACAAGTTTTATCGATCGAACAAAGCGTGGGCAGATGCGAGCATGCCGTTTTTGATTCTGACTTCGCGCATCGACGCCTCTTCCTATGGCATTTGTGACCGAATGATCAGTGATGCGGTAGAGACAGAAAAAACCGGCTTGTGGGGCATGGCGTATATCGATGTTGCCAACAAATTTCCGCAGGGCGATCAGTGGCTGGAGAATGTTTCCAAGGAATGTGATGGCGTGGGGATTCCAACGGTTGTCGATCGCTTCAACGAAACGCTGCCGCGCAATTATCCGATGAACGATGCGGCTGTTTATTTCGGTTGGTATGATTGGCATGCGAGTGGGGCTTTGTTGAATTCGCGTTTCAAATTTCGCCGCGGTGCGGTGGCGGTGCATCTACATTCGTTCAGCGCTGAGCAGCTTGGCAATGCATCGAAAAACTGGTGTGCGCCGTTGCTTGCACGAGGAGCAGCCGTAACCGTCGGCAATGTTTATGAGCCATATCTTCACCTCACGCATGATTTTGGCATCCTTCAGCAGCGTTTGCTGGAAGGTTACAGCTGGGTGGAGGCCTGTTGGATGGCGATGCCAGTGGTCTCATGGCAAGGCGTGGTGCTTGGTGATCCACTTTATCGTCCGTATGCGCATTTTGCGGGTGGCGGTTTGATTCGCCCTGAGGACAGGGAGTTTCGCGCCTTACGTGCGGCGGTTCAGGAGTGGCCGAATGATGTGTGCGAGCGGCAACGCCAGATTTCAGCGGCGGCGCAGAGGATCAAGAGCGGCAGAATGATGGAGGCGCTGGGTCTCGGTTTGTTGCATCAGGGGCTACAGGCGGAGGCGGTATTGAAGTTTCGGGAGGCAAAATCCTATTTTCCTGCGAGTGAAGATCAATTGCGTCAGGACATGCATCTTGTCGCGATCGACCGCGCGGCGGGTCGCAAGGATCTTGCGCTGCGCGGATTGCGCGACGCGCAGATGCGCTACGGTTTGATTCCCGAGGCCGAGGCATTGAAGGGTTGGATTGATCTGCTTGAACCACCGCAAATTTCCAAACCGACCAAGAAGAAGACGGGGGCGAAATAATTCTGACACGACACGCTTGCAGCATGACTTATGGATTTTTGTTAGAATCGGTGTGGCATCCGCCGCTGGCATTTGCCGAGACGACGGTCAGGGCATTGCCGCCGGAGATCGAGTTGCAGGCCTTGTGGTTTGCGGGCGCTTTCGGTCGTGAGTTCCGCACGACGAATGGCCAGCAGGTGAGGGTGGTGCAGTTTGGCGAATGGAACCGTGGAGAAGGGCCGGACTTCATGCATGCGGCAGTCGAGATTGACGGCGAGACGCGCCGTGGTCCGCTAGAACTTGATCCCATGCCGAGCGCTTGGGAATCGCACGGACATGCGTCGAATCCCGCTTTCAAGGAAGTGGTGCTGCATGTGGTTTTCCAGTCGGGCGCACGGCAATTTTTCACACGAACCTGTGAGAACAGGGAGGTTCCGCAAATAGCGATCAGCGAAGCGCAACTCGCGGATGCGTTGAACCGGCCAATGCGTGAGGTGGCGATTGCACACCCCGGAAGGTGCGTGCATCCGCTCAGGAATCTCTCGGGTGCCGGCATTGAGCGATTGCTGCGTGAGGCGGCGATGCATCGCGCGCAATTGAAGGCTGCGCGTTGGCTGAAAGTGGCTGATGTGCATGGCAGGGATGCGGCTTTGTTTTTTTCATGCGCCGAGACATTGGGCTATGGTGGTAATTCGTTGGCCATGCGGCTTCTTTCTCAGCGCGCTCCGCTTGAGGTTCTCAAGGCTGAGCCTGAGTCATTGGAATCGGTGCTGTTTGGTGTGGCGGGATTTCTCGATCCTGGCCTGCATGAGCGTGCAGAACCAGACGCACGCGATTATCTTCGCAACTTGTGGGAGCAATGGTGGAAGTGCCGTAGTCGTCACGAAGTGACCGGCCATCATGCGGCACCTTGGAAAACCTATGGTCAGCGGCCTGCAAACCACCCGCATCGTCGTGTGGGCGCACTGGCGTCGCTCGTCGGAGTTTGGGCGCAATTTCGCAAACTGGCCTTGGCCCGCCCCTTCGAGGTTAAGCCGCTGGTGGATTTTTTGCACGGCATCGATCATCCTTTTTGGTCTTATCGCCACACCCTCACGGCTGCTGCCTCGTCACGACGGGTCGCGGTTTTTGGTCGCTCGCAGGCAATTGAACTTGCCGCCAACCATCTCATTCCGTTGGCCCTTCACGAAGATGGTATGAGCTTACGGAATTATTACAAACTTCGCCAATCATCGGCAAACGACAAGGTGGTGCGTTGTTCGCTGCGTCTTTTCGGATCGGCTAAGGCAGCCGCGCCATGGTTGCGCCGTGTCTGTCATCATCAGGCTTTGTTGCAGGTGTATCAGGATTTTTGTCTCGAGGATTTCTCGGATTGCAGCAACTGTCCTTTTCCCGAACAACTTCAACAATGGAAATGAAAGATACCTTAGTCATCAATGGCGAATCTCGTCGGTCAAAGTGTCCGCTCAGTGTGAGCGAGCTGCTCGTCGAGCTTGGATTGGAAGGAAAGCCGGTCGTCGTTGAGCTGAACGAACGGGCAGTTTTTCCCCGCGACTATCCAAGCATGATGGTCGAGTACGGATCGAAGCTCGAAATTGTGACTTTGGCGGCCGGCGGCTGATTAGAGTATTTTGCTCAAATCTGTAGCCGGTGGCAGGGGTGTGGTGTGTGGAAATTCGCGGCTTCGCCTAGTCTGGGAAAAGCAGCGGAATCTTTCGTCCATGGCTGCGTTCTTGCTCAGTCGTGGATGTCTATCCACTCCATCGCAACGCCTTGCCCTGGCCAAAATCTTCTCGTTCCACCGTCTGCACCTTCTCGCAAATTGCTCTAGATCATCACTCTGGTGGGATTGAGGAAAATTCCCTCGATCGGCATTTTTCCCTTGCCACCAAGGGGCGGGTGAATCCATCGTCCGCACACATTCGCATCTGCGAAATCCGGCGTAGCTCAGCGGCAGAGCGGGTGACTGTTAATCACTAGGTCGTTGGTTCGATCCCAACCGCCGGAGCCATCTTTAATGGCCCTGATCCTCAAGGAGTTGAGGTTTTTTATTGGGCGAATTTGAATTGTTTTTTCGAGGTGCTGGCATCAAGCGTTCGCACTTTTGAAATATTTTTCATTACCAACCCTTTGCATCACCACTCCAACCCTCAAAATTGACCTCTTCACCAAACTTTGGTGTAGACCCGGAAGTGGAGCGTAGCGGATTCGAACCGCTGACCCCTTGCATGCCATGCAAGTGCTCTACCAACTGAGCTAACGCCCCTTACGGGTGGGAGGGAGGTTTAAGGTCGGGGAGGCTTGCGGGCAAGAGGATTTTCGCAAATTTTTCGTGTGAATCGGAGTTGATGAAATGGAGCTTGTTTGGTTTGGCGCTTGATTGGTGGTGAATGGAGAGGGCAACTTTGGCGGTAGAGATGAAGGAGGCCTTGGAAGAGATGGAACTGTGGGGTGCCGATGTCATTTTTGGCAGAGCGAGGGGGCTGCGTGCTTTTGTAGCGCGAATTATCTTGCGGGTGCTGTCGTGGGTTTTCCGGCTGCTGGTTCAATTGCGTTTGTGGTGCTACCGCAGCGGTTGGAAAAGGCAGGGGCATCTGGGTTGCAAGGTGGTGGCGATCGGCAATATCACCATGGGGGGCACAGGCAAGACGCCGGTCGTCGAGTTGCTGGCGCGCTCATTGCGCGACCGCGGGCGCAAGGTAGCCATCCTGTCGCGGGGATACAAAAGCAGTAGGCTTGACCGACCGCAGCGTTGGCATGATGCGAATGGCGGCACTGTGCCGCTTGATCAGATGCCAAAGGTTGTCTCATCAGGCACTTCGCTGATGCTCGATTCAAAGTTTGCCGGTGATGAGCCGTTCATGCTAGCACGCAATCTCGACGGCGTGGCGGTGCTGGTCGATCCCAACCGTGTCAAGAGCGGGCGTTTTGCCATTGAGCATCTTGGGGCGGATCTTCTGTTGCTCGACGACGGGATGCAGTATCTCGATCTCGCGCACGGGCTTGATGTGGTGCTCTTGGATGCGGGATCTCCCTTTGGTACCGGAGCGATGTTGCCGCGCGGGACGCTGCGTGAGCCGCCGCGCAACCTGCAACGTGCGGATTTCATTTTGCTGACAAAGTGCGATGGCAGTTCCAACGAGAATTTGATCCGGGAGATTAGGCGTTGGAACCGTACAGCGGAAATCATCGAGTGCACGCACGGGCCGATCCACTTGGAAAATGTTTTCACTCGCGAGCGTCAGCCGCTTGAATTTTTGCAGGATAAGTGGGTGGGAGCGATCAGTGCCATTGCCGTGCCAGAGGCATTTGAAAAATCCTTGGGCAAATTGGGGGCGCGGGTGGAGATCAAGCGCCGTTTCTCCGATCATCACCGTTTCACACGGAAGGATGTCGAGCGTTTCATGCAGCGGTGTGTCGAGCGCGACATGGAGATGATTGTAACGACCGAGAAAGATGCGGTCCGGTTTCCGCGGCCTGGGTCAATCGATGTGCCGGTATATTTTTTGCGGATAGAGGTTAAGATTCTGAATGGTCAGCAAGCATGGGACAACTTCGTCGATCGGTTGTGTGATCCCATGCGGGTCACGGATTCAGTGCTGAGGCATCGCGAGGCATTTTCAAAATGATGGCTGCCCGATCACTGCGTTTTACTCGCTAATTCTGGATTCGAGGTGACTTGACCAAAGTTCACCCACGATTTTTTCCTGAATGTTTTCCATGACGCGGCGCTCGTTCTCTTCGGCATCTTCGTGTCCCGCCAAGTGCAGCAAGCCATGCACGAGGTAGCGAAGGATTTCACGCGCAAGTGGTTCGCCATATTCCTCCGCCTGCCGCATCGCAACCTCGGCGCCGATCACGATTTCACCATGATGGAAGGTGATGACATCAGTGGCTCCCTCGATCATCATGAAATCACGATGAACCTGATCGCTGGTTTTGTCGTCGACCAGGGCTACCTCGATCGTGCCGAGGTGGGAGAGAGGCGTGTCATTCGATGTTGCATGACTCAGCGCAAGTCGGGCTGCGTGAAGCGACGCGTCTTCAAGCGCCGTTAGCCAGTGTTCGGGAATGCATGCGGCTTCTTGATGATTTCCGATAATTACCTCGAGAGTCATGGGATATTTTCCTTGTGGCGTGGAGTTTTTCGACGCTCGGGTTTTGGCACGGTTCGTGAGGTACGCATCGTTTCGCGATCGGGCGCGGCGCGTTGCTCCGTAACGGTGGATGTCTCTTCCTGCTTTGGATAATCGATGCGGCTGTGCAGCATGCTACGCAGGGTGGAAGTGAAGCTTTCCTTCACCGCGACAAGTTCTTGAATGGTCAGCGGGCATTCATCGAGCTGGCGATCCTCCAACTTGCTACGCACGATGTCATCGACGAGCGTGCGAATTCTTGCGGGTGTGGGCTTGTTGAGGGTCCTTGAAGCACTTTCGATCGAATCCGCCAAGGAAATGATGCCGCTTTCGCGCGTGGTCGGGCGATTGGGCGGGTAGCGAAAATTCTTTTCGTCGATGTTTGGCAAATCCTCGGGATTTTCGAGTTTTCGACCCACTTTTTCGACTTCGATTTTTTTCTGATTGCGAGCTTTGTGATAAAAATAACTTACGATGGATCCGGCGTGGTGTTCCTTGATCACATCGATGATGCGTGGGTTGAGCCTGTGTTTGACTGCCATGTCGATCCCATCCTTCACATGGGCGGTGATGATGAGAGAGCTCATCGTGGGGGTGAGTGAGTCGTGCGGATTTTCACTTCCTTCGTGTTGGTTTTCGATGAAGTACAAAGGTTTGCTGAGTTTTCCAACATCGTGGAAATACGAACAAACGCGGCAGAGCGGGGCGTTGGCTCCGATTTTTTCCGCAGCGGCTTCGGAGAGTGCGGCGACGACCAGACTGTGATGGAAGGTGCCGGGCGCCTCCAGTTGCATCTGGCGAAGCAGTTTGTGATTGAGGTCGCTGAGCTCCAACCAGCTGATGTCGGTGGTAAGCACAAAGATTCCCTCGAGCAGTGGTAGCAGTCCATTAATGAGCATGGCGGTGAAAAGTGCCGTGCCGATCGCGGTGGCTGCACCAATGCTTAGGATCCGCACATGCTCAATCGGGTTGGGGCCGAAACAGGATCCGAGATCAATTCTGCCCAAGAGCAGCCCGAGGCCCAGCGTGACGGCGCCGACATGCAGGCCAATTTGCAACAGCTGGGCGCGTTTGCGTATGCGGTGGGCGAGCAGAACGCTGGTGATTCCGGCAACTAGGCTGAGAATCATGTAAGCCAAAGCTTCGCCCTGAGGGGCGAAAAGGCAGCCAATGAGTGTGACAAAAACCGCAGAAAATGCTCCTACCGAACGGCCGAGCAAAATGCCATGCAGCATCGGGGCGAGCGCGAAGGGAATCACAAACAGGTGAAGTTCGCGCGAGATCACGCCGGAAGAGGCGAGGCTAACGATCAGGCGCACGAGCGCCAGGTGGCAGATTAGGCCACCGAAAACGAGCAGTACTCGGCTATTGTAATTGCATGCGGTTTGCAGGCTCACCTGAAACATCACCACTGCGGCAAAGGCAATCACGGCGCCATAGAGAGCGCCCATGCCGGGATCGTTTGCAAAGGTCGATGCAGGGGCCGCGTTGTACACCATTACGGCAGAGACCATGGCAAAGGCCACAAACAGCGACCATCGGATCCAAAAGCTCTGTTGGATAATTTGCAAGAGGGGATTCCCGCTATGAATCCGTCGTTTTCTGCCCGACGAAAGGCCTCGTTGGGCCAGTCGCCAGCGTTTGATCGCATCAAGATATCGCACTGCGGTGAAACGGTCGGTTTTCTCGCGCGGGCACCCGAGGCGGGTGGGCGGGGGGAGAGCTTAGAGCGGGTGAGCGGTTCTTGGCAAGAACGCAAAAAAGCGACGCTGAAAATAACAAATCATTGATTTTCAATCATTTAAATATCCCTCCAAGGCCTCACGCAGGCTGCCACGGGCTCTAAAGAGCTGGCTTTTCACGGCGGCAACCGAGAGGTCGAGCGCCTTGGCGATTTCTTCGTAGGAGAGGTTTTCGTAGCGGCGGAGGATCACGGCGAGGCGTTGGGTCTCGGGGAGAGAGGCGATGGCTTTGTCGACGGCATCCCGGAGTTCGGACTCGAGGAGTGAGGCATCGGGCTGGCGGTGCGGGTCGTCGCCGGGTTCGCGGTGGCAGCCGGATGATTCACAATTGTCGAGCGAGATTTCCTTTTTGCGTCCGCGTCGACGGGTTTCATTGAAGACTAGGTTGCGTGTAATTGTAAAAAGGTAGGTGGTGAACTTGGCATCGGGTCGGTAACCTTTGGCATTGCGCCAGATTCGCAGGAAAACCTGTTGGGCTATGTCCTCCGCATCACTCGGATTACCGAGCATTTTGGTCACAGTGCCAACCACAGCGTCTTGATGACGTTCAACGAGGGCGCGAAAAGCTCCATGATCGCCACAGGCAATTTGCCTCATCAGAGAAAAGTCCTGCATCCCGTCGTCATTGGGCTGGCTTGTAGCGGTTGGCTCCATGGCGGGAGGAAATCGATGCGGTCTACAGAATGACGCATGGTGACTTGGATTCAACCCCATTCGGATAGTGAAGTTGCGCCATGGCAAACGACTGGGCTGACAAAGCAAGCATTTGCAGGGGAGATGATTTTTCGGAAACCGCTCTTGTCCGATCGAGCCCCGCTGTTGTACCTTTGCCCAACCTCATATCAGCGTGCTCAAAAATTCATCTGCCGGCCATGTTTTAGGCATTCTTCCCGCGCGTTGGGGATCCACCCGGTTCCCCGGCAAGCCGCTCCATCTCATCGCCGGCAAGCCACTCATTCAGCATGTTTGGGAGCGTTGCCGCCAATGTGAGCTTCTCGATGCGGTGTTGATCGCCACCGATGACGCGCGGATTTTTGATGCGGTGCATGCCTTTGGCGGCAAGGCGGTGATGACTTCGCCGGATCATCCGACGGGAACCGACCGGATTGCTGAGGCGGTCAAGGCCGTGCCGCAGGCGAGCCACATCATCAACATCCAGGGCGACGAACCGATGATCGATCCGGGTCTCATCGATGAGTTGGCGCAGGCGATGCTCGCGGATCCGACCCTCGACATGGCGACGGCGGCCAATCCGCTTGATCC